>NZ_AMZN01000069.1 GCF_000331535.1 Fulvivirga imtechensis AK7 | reverse complement strand
TATAAAGCTTTCGGGATAACAAAAAAAGTCAAGGCTGTGAGTAATGGCTAAATTTCAATGCCTGCGATGACAAATCACAAACTCACCCCGTGAAAAACGGGGCTCAAACAGTGTGATTTATAAGGGGTGCGTGTGGCATTGAAATTCTTAACGCCATTTTCTCAAGGCCGTTCTGAAGCTATGTCATTATCCACAAAATCAACGAAAAGTTGTTGGCTGCCTCCCCGAGGTAAGTTAGACAAGTTCGGGACAGGCAGTATGACCGCCTTTTTTCAGGCATCTTATATCGAACTCACATTAAGATCACTTGTAGTCCTGTGTCACTGGTCAACCAGTGACTATTAACCAGTGACGGGTTTCCCTTCCCATCCCATCGCTTGTCAACGCCACATCTTCGCGCTACACTGCCAGGTCCGTCCCTTTCAAATCCTCCGGCTCATCGATATCATTCAGTAACTTAGTCTGAGCATAAGTGAGGCCCTTATTTTCTATCCGTTTTACAGTTTCACTGAAAACATTCGAAATACCCCATTGATGAAGGTCAAAGATCTCGGGATAAGCTTTTTTCATCCCGATCAGATAATAACCTCCATCCTTAGCAGGCCCGATCACCACGTCATGTGTTTCCAGTTTAATAAAACCATCTTTGATCACATCTGCAGTAAGCTCGTAAATATCAGTACCTATCAGGCAAACAGATTCATAACCTTTGGCCAACGATTCGCTGATGGCATGAAACATTTTATCTCCCAAATCAGCGCCCTTTTGTAAATACTTTTCGTAGCGTTTATTTTCCCAGTTATCTTCTGAATCCACAAATTTCGAATAGTACACTGCTTTATCAAAAGCCAGATCTTCAATGACTTCCTGTGTATGGGTAAGCAGCCTGAGGTAAATGGCCAAAGCCACATCATCGCCCAACGACCTGGCCAACCTCGTTTTCACTCTTCCCAATTCCGGGTTTTTAACAAAAATAATCAGGAGTTTATTCATAGACTTTAACGCCCTTCTTTAACCATCTCGACCAACTTGCATTATACGTATGTACGCTATCCGTTACGCCATGCTCATTTACCACATCATTGCCCTTATTTTTCCAATCAAAAATACCCCCATAGAGGTTGGAAACGTTCTTAAATCCCAACTCCCTAAGCTTTTCACCAATTTTCTCACTCCGATAACCCACGGAGCAATAAACCACAACAGGCGCGTCTTTATCCATACCCGCAACCATATCCTTGGAAAAATGATCATAATCAATGAAAATGGCTCCCTTCAAGTGGCTTACATGGTATTCCTCCGGTTGACGGGTATCCAAAATAACCAGATTTTGATCGGTCTCAAGCTTCTTCCGTAAGTCATCAACGTAAATAAATGGCACCGAACCATCCAGAATAGACTTTAGCTTAGTATCAAAATCTTGTTGTGACATACAGTTGGAAGATATCAACAGAACCAGCAGCACAAGCATTTTACTGCTCGTTGTTTTGCGTTTGACCTTTTTTAATATAATGCTTATAGATCTCATACAACATAAAAACGAAAACCAGCACATATTCGGTTGTGGTAAGCCAGAGAATTTCTTCAAATCCACTCTCTGAATAACCGACATACGTCATAAATATCAAAAATGACCATAAAATAACAAATCGAAATCTCGTGAAAATACTAAGTACCAGCACTGTTGAGATGTACCACGGATGAACTGTGGTGGATAGAAAAAGGTAAAATAGTAACACCCAGAGCATAGCTTCGGGAAGCCTGATGCGCTTGTGGTTATGTAGCAATGCATACCCCATGATCAGAAGAAAAGCCGCCAGCGCCAGGTATTTCCCCAAAATGTGAATGGTATTGTAACCCTCCGTATAAAATCCTATCTCTCGTAGTAGGTAGTAAATGCTGGCATTGAACTCAAACCGCTGAAAATACAGGGATAGGCTTGCGGTCATACCGTTAAAAAGATCCTGATGAAGAAAGGGAAGGAACAGTACCAATGTGAAAGCTGCTATTAGTGCATAAAAAATAAGGAGCTTCTTCCAGTGCAGCCACCTGATAAACAATGGCATTAGCATTAAGGGCAGCAGCTTACTGGCAATGGCGAAAGCTAAGCTCAATGCCGCCATTCGGGATTTTCCGGTAATGAAAAAATAGGTACCTGCTAATAAAAAGAAGATCATAAATGCTTCAAAATGAAGATTGCCTGTTAGTTCCAATATGATCAGTGGATTGAGAGCATACAACAATGCATTTTTTGCAGGTAGTTTATAATGAAATAAAATACGGGTGATGAGCCAAATACTGCCACATTCAGCCAAAATAATAAATGCCCTGATAACTATGGCGCTGCCGTGAACAGACGCAGGAAAAATAGCTGTAGCTACCGAAAAGAAGAATTGCGCTACCGGTGGATAGATAGTAAAGTAATTGGGAGAGTTTAAAAGATAATAAAGACTTGACGTAATGCCCGGGACGTCCGGTGAACCCGGATCCATATAATAGGAGGGAATATGAGAAAAAGGGTGGATGTTCTGGTTAAACAGCCTTCCATCCCAGACAAACCGATAGATGTCATCGGAAAGACCGGGAAAAGCGAAAAGCAGCACCATCCGTAATAAGATGGCAAAAACCAACAGCCACCTCACCTGTTTAGCTGTGCGGGCATAGAACCACATAACCATAAATAAACCAAATAGCACAGAATAACCGCTGATAAGCTGAAAAGACTCAAACCGTGGCACAAGATATGCCAACCAGGCATACAGGGGCAGAGAAACTCCTGCAGCCTTGTATAATAACCACCCCGATCCGCTTTTAACCATGCTTTAGTGGCTTTACAGAATGGTAGAATACACTCGCAAAACCCAGAGCCAGCATCACATGGAAGATAATTAATCCCCAATCCTGCAACTGAATACCTGCAACAACACCAAAAATAAAATAGAGACTTAGAAGTCCTTCCAAGATAGTAAGGGGGCTGATTTTCGGTTTAATATAGATATTATTCTTCCAGCTATCCTTTCGATTGATAATGTTGAACTTTGGCGTTCTGATAAATGCAGTCTTTCTACCCAAAAGCCCTTCAACTACGGCAATTCCGTTATGTAAAGACATACCCATGGATACTACCAGGAAGGCAGGAAATAACTTAAAATAGTATCTGCCGGTATGCTTCGGCTGCATCTGCTTTGCCGAGATCCAGTAAAAAAATGCTATAGAAAAAAAACCAATAAGAAAAATACTGCCCAGATCGAATAACATTTCAATACCAGGATTGGCTTCCTTTATGAAGAGCATTGGTATGCTCAATATAGCAGCCATAAGTAGGCAAACAAATACTGAACTGCTAAAAAGATGGAATATCGCATGTATTTTTATTGAAAGTCTGATATTAGCCTGTAGCAACCTTCCTAAATTCTTCCGGGCAGTTTCTGCAGCGCCTTTGTTCCATCTGTATTGCTGCGATTTAATGGCAGGCATGATCACCGGCAGCTCTGCAGGCGCCACACAGTTTTCCAGGTACCTGAACTTCCAACCCTTCATCTGCGCTCTGTAGCTAAGGTCCAGGTCTTCAGTCAGCGTATCGGCCGACCAGCCCCCTGCTTCCTCAATGCACTTCTTTCTCCAAACACCCCCTGTACCATTAAAGTTGATAAAGCTTCCGGCATGGTTCCGTCCCGATTGCTCCACTGAAAAGTGAGCATCAAGCCCAAAAGCCTGCAGTTCTGTGAGCAGCGAATAGTCTCTGTTCAGATGTCCCCAGCGCGTTTGCACCAACCCTACTTCAGGTGTAAATGCTACCAGAGTCTTCTTTAAAAAATCCGGGTAAGGCAGGAAATCCGCATCGAAAATGGCGATATATTCGCCTTCAGCTATTTCTAATCCATACTGCAAGGCGCCCGCTTTGAACCCCTCTCTGTCTTCCCTTCTAATGTGTCTGATGTTTACACCTAGTCTCTTCCACTCCATCACTTTATCAGCTACAATAGCTACAGTTTCATCCGTTGAATCATCCAGCACCTGAACCTCCAGCTTTTCCTGAGGATAGTCAAACCTGCATACCGCATCTATCAATCGCCCAGCAACATATTTTTCATTAAAGAGAGGAAGCTGCACCGTCACATTTGGCAGATCTTTTAACTCAGTGGCCGGCACCTGATCCTTCTGCTTTTTGGTCTTCAGGTAATGCCATGTAAGGTGTAATTGCCCCAGGCTGAAAAGAAATATCAGCAGTAAGGCCAGACAGTATAGAATGATAACTATATATTCCACTTATAAATACCTAAAGATCGTCCAAATTATTTTATACCCCGCCATCACAGTACCCTTTACCGTACCCGATACCTTGGAAAAACCAATACGTTTCCTATAATTTACGGGTACCTCTGTACATTTTAAGCCTTTTTTTGCTGCTTTCAATTGCATTTCCACCGTCCATCCATAGGTTTTATCCTTCATTCCCAGAGCCACCAACTGATCATATCTGATCGCCCGAAATGGCCCCAGGTCAGTAAACTCTACCTTATAGAACCAGCGGAGCAAAGTTGTGGCCAGCCAATTTCCAAAAACCTGCTGAGGTGTCATTGAACCTTTAGCACGTTGGCCCAACGACCTGGAGCCAATAACCATGTCGATACCCTTTTCAGTAATTGGTTTTACCAACTGATGCATCTCCTCAGGATAATCTGAGTAATCAGCATCTATAAAAACAACAATATCTGTTTTTTTTTCCTGTGAATTAAGATAATCTATTCCTTTCAGACAAGCCCTGCCATAGCCCTTTGTTTCTTCCCGAAGTACGGTGGCACCGGCTTCCAGGGCTACACGTTCAGTTTCATCGGTCGAAGCATTATTCACCACGATCACCTCCTCCACCAGGTCCCTCGGGATCTCATCGACTACATTACCAACTGCATTTTGCTCATTAAAAGCGGGAATAATAACCCGGATAATTGGCTTCATTTCAACACTCAGTTCAAAAACGCAAAAGTAATGGATTTATCGGGTTAGCAAAGTCAGGGAGGTGACAACGTGAGCTGAAGATCAACGCTTTCAAATTCAAACCGGAGATATTGCCCTTTTCTGGTATTTTCAAAAATCCAGATAAAGAGGTATTTGATGATCTGACTATAAATTTGGAAAAATTTCCTTTAATGCCAGTCAAACATATTATCAAAGTTGAGGAATATTTAGTAGATCATGATCAACTTGCATTAAAGCGAAATAACATCTCAGATGGGAACATTAAATTGCTCAGACAGGTCCCTAATACCAAAGAACGGCTTGGCAAGCCGTTCTAACCATGGTTAAACTTATTAGTGAATTTTAATACGCCCTTGCAAATAGTACCCTTCTGCTCGAAGGCTTACCCGAGTACACACATTTCCCTTCCTCTTCGGGCGCATCGATAGGAATACATCTGATAGTGGCCTTACTGTCTTCTTTGATCTTCTCCTCTGTTTCAGCAGTACCATCCCAGTGGGCTAATATAAATCCTCCCTTTTCGTCCAGTACCGATTTAAACTCTTCGTAAGTGTCCACTTTGTTGGTCATGGATTCTCTGAAATCAAAAGCTTTGTTGTAAATATTCTGCTGAATATCTTCTAATAATTGCTGCACTTTCTGCACCACATCGCTTACGTTCACCACTTCCTTTGCTTTGGTATCTCTTCGCGCCACTTCTATGGTGCCGTTTTCCAGGTCACGCGGACCAATGGCCATCCTAACCGGTACTCCTTTCAGCTCATATTCAGCAAACTTCCACCCCGGGGTGTTAGTATCACGATCGTCAAACTTAACACTGATACCTAAAGCTTTCAACTCAGCTTCCAGATTATTAACAACGCCTCGAATTGCCTCCAACTGTTCCGCGCTTTTAAAGATAGGTACTATTACCACCTGTATTGGCGCCAGCTTCGGAGGAAGCACAAGGCCATCATCATCGGAATGCGCCATGATCAGCGCACCCATCAATCTGGTACTCACGCCCCATGAGGTACCCCATACGTGCTCCAGCTTACCATCTTTGTCAGCAAACTTAACATCAAATGCCTTGGCAAAATTCTGGCCCAGGAAGTGAGAAGTGCCTGATTGCAAAGCTTTACCATCCTGCATCAAAGCCTCTATGCAGTAAGTGTCAACTGCACCCGGGAAACGCTCACTTTCACTTTTCACACCTTTATATACCGGCATAGCCATGTGCTTTTCGGCAAATTCTGCATATACATTCAGCATCTGTATGGTTTCCTCAATAGCTTCCTGTCTGGTAGCATGGGCAGTATGCCCTTCCTGCCATAGGAATTCCGCGGTTCTTAAAAACAAACGCGTTCTCATCTCCCATCTCACCACATTAGCCCATTGATTCAACAACAAAGGCAGATCCCGGTAAGATTGTATCCAGTTTTTATAGGTATTCCAGATCACCGTTTCAGAAGTAGGCCTTACTATTAACTCTTCTTCAAGCCTGGCCTCAGGATCAACCACCACACCACTGCCATCCTCGGCATTTTTCAGGCGATAATGAGTCACCACAGCACATTCCTTGGCAAAACCCTCAACGTGGGCGGCTTCTTTGCTTAGATACGATTTCGGCACAAAAAGAGGGAAGTAGGCATTAGCGTGGCCTGTGTCTTTAAACATTTTATCAAGAGCAGCCTGCATTTTCTCCCAAATGCTAAAGCCATACGGTTTGATCACCATACAGCCACGAACTGCAGAGTGCTCTGCAAGGTCAGCTTTCTTAACTAATTCGTTGTACCATTGAGAATAATCTTCACTTCTTTTTGGTAATCCTTTACCCATATCAAGTTTGGTATGTTTTTTGATTGCTTTTATTCGAAAAAATACTTTTCGCGGCAAATATACAGATATTATTATCTTAAAATATATCCGTTTTTTGGAATTGTCGTATAATAAAGTATGTTTATGAACTAAAGAGGTAATACCATGGATACTCACATCAAAAAATTCTCCGCTTTTATAGGTATATTTATACTTGCCCTGGGTGGTTCTTATGCTCAGAACAAAGAGTATGATGACCTTTATTTCACTTCCAGCGACCGTAACAAGGTCAAAAAAGTAAAAGTAGAAAACAAGGTAGTTCAGGATGCTGACCAGGTGCAGCAACTGGATCCTAACCCGCAGGAAAGCTACTCTTCTAAAACGGTAAATCCTGAATACATAGCCAGGTATCAGGCTAAATCACAGGAAGATTACAGCAGTGATAGCGAGTATGCAGAGGGGGAATATTTTAATGAAAATTACCAATCTCCTGAAGATATAACTACCAACTTTGCAAACAACGCCAATTATGTGACGAGAGATCGCTATGGCAATACCCATTATTCGAATAACTTTAATGATATATATTGGAGTGATCCGATGTTTTACCGCGGCACAATATATGATCCGTTTTACAGGCCTTACTACGGCTACAGACCATGGAGAAGCGGATGGTCAGTATCGATTGGTTTTGGTAATACCTGGGGCTGGAGAAACGGATGGCACTCCGGTTTTTCCATGGGCTATGGCTGGGGATGGGGATGGAATTCATGGTATGACCCGTTCTATGCCTATGACCCGTTCTACTGCCCTCCATATAGCAGGTTTGGCTATGGTGGATACTATGGTGGCTATTGGGGAGCGCCATACAGAAGTGTGGTTGTAATTAATAACTATGAATCAAGGAGTGACAGAACTTTCAAAAGAGGTCCGGGAATGTCGAGAAGTGGCGATGTTGCAGTCAACAGCAGGAACCGAAGGAGTACTACATCAGGAAGCACCGGTGATATCAGCACTGGCCGATCATCTACGGCCGGCAGAACCAGCGCTGACGCACCAGCAGGAAGGTACACTTCCAATTCAAGAGACTATTCAGATACTCAGAGCAGATACTATAGAAGATCAAGAGAGGCTGTAAATACAACAAGTTCATCGGATACGCAAGGCAGAACCTATGATAGCAGATCCAGATCTACTTCTAACTATTCCACAGAATCAAACAGAAGCACGAGCAGAAGCAGTTCTTCCTATGGTAGATCTTATGACAACAGCCGTAACGGAAGCTATAACAACAATAGTAATTCAAGATCGAACTCCAGATCGTACAGTACTCCGAGCAGGTCTAACTCTAACAGGTATTCCTCCGGTAACAGTTCGAATAGCAGAAGCTCAGGGTCGTACTCTTCAGGGTCAGGAAGTTCGAGCAGAAGTAGTGGCAGCTATTCATCAGGGAGCAATTCGAGAAGTAGCGGCTCCAGCTCCAGAAGCTCAGGAAGCAGCAGATCGTCAAGAAGAGGTGGAAATTAATATTTAGCTGAGGACCATTTAATAACCCGAATCATGAAAAAATCCCTAAAGCTTATTTTAATAAGCCTGGTACAGCTTTGCTTTGTTGCAGGCGCACAGGCGCAAGATGCCGGCGACTTCTCAGCCACAGCGCTCGATCTCAGTAGAACCTACCCGGGAGGGTCCGCAAGGATGCAGGCGCTGGGAGGCGCTCAAACCGCTCTGGGAGGAGATATCAGTTCAGCATCATCAAATCCTGCAGGCCTAGGCTTTTTTAACAGATCAGAGTTTTCCTTTAGCCCTACATTCAATTTTGTGTATGCTGATACCGATTATTTAAATACTTCAACTTCCGACTCTAAGCTGAATTTTAATTTTGCCAACCTGGGCGTAGTGCTCAACAAGAGCAAGGGAGATCTGGTAGACAGCAAATGGAGAGGAGGGTCCTTCGGTATCAGTCTGAACCGCATTGCGGATTTTCAAAACCGGATCACTTACGAAGGAAATTCATTTAATCAATTAGACAATGGAAACATTGTATTAGATCCAAATAACCCTAAGGATTTTATAGAATATACTGTATTAGCCGCCGGGGTTAATAATAATGGCGATATTTCCATCACTAATGATTTTGTTGAACTTGCTTACGAAACATATTTAATCGATGCGTTTCAAATCAATGGTAATGAGTTTATGGTAGATCGTGATATCTATGTCGTTGATGAAAATGGAAACTTACCGGTTGATAGTAACGGAGACCCTGTCTATATACCTGCATTTCCCGAACCTCAGTATCCCACCCGACAATATGAAACTATAAATTCCAAAGGAGGAACATATCAAGTTTCACTTTCTTATGGTGGAAATTATAATGACAAGCTCTATTTTGGGGCAGGTTTGGGCATACTGTCAGTAGACAGAGAAGTAGAGCGGTTATATAGAGAAACCCCTACACTAACAACTCTTAATCAGTTAGAATTAAGGGATAATTATACCCTGAGTGGAATAGGCGTAAATGCCACATTAGGAATAATAGGACGCCCAATAACATCTTTACTTCTCGGATTATCCTATACCACGCCGAGCTACTATGCATTAGAGCAGAGCAGAGAGATCACTTTAGGAGCAGACTACCTTCAGTCCACCAACTATCGAAACAGTTATGAAGAATGGACCATAACATATGATCCGTTTACATACAACATAACAACTCCGTCACGCCTAAGTGGTGGTATCACTTATTTCTTTGGAAAAAACGGCTTTATTAGCGGAGATATTGAGCGGGTCAACTACCACAGAGCTAAAGTACAAAATGGAGATGATGGCTTTTCCTTTTCTCCCGACAATCAGGCTATAGACCGATTTGAATCGGCATTTAATTATCGTGTTGGAGCAGAGTATAGAATTGAGATGTTTCGTGTAAGAGCAGGTTATTCCTACATGGGAGACCCTACTGATGACGATATTGATCACGCGGAAAACCGGGTATCTTTTGGCGGAGGGATCAGAACCAAAGACTTTTTCGTTGATCTGGGTGTTGTGAGTAGTATGGGAAGAACCTCGACCATTTCCCCCTATCCTGGCGCCTCTGCTGCGGAAGTCACCAATCAAAATACAACAGCTACTTTTTCCGTAGGCTTCTTTTTCTAAAAGAAGCTTACGGCTGAGTTGCCAATTGTTTAATGATCAGTTCCAGTTCATCTATTGTTTGTTCATTACCATCCCATCGGTGGTGGGCCTTCTTGTAGAATGGTACCCTTTGCCGCACTAATTGGTTAAGAGTAACAGCCAAGTCTGTATTATTTGAAAATTTAGGTCGCTTATCTCTTTCTGCAGCATTGATCCTGGAAATCAATTCCGTTACAGGAACATCAATGAAGATACTGATCCCATTTTTCCTGATCAACTCCATATTATCAAAAAAGCACGGTGTTCCTCCACCGGTAGCTATTACTGCACCTGCACTTTTTTGTATTACAGCCCGAAGGGCTTCCCTTTCCAATTGTCGAAAGTGATCCTCATCATAAGCTGCAAAGATCTCTTTGATCGACATGCCGGCATTGCTCATTATTTCATAATCAAGGTCTACAAATGGCATCTGAAATTTTTCTGCAAGCTGACGCCCTACAGTAGACTTACCGGAGCCTGGCATACCGATCAGAAATATGTTCTTATTTAGCAAGCCCATTCACCTCTTCAGCAGATGGCACATCATTATGATGCCACTTACCTAAAACTGTACCATTTTTAAGTAAAAGTACTCCGGGATTAGAACGGATCATAGCCTTCAGTACGGTTGCATCGGTATTGTAGTAAGACACCGCCAACTGGTGTTCATGTCGTAATTGTTCAAAATCGACCTCTCTGGCTGCAGTAAGTATCATAGGCTCAATATTTTGATCCATATTAGCCAGCAATTGATTAATATGCCTGATGTGCGATTTATTAGCTTTTTCCGTGTCATAAAATACAATGATGAGCTTGAGTCCGCTAAATGTCTCTTCCGTATAATCTTCGCCATCCATTCCCACAACCTGAAAATCCGTGATTTTTGGCGTTGACTCTTTCTCGTTAACAACCCTTGAAGATATGTATTCGTAACCGGCATCCGGGGTCATATATCTTTCGGACCTCACCATGTCACCATCCGGTCCTTTAAATGTATATTCTATTCTCGGAGATTCCTCGGCTATCATTTTTTCAGGAATACTATTTCCCACTTTATACGGTCTGAAGTCGATATATGGCAAATGTTCAATAGCATAGATCCCAATTCCAAAACCTATTACTGAAGCAGCAATAATAATGAAATGCCCCGGCCTTGTTCTGAACATCGGTTCAAAGCGCCTTCTGTGCCAGAAAAGATGCAATACAAATACCATCAGAATAACATCTTTATAAAAAGACTCCCACGGCGTAAGAGGAATGGCATCTCCGAAACAGCCACAGTCCGTTACCTTATTGAAGTAGGCTGAGTAGAAAGTCAGGAAGGTAAAAAATACCATCAGCGCCAGCAATACCCAGGTTGTTGTTTTCATTTTGTAGTTGATCAGCACTGCAATGCCCAGCACTACTTCCAGCACAATGAGCACCATGCCAAGTGGTAGTGCAAAAGGAATAAAAAATTCAAAGAAAGAGCCAAAATCAGAGGAGAAAACCTCAAAGTATTCTTCCAGCTTAATCTTAGTACCAATAGGGTCATTCAATTTGATCAGCCCTGAAAAAATAAAAAGCCCCCCGACAAAACCCCGTGAAAATATATCTATCGCCTTCTTTATCATTGCTCCAGAAAATTTAGTTTTATTAATGAAAATACCGAATAATTGATCATATCCTGATAGTTGGCTTTGACCCCTTCAGATACCAACGTCTTTCCCTGGTTATCCTCAATCTGCTTTACTCTTAGCAATTTCATCAAGATAATATCTGTGATAGAGCTCACCCTCATCTCCCGCCATGCCTCACCGTAGTCGTGATTCTTATTCTGCAAAAGATCCAACGTCTCAGAAGCAATACGATCATACAGCGGTTCAAGTTCATCATACCCCAACTCCAGACGTTCATCACTCTGAAGCTCCATTTGTATAATAGCCATGATGCAGTAGTTAATGATCCCGACAAACTCTGAGGTGATATCCTCCCCAACCTTTTGCGCCCCCTTTTCCTGGATAGATCGTATGCGTTGTGCTTTGATGTATATCTGATCAGTGATGGAAGGAAGCCTGAGTACGCGCCAGGCAGTACCATAATCTTTCGTTTTCTTTTCAAAAAGTGCTTTACACTCCTCTATTACCTGCTTATATTCGCTGACCGTTTTATCTATCAATTTATATCCGTATTTTATAAATAAACCTATTTCTTAGCGTGGCGAAAGATACAGCTTTTTCAGGGAAAAAAACACTCAACATTGGCGGAAATGTGGTCAGTTTGGAAAGGCCGTTGATCATAGGAATTCTTAATGTCACTCCTGATTCTTTCTATGACGGAGGCCGGTATCAACAGGAAAAAGACGTGGTAGATCGCGCCAGGAGTATGATCGAAGAAGGCGCGGATATCATCGATATTGGCGGCTACTCCTCACGGCCCGGCGCTGATGACGTACCCGTATATGAAGAACTGAAGAGGGTAGTTAATCACATTCAAAATATAAGAAAAGAGCTTCCGGTGGTAAAGGTCTCGATAGACACCTTTCGCTCACAGGTGGCTGAAGCTGCTGTTACGGCCGGAGCGAATATGATCAACGATATTTCAGGAGGTGAGCTCGATAAACATATGTATGATGTAGTAGCAGATACTCAGGTGCCGTATATTCTTATGCACATGCGGGGCACGCCTCAAACCATGAAGCATCAAACTGACTATGATGACCTACTTTCCGAAATTTTTCGATTTTTCGAGAAAAAAGTGAGCAAATTAAGAAAAAGAGACGTTAAAGATATAGTACTGGATCCAGGATTTGGTTTTTCCAAAACAATGGATCAGAATTATGCATTACTAAAAAATTTACGGTATTTTAAAGCTTTGGAGCTCCCTGTATTGGCGGGAATCTCCAGAAAATCGTTTATTTACAGGAAGTTAGGGCTTGAGCCTGCTGATGCACTGAATGGAACTACCGTATTAAACACTATCGCTTTAATGCACGGGGCACAAATTTTGAGAGTTCATGACGTAAAAGAAGCAGTACAAGCTGTGCAATTGTATAACCTAACATTTAATACTTGATAGCCATAGATTAATGTACTTATTCAGTATAGGTTTTTTAGAAGTGAGTTGGGTCGATGTGATCGACATCATGCTGGTAAGTATTTTGCTCTATCAGGTATACAAACTGATGCGGGGCAGTGTAGCTGTCAAAATTTTCCTGGGGGTACTTTCATTGTACCTCATATACCTGATAGTACGTGCAGCTCAGATGGAACTGCTGGGATTAATACTCGGACAGTTTATGGGAGTCGGTGTGTTGGCTGCCATCATCCTTTTCCAGCCTGAGATCCGAAAATTCCTGCTTCTCATCGGCAAGACCACTGATTTCAACAAGGGCGGTGTTCTTAAAAGTGTTTTTAAGTGGAAGCGCAAACGCTCTGAAGAAACCTACAATATCACCCCAATTATCGAAGCAGCGAAAACCCTTGGTGGTACAAATACCGGAGCATTGATAGTATTATCAAAGGATTCGGAACTAAAATTTTATGCCGAATCCGGTGATGTTATTGATGCTTTCCTCTCAAAAAGACTATTATTATCAATATTCAACAAACACAGTCCGCTACATGACGGGGCCGTCATCATCCATAAAGGAAAAATAAAAGCCGCAAGATGCATTCTGCCTGTTTCCGAAAGCGATAACCTGCCTGCTCAATTTGGCCTGCGTCACAGGGCTGCACTAGGTATGTCGGAACTTACCGATACTATGATACTTGTGGTTTCTGAAGAAACGGGTCAATTTTCTCTGGCCCGTAATGGAAAGCTGATGCATAATCTTTCTCCACAGGAACTAAGAAAAAAGATCAATGATTATCTCACCATGGAAGATGAGAAAAAAGAAGAAGCTGTGGAGGAATCAACAGAAAAAGAAACCAACACAGCTTCCAGTATCAACGAAGCCAAAGCAGGAGCCTGATCTTTCAATCTGCAACGGGCAAAAGCAGTTGGCAATTACCCCTTGCACTTAGCGCTCCGCGCTACGCATTCTGCAACACCCCAAGTTCCTTACCTACTTCCACGAATGCCTGAATAGCTTTATCTAAATGCTTTTTGTCATGCGCTGCAGACATCTGTACTCTGATCCTGGCCTGACCTTTTGGCACCACAGGATAGAAGAAGCCTATTACATAAATGCCTTTATCGAGCAGCGCATCAGCAAACTTCTGTGCCAGTGGAGCTTCATATAGCATAATAGGCACGATAGCATGCGTGCCAGGCTTAATATCAAAACCAGCTTTGGTCATCTCCTCCCTAAAATACTTGGTGTTGGCCTCCAGTTTATCACGAAGCTCCGTGGTCTCGCTCAGCATATCAATCACTGCTATAGATGCTCCTGTAATAGATGGCGCCAGGGTGTTTGAAAATAAATATGGTCTGGAACGCTGCCTGAGCATATCAATGATCTCTTTTCTTCCAGAAGTAAAGCCCCCGGATGCCCCGCCAAGAGCCTTGCCTAACGTACCGGTGATAATATCAACACGTCCCATTACTCCATGGTGCTCATGAACACCCCTGCCCGTTTGTCCCATAAAACCGGTGGAATGACATTCGTCTGACATCACTAATGCATTATACTTGTCTGCCAGGTCACATATCTTATCGAGTTGGGCAATAGTACCATCCATTGAGAACACTCCATCCGTCACAATTATTTTTTCTTTTGCCCCGGCAGCATCAGCTTCTTTTAATTTCTCCTCCAGGTCGGCCATGTTATTATGCTCGTACCGGTATCTCATAGCTTTACAAAGACGTACTCCGTCTATAATTGAAGCATGGTTGAGTGCGTCAGAGATTATGGCATCTTCGGGGCCAAACAGCGGTTCAAAAACTCCACCATTAGCATCAAATGCTGCTGCATAAAGAATGGTATCTTCCATGCCCAGAAAGTCAGATATCTTTCGCTCCAACTCTTTATGAATATCCTGTGTACCGCAAATAAAGCGTACAGACGACATGCCATAACCATGGGTATCAATAGCCCTTTTGGCCGCCTCAACTACTTTAGGATGAGAAGAAAGGCCCAGGTAATTATTGGCACAGAAATTAATTACCTCCTTACCATCCTGTGTTTTGATCTCTGCCCCCTGAGGGGTAGTAATCACCCTTTCCTTTTTATACAGACCGGCTTCTTTAATTGAATCCAGTTCCTCTTGAAGTTTCTTCTTTAATGTATTGTACATATATTCAATCTGTTTTAGGTCTTTTCTTAATTACAGGTCTTGGTTTTATATTCGGCTTAGCCATTTTCGGCTTCTCTCCTTCTTTTGAGGTATCTTTCAGTTTCATTTCAGCTTCATTTTCCCGTTGTAGAGGAATTTTTGGCTTCATTGGTATTTTTGGCTTAGTCATCTTCGGTTTTTGTTCCTTTGACACTGCCTCCTCTCCTTCAGGCTTGGCGCCCGACTGGGGTAAAATTTTAGGCTTTATCTTTACCTTTGGCTTCACGGCCATTTTTGGCTTTGCTTTAACAGGCTGATCCTTCCGATCCTCCTCCTTCGTTGACTCAGTGGAGGCTGCCCTCGGTTTCATTACAGGTTTTTTAGGCTTTTCCTTCATCGTTATAGCATCCCGCTCACCAATAAAAGGATACTGCCGTCTTAATGGGTTGATGAGATACAGCTTCTGTGCTGTAAAACTATCCGGATGTACCTGGTCGAAAATTTCCTTCCAGACCTGCCACTGAACAGGTTCGGCTTTTTTAAAAGCATCTGAATCAATTTTTTTCTTGTACAGGTAGTCTTGAAAGTCACTCATAACAATACCGGCAAATATAAAAACTTTACACTGGTTTCTAGCTGCTGGCGGCTGGTTTCTGGCTGCTGGTTTCTGGTGGCTGGTTTCTGGCTGCCGGCTGCTGGCGGCTAGCGTCTGGTTTCTGGGCTTCCGGCTTAGGGTTACTTGTCAATCGTTAATAGTTGATGGCCAACCGTCAATCTGAGCAGAACTACCGGCTACCAGTACCCAGCGAACCAGCGACTAGTGACATGACCAGTGACCAGTTTCCTGCAACCAGAAATTTTTTAGATGTTATTTAATTGGTAATTTCGCACCACTTATTCACACACAAAAGAGAAACATGAGCAAAATTTTGGTTATCGGAGCTTGCGGACAGTTGGGGTCTGAGCTGACAGTGGCATTGAGGCAAAGAAAAGGAAATGAAAATGTAATTGCTTCTGACGTGAGAGAACCTTCCGGAGAATTGGCTGACGGACCTTTTGAACTGCTAAATGTAATGGATAAAAAGGCTATGGAAGCAATAATTGACAAGCATTCCATTAACCAAATATACCACCTGGCAGCTATTCTCTCAGCCAAAGGGGAAAAAGATCCGAAATTTGCCTGGGACCTCAATATGACGAGTCTGCTTAATGTTTTAGAATTAGCACGCGATAAAAAACTGGAAAAAATATACTGGCCCAGTTCAATAGCCGTATTCGGCCCAAATACACCGAAGCAAAATACTCCCCAGCATACTATAATGGACCCTAACACTGTCTACGGTATTAGCAAGCTGGCAGGGGAAAGGTGGTGCGAATACTTTTTTGAAAAGTATGGTGTTGACGTGCGCAGCCTCAGATACCCCGGTTTAATAGGCTATAAAGCAAAGCCAGGGGGAGGAACTACTGACTACGCAGTTGATATTTTTTATAAAGCGCTTGAGGACGGAAAGTACGAGAGTTTTCTTTCAGAGCATACTTATCTCCCTATGATGTATATGGATGATGCTATAAAAGCCACAATAGATCTTATGGAAACTGACAAAGAAAAAGTGAAAATAAGGTCGAGCTATAATGTTGCCGCTATAAGCTTTTCACCTAAAGAAATAGCGTCAGAGATTAAGAAGCATATGCCGGAGTTTACTATCAGCTACAATCCTGATTTCCGTCAGTCTATAGCCGATTCGTGGCCTGATTCTATCAGTGATACAGAGGCGAGAGATCAATGGGGCTGGAACCCTCAATTTGATCTCTCTAAGATGACTTCGACAATATTAAAAGGCCTTAAAGAATTACTGGATCACCAGGCGAGTTGATTTGCTTACCTGTCCAGACTTTACTTGCAGCATATAAAAGCCGGCTTCCAGTTCGTCTTCAATATCGATTGACTGTTCACCGACAAGCTTATCGGCTTTTATAAGCTTACCTGCATGATTGTAGATAGCAATGCTCACCTCTTCATCAGCATCGGCCCCGGTTTCAATTCGAAGTGCTTTGCCTCTGTTCACCGGGTTAGGAAATACTGTAATGTCTTTTATTGATGAAATCGTAACAGCCGCGATCTCGAATGTTTCTGATGTACCATCAAAGTCAGTTTGAGATAACCGGTAGTATGATCTTCCATAGTAAGGATTAGGGTCAGTGAAAGAATAGTTTAACACTGTTGTGCTTGTGCCGGCACCAGTTGTAGTACCCACTTTTTCGAACTCTTTACCATCCCTAGAACGCTCGATGGTAAAATAGTCATTATTTTCCTCTGAAGCTGTCACCCACTTTAGAATAACCTCGTTTCCTTCTGCTACTACTTTAAACATGGCCAAATTTATAGGCAGAGGCTCGCTGGAACACACCCCGGAACCACTATCGCTACAGCTACCTCCATAAGAAATTGTTCCTCCTCCACTAACAGCGGAACCATTACCTACAGTAAAATCACCACCTACAACCATATCACCGTCTATGTTTATCTCTGTGTTATTACCTCCTACAAAATTACCATCAACAGTAACACTTCCTGAAATATCTAATGCACCGCCATTCTTTATTTGAATATTTCCTTTAACAATTAATTCGCCCGCTACCACCAGTATCAAATTGTTATTTACGATTATGTCGCCCCATACAGTCAATATACCATCTGCACCAATCGATATCGTTGTGCCATTGTTAGTAGTTAAATCTAATGCATTGCTCGCATTTCCGATATCAAGTGTGGAAGTTCCAATTAACTGAAGTGTAACATTGTTTCCGCCTGTCAAACTGCCACTGGTGATATTCTCCCCGTCATTAATAGAAGCCGAAACACCATTGTTAAGTTGAGAAGTAGTAATCCCGTTTGTATGGGTTCCTGAGTTCCAATTAGAATTATTTGTCCAGTCACCACTGGTGGTCATTCGATTTTGGCCAAAAGCAACACTGCTGATCATTACTAAAAAAAGCATGACCACGCCAGTACTTATTTTACCACCCCTCATAATTTGCGAAAGAGAGTCATTTGATAACTTATTCGAAGCAGATATTACAATTAAACTTTTCATCAGATTCTTCTTTTATAACGTATGTATATAGCTTTTAATCTTTAAAAGTAACCTGCGTAATAATTTTTTTCACAAGATACTCTCCAATCTCACGCCTCCAATTAAAGGCCAATTTTAATTCAATTTTATAATTTATTGATTATTAGGTAATTATAAAATAATAGAATTGCCATTAATCCCAATTAAAGAAAAAACTTCCCAAAATTAGACGTGATTATACGTCTATTTGGTGTAAGATTATAAAATTAATATCAATTTTTTTTGGTTATAGAATCATAAATAATAATGTAGTAAGTAAAGAATTACATAGGTAATGGAATATTTTGAAAAGCATAAAATTATCATCTGTCCGCAAAAGAAGACACTTTTTGCATGGAGTAAGATTATTTCTTATAAATTTCAGAGGTATTATAAATCATATGTTTGAGGAAGCATATGATTTTTCGTTTCCTCAATCTCTCGTATATTTGAGCCATCATTCAACAGATAAAAAACCCCATGAGCTTATATCAAAATCTGACTGAAGAAGTTAATGACGGTATTCTCACTCTGACTATATCCCGGCCTGAATATCTTAATGCTTTAAACATTTCCACGATTGAAGAATTGAGGACAGCGCTTCAGGATATATATGATAACAAGGAAATTAAGGGTGTGATCATTACCGGAGAAGGCGATAAGTCATTTGTCGCTGGTGCAGATATAAAAGAAATAGCAGAACTAAACGAATTGAATGCCCGCAAATTTGCTGAAAACGGCCAAGAAGTATTTTCCCTGATAGAACAATGTGAGAAGCCTATTATTGCTGCCGTTAATGGCTTTGCTCTGGGTGGTGGCTGCGAATTAGCTATGGCTTGCCACATACGCATCGCATCAGAAAATGCTAAATTCGGCCAGCCTGAGGTAAATTTAGGTATCATCCCGGGGTATGGGGGTACTCAAAGACTGACGCAACTGGTTGGTAAAGGAAAAGCCCTGGAGCTGATGACCACCGGTGACATGATCACCGCACAGGATGCCAAAAGTATAGGACTGGTCAATCATGTGGTAGAAACTCAGGAAGAGCTTCTTGAGCTCAGCAATAAGATCATGAGCAAGATCCTATCTAAAGCTCCTTTGGCTGTAGGAATGGTTATCAATTGCGTAAACGCCTACTACTCTGCCGAGGAAAATGGCTACCAGACCGAGGCCAACTTCTTCTCCAACTGTACTAAAACAGAAGATTTCAGAGAAGGCACAAAAGCATTCATTGAAAAAAGAAAACCTGACTTTAAGGGTGAATAACACCTGGTCCGCATGAGTAAATTGAGAAGTCTGGCCGGGCAAACTGCAGTATATGGTGTTAGCAGTATTCTGGGCCGGCTGCTTACTTATGCTCTCGTTCCCCTGCACACCTATGTATTCCCAGAGGTCTCAGATCTGGGTGTAGTAAGCGTGCTATATGCCTTCACAGCCATTTTGATGGTCATCTACACCTTCGGCATGGAAACAGCATTCTTTAGGTTTGCCACCAAGACCGCCTCCGAAGACACCTTTAACACCACGGCCACAGCGGTACTGATAGTAAGTACTGTATTTTCGGGATTAATAATAGTATTCGCCCCATTCTTAGCCACCTGGACAGGTTACGAAAATACCTCATTATTCATTATCTGGTTCGCCATCATACTGTGGATAGACAGTGTTTTGGCTGTTCCTTTTGCGAAAATGCGGTTGGAAAATAAAGCCAGGGCTTTCGCTACTGCTAAGATCATCAACATCATTATCAATGTAGGCCTTCAGGTGATATTCCTGATCGCCATTCCATACATAGTGAATCAAAAGTTACCTGGTTACCAGTTGGTTTCTGTTGTTTATGATCCGGACCTGGGTATCGGGTATATATTCCTGGCTAACCTTATTGCCAATGCCCTGCTTATACCCATGTTGTGGAGATGGGTCTCCAGGATACGGTTACAATTAAACTGGAGCCAATTCAAACCAATGTTGTTTTATGGCTTACCCATATTAGTCACCGGAGTCGCTGGCATGTTCAACGAGCAGCTTGACAAAATATTGATAGAAAGAGTGCTTCCTGATGACTTCTATGAGCAGTTTGATAGTACCGGAGCCGTAGGTGTATATGGCCAAACTTTCAAGCTAAGCATCTTTATGATGCTAGCCATCCAGGCCTTCCGGTATGCAGGTGAGCCCTTCTTTTTCAGCAGCGCAAAAGATAAGAATGCTCCGGAGCTTTTTGCCAGGGTAATGCACTACTTTGTATTGCTGAGCCTGCTGATATTTGTTTTAGTAAGTATCAATGTCGACCTTATCGGATATATCTTTCTACGGAACCCGGATTATCGCGTGGCGCTATACCTGGTGCCAATACTGTTGTTTGGCAAACTGTTTTATGGCATTTATATGAACCTAAGCATTTGGTTCAAGCTTACCGACAAGACTATTTACGGCATGTACTTCAGCATCATAGGAGCTCTGGTCACAATTGCCGGAAATCTATTGTTGATCCCTGTTATTGGCTACACCGGCAGCGCCATCACCTCGGTATTATGTTATGCCACCATGGCTGGGTGCTGCTATTACTATGGCAAAAAATACTATCCTATCCCCTACAACTTCAAAGCCCTAGTACCTTACCTAATCCTTTTTTGCATTTTGGTGTTATTATCAGAAACGTTTGAGTTTAATAACTTTTGGGTTGATGCTGGTGTACGGCTAGCCGTATCAGCAGTAATTGTAGGCATGGTTTACCTGGTCGAAAAGCCCCGTTTGATTAAAAAATAGAAGTATTTTTATTAGTTTTGCCAACTTTATAACTATAATTTTATAGGACAACTTAATCTGAAAATCAACAATGAATATAATAATACCTATGGCAGGCAGAGGTACACGCCTGCGCCCACATACTTTAACTATTCCTAAACCTTTAATGCCCATTGCCGGAAAGCCCATTGTACAGCGTTTGGTAGAAGACATAGCAAAAGTATGTGACACCTCTATCAATAAGATAGGCTTCATTATTGGCAGGGATTTTGGAAAAGATGTAGAAAACGATCTGAGGAAAATTGCCGAATCGGTAGGGGGTGAAGGTCATATCTACTATCAGGATGAAAAGTTGGGTACCGCTCATGCCATTTTGTGTGCCAAAGAACTTTTAGAGGGAAATGTCATTGTCGCATTCGCTGACACGCTCTTCAGGGCCGATTTTAAGATGGATCCGACCAAAGATGGTATCATTTGGGTACAGCAAGTCGATGACCCTTCGGCTTTTGGCGTAATTAAAGTGAACAATGCTAATGTAATAACTGATTTCGTTGAAAAACCGGAGCATTTCGTTTCTGACCTTGCCATTATTGGCATTTATTACTTTAAGGATGGAGCCTTCCTGAACAAAGAGATGCAATACCTTATTGATCATGATATAAAAGATAAGGGTGAATTTCAGCTTACCAACGCTTTAGAAAACATGAAGAAAAAGGGAGCGGAATTCGTACCCGGGCAGGTTTCGGAATGGCTGGATTGTGGCAACAAAGATGCCACTGTATATACCAACAAGCGATACCTGGAGTACCTGAAAGAAGATCAACTGATATCTAAAAATGTACATAAAAAGAACTCTGTGATCATTCCTCCTGTATTTATTGCAGAAAATGTCACATTGGAGAACTCTGTTGTTGGTCCACACGTTTCGATAGGTGAAAATACAGTTGTCAAAAACTCAGTGATACAAAATTCTATTATCCAGACGAATACGGAAATAAATAATGCCAACTTCAAAAACTCGATATTAGGAAATTTTGTTAGTTTTGAAGGTAAATCCGATGATCTGAGTATTGGTGACTACAATACTGTGCAGTAAATCATTTGATACTTTTTAATGGGCATTCGCAAATACTATATCATCTTCTCTATCTTTTGTGCTTTAATTTCAGTTGTTTCATTTTCTGACTTATCAGCTCAAAAAGTTAAAAGTAAAGACAAGGTCTCCGAATCCGAACTTCGGGAGGCGGAGTTCTACTTTATTGAAGGAGAAAAATATTATATTCTTGAGGATTATGCGAAAGCCCTTGCCCTATTTCAAAAGTCGCTAGAGGTGGCTCCCGGTAATGCTACGGTTCATTTTAAGATAGCCACCATCCTGATCAAAGGAAATGAGCCTTACAAAGCGTTGAGCCATGTACTGGAGGCGCTGAAGCTGGATGGCAATAATAAGTATTTTTACGTATTGGCTGCCGATATCTATACTCAGTTGGGCGACTTCGATAAAGCCTCTGAGGTATATGAAGAGATGATAGGCAAGCTGGACGATACCGACCATTATTTGTTTGAATTGGCTGCGATATATCTCTACCAGCAGCGTTATGGTGATGCCTTGGTAGTATATGACAAAATTGAAAAAGCCTATGGAATGGCTGAAGAGATCATTACCCAAAAACAAAAGATATATCTTCAGAACAACAACCTTGAAAAAGCCCTGGCTGAAGGGCAGCGGCTTATTAACACCTACCCCGAAGAAGAGGCTTATGTGCTGAAACAGGCTGAAATCCTGATCAGCAATGATCAGAACAACGAAGCGGCAAAGTACCTTGAGGAATTTTTAAAGGCTAACCCTGCGGCCACACAATCCCGGCTTGTGCTTTCCGAGTTACAAAGAAAGAGCGGAGAGGTGGAGAAAGCTATAAAAAACCTTGAGGTGGCTTTTAATGACCCCGCACTAGATGTCCAGAACAAGGTGCAATTGCTGGCCGAATACCGGGTTGAGCTTAGTCAGGAAGAGTTAAAAAATTTCGGTCTCAATTTGGCTGAAATACTTGTGTCTACTCATCCTGATGTTGCCGATGCCCACATCGTCTATGCAGACCTTCTTCAGACGATAGGAGAGCACAGAAAAGCAAAAGATGCTTACATGCGTTCCCTTGAACTTGACGAGTCTAATTTTACTGTATGGCAAAATGTATTGCAACTACTGATCGAGCTCAATAAAATGGACAGTGTGGCACTGGTTTCCGGGGAGGCACTGGAATTATTTCCCAACCAGGGAGCCCTATACTACTACAATGGGGCTGCTAACCTGCAGCAGAAAAACTACAAGGAAGCCATTGCCGCCCTTGAGCAGGGAAAAAGACTTTCCTCTGCCAATCTTGGGCTGGTTAGCGCATTTAATAGTATGCTTGGCGATGCCTACAATGGTACCAGGGAGTATGAAAAATCCGACAAAGCCTATGAAGCTGCGCTGGATTTCGATCCTGAAAACTATGCAGTATTAAATAATTACAGCTATTTCCTTGCTTTAAGAAAGGCTAACCTTGAAAAAGCCGAGAAAATGTCGGCCAAGGCAGTAAAAGATAATCCTAACAATGCTACCTTTCTTGACACCTACGCCTGGGTACTGTACATGCGTCAAAAATATAAAGAAGCTAAAAAAGTGATGGAACAGGCCATTGCTACCGGTGAGATTTCTGCGGTGCACTATGAACATTACGGAGACATACTATATAAATTGGGGGACGTTGACGGTGCAGTCAAACAGTGGCAGGTAGCTAAGGGACTAAATCCAAAATCAGAAGTAATAGATAAAAAGATAGCAGACCGAAAACTTTATGAATAAAAAAACGGCCCTCCTGCTTTGCTGCACGGTCTTTATCCTTTGTTCCTCATGCAGCAAACGCCTCAGTGGTATAAGCTGGAATTTTCTTGATAAAAACCGGCTTGATGTTCAACAAATCGATTTCGACTATTTTTCCGGAAAAGCGAAGATCAACTACAAAGATGATGAACATGATCTGAAAGCTAAAGCAAATGTCAGAATTCGGAAAGACAGTGTAATTTGGATCTCTTTTTCTGCAATAGGAATACAAGGCGCACGTTGTCTTATCAACAGAGATTCGATAACGATAATGAACCTCGTTAAAAAGGAGTATTACGTCTTTCATTACGATTCGCTTAGCAAGCAGTTCAACTTTCAGGTAAACTATGATGCCATACAGGCTGTAGCATTGGGTAACCTGATCTTTGATCGCTCTAAGACAGATGAGGTAACGAAAACTGATGATTTTTATATACTCAGGCAACATTCCGGGTCGGTTGATCTGCACAACTATGTTAATCCTAAGACCATGAAAATTGAGCGAGTAGAGATGCTGGAAAAGCCATCAAAGAACTCGGCGGTAATTCGGTATAACGATTTTCATATGCTTGAACAGTATGCCCTTCCATTTTCAGGCATTATTTCTTTATTTTACCAGGGCAAAGCAGGAAAGCTAAATACCGTTATTGAATTTGAATACAATAAGGCAGACATTGAGGACAAGGAGCTGAAGTTCCCATTTAACATTCCGAAAAAATATGAGCGTAAGTAAAAGCTTATTTGGAGTATTTTTTCTCTTGGTTATAAGTGTCTCCGTTTCTTTTGCTCAAAAATCAAAGGCCCAGCTTCAGCAGGAGAAGCAGGAAAACCTGCGCAAGATCAAAGAGGCAGAAAAAATCCTTGCCGAAACAGCCGGAAAAAAACAGAACACGCTCGGTCAGCTTAATGCCCTTAATCAACGGATTAAAACACAAGAGGATCTTATAGGATCTATACGAAAAGAGATCAATCTGTTGAACGAAGAAATAGAAGAGAATAACCAGATCATTGCCTCTCTTGAAGAAGACCTGCAAAAGCTTAAAAAAGAATACGCAGCGATGGTATATGCTGCACATAAAGCCAATCAGGGGTTCAACAAGCTGACTTTTATTTTTTCCGCAGGATCTTTCAACCAGTTTCTGATGCGCCTCAAATACATGGAGCAATATAGCGATGCCCGTAAAACTCAGGCCGAACAGATCGTCAAAGTTCAGGAAACATTGGTTACACAAATAACCCTGATAGAAAGTAAAATGTCAGAAAAGAACATTCTTCTCGCTGAACAGTTACAGGAAAGTAAAAGCCTGACGCAACTGAAAGCAAACCAAAACCAGTTGGTTAAGAATCTCCAGCAACAGGAAAACAAATTAAAAAAAGACCTGGAAGAAAGAAGGGAAGCCGTAGCCAAGTTGGATAAAGTGATCAACGATTTGATTAAAGAGGAAATGGAACGCGCCCGGCTTGCCGAAAAGAAAGACTCTGAAGCCAGCGTGAAACTCTCTAACGAGTTTGCGGATAATAAGTCCAGGCTCCCGTGGCCTGTCTCCGGCTTTATATCCCAAAAATTCGGTATGCAAAATCATCCTGTGCTTAAGGGTATCGTGATCAACAGCACCGGGGTCAACATCCAAACCAAAGAAAATGAAAAAGTGAAATCCATTTTTGCCGGTGAAGTAAGAATAGTAGCTTTTATTCCGACTGTTGGAAACACTGTAGTAATTAACCATGGAGACTACTTTACGGTATATTCAGGCATGAAGGATGTTTTTGTCAAGACAGGCCAGAAAGTGACTACTGGTCAGGAACTTGGCCAGATAATGACCAATAAAGATGGGGTGTCCGAATTAAAATTTGAGGTACGAAAAAATGTCACTGCCCTGGACCCCCAGCAATGGCTAAACCGTAATTAGCGTGAGTTCGAACCTCTTTTTAAGGTCATTCTGTCTGTCCCGAACTTGCTTAACTTGCTTCGGGGAAGCACGAAGAATCTTACTAAGTTTAGGATACTACCAGCAACTTAGGAAGATCCTTCTCCCGAAAGCCTCAAAGCCTTCGGGATAGGATGACTGCCCTTTTTTAAGTATTTTATATCGAACTCACGTTAATTAGTGTCTCTAAGTAGTGTCTCTAAGAAAACGCCAATGTCTGCGTTACGCTCGTTCCAAAAATGCTCTCGTACCTCAGTACGATCAGCTATTTGGGCTTCTCAAATCCTGAGAAGCGGCTACATGAAGGCAAATCCGACTTGGACGTTTTCATAAGCCACTTGGAGTTTCTTACAAACATTGATTAATCCGAACTTTTTATTTCCGAATTATCTTCTATAAATAAGATTTTTTAGGTTGATCAATTAATGTCTATCTTTACACAGCAATTTCTAAATAGTGTCTCTAAGAAAACGCCAATGTCCGCGTTACGCTCGTTCCAAAAATGCTCACGTACCTCGGTACGATCCGATTTTTGGAACTTCGTCCCGCACTTTGTCGGGAACGTTTTCTTAAAGCCACTTAGAGTTTTCTTACAAACACTAAACACAAACACAGATGAATAGCTTACTCGCACTTGGAATGCCCGGAGGTTGGGAATGGATCATCATAATCCTTGTCGTTTTGATATTTTTTGGCGCCAAAAAAATACCTGAACTCGCTCGTGGACTAGGACGGGGGATCAGGGAATTTAAAGATGCCACAAAAGAGATAAAAAAGGATATTGACGAATCCAGCAGAATAGAGGACGATAAAAAATAGCACACCTTTGAAAAAGTACACTTCTTTAAATCTTATTCAGAAAGATTTAAAAAATGGCTCAGTCACCTGTGCAGATCTTGTAGCGTATTATCTCGATAATATTAACAAGAAGAAGCACCTTAATGCATTTTTGGAGGTGTATGAAGAAGAAGCCAGGAGTCAGGCTGCTGAGGTAGATAAAAAAATAAAAAGCGGTACCGCGGGCAAGCTGGCGGGTATGGTAGTAGGACTCAAAGATGTACTATGCCATACAGACCATGCTTTGCAGGCGTCCAGCAAAATATTAGATGGTTTTAGATCGCAGTTCAATGGCACTGCCGTACAGCGTCTGTTGGATGAAGATGCAATCATTATCGGCAGAAACAACTGTGATGAGTTTGCTATGGGATCGTCCAATGAAAATTCGGCTTTTGGCCCGGTGTTAAATGATGCGGACAATGAAAGGGTTCCGGGAGGTTCGTCAGGAGGATCAGCGGTAGCGGTACAGGCGGATATGTGCCTTGTTTCCCTGGGCTCTGATACGGGAGGTTCGGTAAGACAGCCTGCCGCCTTTTGCGGTATTTTTGGTCTTAAACCTACATATTCAAGAATTTCAAGGCATGGTTTAGTTGCCTACGCCTCATCTTTCGATTGTATCGGCATCTTTTCTAAAAGTGTTGAGGATATGGCTATTACGTTAGAAGTAGTAGCCGGCAAAGATGAATTTGACAGCACTGTCTCGACAAAGCCGGTAGAAACTTATTCAATTTTATCTATTGACCCTTCAAAAAAGTTAAAAATTGCTTATATTAAAGAGACATTGGAGACTGAAGGGATCAGTGGAGAAATAAAATCAAAAACTGTAGAGGCAATTGAAAAGTTAAAGGCAGAAGGTCATACGGTAGAAGCTGTTGATTTTCCTCTGTTGGACTACCTGCTGCCCACTTATTATATACTTACTACAGCAGAAGCAAGCTCCAACTTATCCAGATTTGATGGTGTTAAATATGGCTACAGAAGCCCTAATACCACCACACTGGAATCGATGTACAAAAAGACCAGAACAGAAGGTTTTGGAGCAGAGGTAAAGAGAAGGATCATGCTGGGCACATTTGTACTAAGCGCCAGCTACTATGATGCTTACTATACCAAAGCCCAAAAGGTGAGAAGGATGATCAGGGATTACACCAAAAAAATTCTTTCTCAATACGATTTCATCGTGTTACCTACTACCCCTACTACAGCATTTAAGCAGGGGGAGCATAGCGAGGACCCGTTGGAAATGTACCTGGCTGACCTCTTTACTGTACAATCGTCCGTATCCGGTCTGCCTGCTATTTCTATTCCTAATGGAGAAGATAGTGGCGGTTTACCTATCGGCCTGCAAATAATGGCCGATGATTTTCAGGAAGGCAAATTGCTGGCATTTTCAAAATATTTTACAGATCTGAATTGAGAACTACTTTTTTACTAGGCACATTATTTTTTTCCTGTATCTTCTCAGCCATAGCCAAAAATGATTCTATTACAGAACCAACGGCACTCATAGATACAGTCCAAGCATATTACTTCCCGGAGTCAGAATACGAGTTCATTCCGGGAGAAGCAAATTTCGATCTCATAAAAGATCGTCTGAGTTGCATTGAAAACATAGTCCCGCTTCACTATAACAACAATGTACATGCATTTGTAAATTATTTCGCTGTAAAAGACAGGGACTATACACGCCTGATGATCAAACGTAAGAACCTCTATTTTCCATTGTTTGAAAAATACCTCAAAAAATATGGCATTCCTGAAGAGTTAAAATACCTCTCGATCGTTGAGTCAGGTTTAAACCCTACAGCAGTTTCCAGAGCTCAGGCCGTAGGCTTATGGCAATTCATGTCCTATACCGGCCGTCACTTCGGCCTTCATCAGGATTGGTACATCGATGAACGGATGGACCCCGAAAAGTCCACCGAAGCCGCCTGCAGATACCTGAAGCAACTTTACAATATGTTTGGCGACTGGGAGTTAGCCATAGCCGCATATAACACCGGACCCGGAAACATCAGAAGGGCGATCAGGCGATCAGGCGGTAAACGAACCTTTTGGGAGATCTACCCCTATATACACCGCGAAACAAGAGCCTATTTACCACAGTTTATCGCCATTGCATATATCATGAACTATAGCCAGGAGCATAACTTTCTGGAAGAAAACCTGGAGTATCAAATGGAGGTAGACACTATTTTTGTTTCTGACTACCTGCATGTACAGACCTTCGCCAACCAGGTAAACCTGTGCCTTGATGATTTGCAAAAATTAAACCCTGCACTGAAGAGGAATGTTATACCTGAAACAAAAAATGGCTATCCGCTTAAAGTGCCTGCTGATATTAAAGAGTACTTTGCTCCTAATCGTGTGGCAATACTGGATTCTGCCAGCAAAGTAGGCAAAGCAGAGATTGAATACCTGGCAAAAAATACACCGGGAAGCACTTTAGGACGTGATAAAATTACCTACAAGGTGCGGAGTGGCGATGTATTGGGCACCATTGCTCAACGACACAACGTAAGTGTTTCAGACCTAAAGGCATGGAATAACTTAAGAAGTAATACCATAAGAATAGGACAGACATTGAATATCTGGCAAAACCCTGGCACCCGTGTAGCACAGAATAATACTCCTTCGGTGATCACATCATCAGACGGATCAAAAATGTACGTGGTACAACCCGGAGACACATTATGGGATATTTCCCGAAAGTTTGCCAATCTGAGCCTGGACGAGCTGAAAAGGATCAATCAGTTACAGTCTAACAATATCAAACCCGGACAAAAACTAATTGTAAGTCGTTAAGCAAAACTGCTCCCTTTTGGTTAATTTTAGCCTCGTGTAAATGAGGAGGTTATCGCTGTTTTGTGCGTAGCACGTTCATGCCACCTCCACGCTTGTTGAATTGAATGACTAATTTTTGCTGCCATTTTTCTTTGGACCCGGCAAAATTTGAGCGTATCCCGCATGCTTTTGGAACAATTGGAAAATGGGCGTGTGGTAGCAATAATAATATCTCGATATTAAGTCTTTTTCAGTGACTTTTTTAAAAACACGTAGTTATACAATAAAGGAATAACACAATATGAGGAATATAGTCATTTTAGGTATTATCACACTCTTTTTCCTGGGTTGCAGTAGCAACGGAGACAGAAAAAACAAGAACCTTCTGCCTCCTGCCAGTGGCAGAGCAGGTGAAATTATTGTTGTGATGGATTCAGCCCAGTGGAAAGGGCCCGTGGGTGAAGAAATAAGAGAAACTTTCAGAGCTGAGGTTGGGGGCTTACCAAGAGAAGAATTCATGTTTAAGATAAATCATGTAGACCCTCGAAAGCTAAATGATGTCCTCAAATCCGTTAAAAATTTACTTTTCGTAATGACTGTGGATGACCGCGGACCAGGATCCAAGGTGGTCCGTAACTACTTTACCAAGTCATCTATTGATAAAATTAAAAATGACCCAAACCTCTTTGTACATACAGCGGAAGATGAATTTGCCAGGGGGCAAACAGTAATGTATTTATTCGGCCAGAACAAAAATCAGTTGCTTGAAAAAATTAAAGTAAACCGGGAGAAACTACAGAACTTCTTTAACCAGGCCGAAAACAAGAGACTTTATGCAGGACTTTACCAGGCCAAAGAAGAAATTGGCTTCAATAAAATGCTTAAGGCGGATCATGAGTGCAGTATGCGCTTGCCATTTGCATACAAGCTGGTAGTAAATCAGCCCGGATTTATATGGTTTCGACAGATCAATGCCGAAAGTGACAAAAATATATTTGTCACTTACCGCCCCTATACTTCAGAAAAGGCGTTTGACAGGGAAGCAATACTCAGCCTGCGCGATTCCATTGCCAGCCATCAGCTATTTGAAGATCCTGCCTATCCTGAAACCTTTATTACAACAGAAACAAAGGTACCTTATGTGCCGGTAACAACTGAAAAAGTGAGTTTCAATGGCAAGTATGCCATCAAGATGACCGGGCTCTGGAAAACCAACAATCTCTCCATGGGTGGTCCTTTCATAAGCTACACCCTCGTTGATGAGGAACTTGACCGGCTTTACTATATCGAAGGCTTTCTTTATAGCCCCGGTAAAAATCAGAGAGAGTTTATGCGCGAGTTAGAAGTGATCCTCTCAACATTTAAAACGAAAGACCAGTTGACAGCATCTGCAACTAATTAATGTCTCTAACTAATTAACGTGAGTTCGATATAAAACGCTTAAAAATAGACGGTCATCCTGCCTGTCCCGAACTTGCCTTGCCTCGGGGAGGAAGCCAACAACTTTTAGTTGATTTTGAGGATAATGACATAGCTTCAGAACGGCCTTGAGAAAATGGCGTTCCGCTGACGGCCAAGGCCTTTAGCGGAGGCCGTAAGAATTTCAATGCAACACGTACACTCTGTAGATCACACTATCGCAGGCATTGAAATTTAGTCATTTGCTCACAGCCCTTGCTCCGCCATAGCGGCTACGCGAAGGCGATGCTTGACTTTTTTTGTTATCCCGAAAGCTTTATGCAAGTTGGGGACAAGGCAGAATGACCTTAAAAAGAGGTTTTTAGGTTATTTTTGAATAAGAACACAATTTAATCGGTTCTACTATATCGAACTCACGTTATTTATTAACTTTATCCTTTGTTAATAAAAGGGCTGTATCTAAAAACGGCTTGCATGTAGCAGTCCGTCTTCCCGGATTTGTTTTAACGTTATGCGGATAGAAGTGCTGTGCCGTTTTTTACCATGCCCTGACCTAACCAAATGCAACCAACTACTATATGGCTATAAAAATCAGAAAACAGGATGCTTTAAACTACCATTCTCAAAACCAACCTGGAAAAATAGAGGTAGTACCCACTAAGTCTTTAAGTTCTCAACTGGACCTTGCCCTGGCCTACTCTCCGGGAGTAGCCGAACCTTGTAAGGAAATAGCTGCCAACAAAGATGATGTATATAAATACACATCGAAAGGCAACCTTGTAGGGGTAATTTCCAATGGAACTGCCGTTCTCGGCCTTGGAAATATTGGTGCGGATGCGTCAAAACCGGTTATGGAGGGGAAAGGAGTGTTATTCAAAAAATTTGCGGGCATTGATGTGTTTGATATAGAAATAGATGAAGAAGATCCTGACAAATTCATTGAGATCGTAAAATCCCTGGAACCCACTTTCGGAGGCATCAACCTGGAGGACATAAAAGCACCGGAAAGCTTTAAAATAGAGCAAACACTACGAGAGAAAATGAGCATCCCGGTAATGCATGATGACCAGCATGGTACCGCCATTATATCCGCGGCAGCATTGCTTAATGCATTGGAATTGGTAAAAAAGAAGATCGGTGACATACAAATTGTAGTGAATGGCGCGGGGGCCGCTGCTGTTGCCTGCACAAAAATATATATTGCCCTGGGAGCAAAAAGGGAAAACATCGTAATGTGTGACAGCAAAGGGGTGATCAATAAAAAGAGAACTAATTTGGATGCTTCCAAGGCTGAATTTGCCACCAACAGAGACGTGGATACGCTGCAGGACGCCATTAAAGGTGCCGATTTCTTCCTTGGACTTTCTGTGGCTGACATACTCACCCCTGAGGATATAAATGCCATGGCTAACAATCCTATTGTGTTTGCCCTTGCCAATCCCAGTCCTGAGATCAGCTATGAAACGGCCATGCAAACCCGGGAAGATATTATTATGGCTACGGGCCGTTCCGATCATCCTAACCAGGTAAATAACGTACTGGGCTTCCCATACATTTTCCGTGGCGCACTGGATGTAAGGGCCACTGCTATCAACGAAGAGATGAAACTGGCTGCAGTTAGATCGCTTGCCGAACTCGCCAAAGAGCCTGTACCGGAGATGGTAAGCAAAGCCTATGGTGACAGCAAGATCATATTCGGCAAAGACTATCTGATACCCAAACCACTTGATCCGCGACTTATCACTACTATTTCACCGGCTGTGGCCAAAGCAGCCATTGAATCAGGTGTGGCAAGGATTGAGATCACCGATTGGGAAAAATACCATATTGAATTGCAACAACGCATAGGTATCGATGAAAAACTCATGTCAAGGGTCATTAGCAGAGCCAAAAAAGATCCAAAAAGAGTGGTGTTTGCCGAGGCTCATGACCTTAAGATACTAAAGGCGGCACAGATCATTCAAGACGAGAAAATTGGGTTTCCTATCCTTCTGGGGAAACGTCTCATAATCGAAGAAATGATCAAAGAGCATAAGTTGGAGCTATCCGAATGTAAGATCATCGACACCTACGAAGAAGATGAGATGGTAAATAAATTTGCCAAGTCATACTATGAAAAGCGCAAGAGAAAAGGTGTTACACTATATGAGGCAACCAAGCTTATGCGCGAACGCAACATGTTTGGCTGCATGCTGGTAGAACATAATGAAGCCGATGCATTAATATCAGGATTGACCAAAGACTACCCGAAAACAATATTGCCTGCCCTCCAGATCATAGGTATGGAAAAAGACATCAAACGGGTAGCGGGGATGTATATTATTTCAAACAAAAAGGGCACATTCTTCTTCTCTGACACCACTGTCAATGTAAATCCTACTGCCGAAGAACTGGTTGATATTATAGGGATGACTGCACGAGGGGTAAGGTTTTTTGGCATTGAACCAAGAGTAGCTGTTCTGTCCTATTCCAATTTCGGATCAAGCAAAGGAGAAGTGCCCACTAAAGCACAAAGAGCTGTCAGGCTGACAAAGGAAAAGTTTCCCGACCTTGTCATTGATGGAGATATCCAGGCCAACGTAGCGCTAAGTACGCAGATACAGCAGGAGAATTATCCCTTCAGCGAACTTGCCGAAAACGGAGCAAACACGCTGATCTTTCCCAATCTTGCTTCGGGTAATATTGCTTATAAGCTTGTGATGGAGATAGGTGGAGCGGAGGCCATCGGTCCTGTTCTTCTGGGAATGAAAAGACCCGTACACATACTCCAACTGGGCAGTTCAATAAGAGAAATTATTAACATGACAGCCATCGCTGTTGTGGATGCACAACTTTATCAAAAAAACCTGGAAGATGATCTCGTACCTCAAAGGTAAGCTTGTTCAGAAAGAACCAACACACGTGGTGATCGATGTCAATGGCATTGGTTACCACGTCAATATTTCATTGACAACATTTAGTAGCATAAAGAATGAAGAGAGCATTATGCTGCATACTTATCTGCATGTAAAGGAAGATTCACACACACTCTTCGGTTTCTCCAACGAAGCAGAAAAGAAGATGTTTCTTAACCTGATATCTATATCAGGAGTGGGGCCCAGCACAGGACTGATGATCCAATCTTCGCTTACCTCGGGAGAGCTGAAGCAGGCCATTATAAGTGAAGATGTAAAGACTATTCAGGGAGTAAAGGGTGTAGGCAGTAAAACGGCACAGCGAATCATTCTTGAATTAAAAGATAAGATTAAAAAAGAAGGATTATATCAAGAGTCTGAGGATTTTCAACCACAGGCACACAATACTATTCGTACTGAAGCGTTATCGGCCTTAATAACGTTGGGGATTAACAAACCAACGGCCGAAAAAAGTATCGACAGGATCCTGAAAAATTCAGGAAATACGATTACTTTGGAGGAATTAATTAAGCTCACATTAAAAAACGCGTGATAATATTTACGTTTTGATTTCGAAGAAGTTCTATAAATCGCTAGTAGCTTTTCTATGCGCTTTTGTGATTTGCTCAGAGTATGCTCAATCCAGAGATACTAAAAAAATAAGCTTAAAGGCACTCAATAGTGTTCACCTAAACGCTAGTTTTTTTCAGCAAGATACTACTCAGCAGGATACTGCTAAGAATGCATCATATCAGCCATCCAGAAAGCCTACGTATCAGCCGAAAGACCGGTTTGGCGATCCTTTTAGTAATGTTACGAGTCCTTCGCCATTATTGTTACAGGATCCGGCCAGTTTACAGCTAGGCGTAGAAATAGATACCGGCATGAACTATACCATCTATGAAAAAATAGGTGATATTAACTACCGGCCTACTTCATCCATGACCTTCGAGGAATTCAAAAGATACCAGGAGAGACAACAGCTTAAAGATTATTGGAAAAACAGGTCTGCAGGCCTTGATGGAGAAAGCGCTGTAAGCGGAAGAAATCTTATTCCTCCCATTTATGTGAGCCCCATTTTCGACAGGATATTTGGCGGCACTTATGTAGAGATCATCCCGCGTGGATTCGTAACCCTGGATTTCGGAGGACGCTGGCAAAGGATCAATAACCCTAACATACCCATTCGCCAGCAGCGAAATGGGGGGTTCGAATTCGACCAGCAGATCAGCATGAACGTAGTGGGTAAGATTGGTGAAAAACTGAGGGTCACCGCCAATTTTGACAATAACAATTCTTTCGACTTTGAGAATAACCTAAAAGTAGAATACACCGGTTTTGAAGAAGATATATTGCAAAAGCTTGAGATCGGCAATGTTAGCCTGCCCCTTAACAATAGCTTAATAACAGGCGCCCAAAACCTATTTGGAATAAAAGCTCAAATGCAGTTTGGCGATCTTTTTGTTACGACCGTGGCATCAACGCAAAGAGGCAAATCGGAATCCATTACGATTGATGCCGGTGGAGTACAAGGGCGGGAATTTGCCCTGGAAGCTTCCAATTATGATGAAAACCGGCATTTCTTCCTTGGGCACTTTTTCAGGGACAACTTTGAGAAGTGGCTGGCCGGAATACCGTTTATCACCTCCGGGGTGAATATAACCCGTGTGGAGGTATATGTGGTAAACAGAAATAACGATACTCAAACATTGAGAAATGTGGTAGGTTTGATGGACATGGCTGAACCCAATGCTGCCAACATATATCGCAACAATCTTATAGCGGCCGCAGCCGGGGCCACTGCGAATGATAATAACGCCAATGACCTCTTTACAACACACCTGAATTCGATCAACCGCAGTGCGGAGGAAATAAATAACGCACTCCAACAGAAAGGTTTTGAAAATGGATTGGATTTCGAAAAAATAACCAGTGCCAGAAAGCTGGCTGCCAATGAATTTATTGTTAATACAAAACTTGGGTATATCTCATTATTCAGGAAATTACAAAATGATGAAGCTCTGGCTGTAGCCTACGAGTATACCTATAACGGACAACGCTACAAGGTAGGCGAGCTTGCAGAAGACTATACTAAACTGAGCGAAGAAAAAGTCATATTTTTAAAACTGCTCAGACCCAGAAAAATAAACATCACCGACCAGCAGGGCAACCCGGTACCTACCTGGGATCTGATGATGAAAAATATTTACAACCTGAACGGAACCAATATCGCTCAGGAAGGCTTTCAACTACGCATAATCTACCGTGATGACCTTACCGGTATTGACAACCCACAGTTGCAGGAAGGCGCCACAGCCAGCACCAAGCCGCTTATTGAAATAATGGGCCTTGACAGGCTAAACCAAAATAACGATCCTCAGAGGGATGGGAATTTTGACTTTGTAGAAGGAATAACCATAGAGCCGGGTACAGGTCTCATTATGTTTCCCTACCTGCAACCTTTTTCAGACCCGCTGAGACGAGAGTTTCGGGGAGACCCCAGAGAACAGGCGCTTATTGACAAGTATGTATACAGCGAGCTTTATAATAAAACTAAAAATGATGCCGAGCTTGTTTCCAATAAAAACAAATTTGTGATCATTGGGCGGTTTCAGGCTGGTTCTACAAGCGAGATTGTTATTCCGGGGTTCAACATTGCCGAAGGTTCTGTTCGGGTGTATGCTGGCGGGTCGCCATTGCAGGAGGGCGTTGATTACCAGGTAGATTATACCTTTGGAAAGGTAAATATCATTAATGAGGGCGTTTTGAACTCGGGTAAGCAGCTTACTATCTCCTACGAAAAGGCCGATCTGTTCAATTTTCAATCCAGGACCCTTTTAGGCACCCGTCTGGACTATAAGGTGGATGATGATATTACAGTGGGGGCCACGCTGCTACACCTGAATGAAAGACCGCTGATATCAAGGGTGAGTGTCGGCAATGAACCCACCCGAAATACCAAATACGGATTTGACGTGAATATCAGAAAGGATTCGCGCTTTTTGACCAAAATGCTCGACAAGCTTCCGTTTATCCAAACAAAAGAGCCCTCGAGTATTACCTTTAATGCAGAATTTGCGCAATTAATACCTGGTACTTCAAATGAGGTAGATGGAGAAGGCACATCCTACATAGACGATTTTGAAAGTACAGCCACCCCGTTTTCTCTGTCTAATCCCAATAGCTGGAAACTCGCTTCCACACCCAAAACTCCTGATAATCGCTTCAATGGCCAAAGCCGGGGAATTGACTACGGCTACAGACGCGCCAAAATAGCCTGGTATCAGATAGACAACCTTTTCTATCGCGATGACCGCAGAAAACCCAGTAATATTTCCGATGAAGAGCTGAAAAACCATTATGTAAGACAAGTCGAACCACAGGAGATATTTCCCCACCTGGATAAGAATGTAATTAATATCCAGCCAATGTTCGATATCGCTTACTATCCGGGAGAAAGGGGGCAATACAACCTGAACCCCTCTGTAGCCACTACCGATGGTATTTTCACCAGCCCTGCTGAGCGCAGAGCCAACTGGGGAGGTATTACTACAGCTATACGATCTGAGGTCGATTTTGACAAATCCAATGTAGAATACATCGAATTCTGGTTAATGGACCCATTCATTAATACTGCCAATGGTGTGATCAAGGACGGACGGGGCAATAACAACCCTAATACTGAGGGTGGAGACCTTTATTTCAACTTAGGTAGCATCTCGGAAGACTTAATTCCTGATAGTCAGCACGCTTTTGAGAATGGGTTACCTGCCAACGGTTTTGATGTAAGCAATCCTCAAGGTGTAAAACCCACCGACCCGTGGGGTTTTGTTACCACACAGCAGTACCTGACAAATGCCTTTGATAATTCGGAAAATTCAAGATCCAACCAGGATGTAGGGCTTGATGGGATGAGTAGCGAACAAGAACGGGTTTATGGTCCGTTTCAGGCTTTTGCCAACTTCGAGGATCCCGCTGGTGACGATTTCCAGTATTTTCTTAGTAACGATCTGGATGCAAGAAATGCCGGTATACTGGAACGATATAAAAACTTCAACGGCCTGGAAAATAATTCGCCTGTGGTTACTAATAACACCGGCCTGTTTACACCCTCCGCTACCACAATCCCGGATAATGAGGACCTAAACAATGACAATACCTTAAATGAACTTGAAGAATATTACGAATACAGGATCAGGCTAAAGCCTAATGAGCTTGAAAACCACAAATACATAGTAGACAAACATGTAGACAGTAGTAATAAAACAAAAGAGCCAGTAACCTGGTACCTTTTCCGCATACCTATCCGGCAGCCCGACAACACTGTTGGTAATATATCAGGGTTTAAGTCTATTAAATACTTAAGAACATACCTTACCAATTTCAGCGAACCGGTGGTATTACGTATGGCCAATTTTCGTTTTGTAGCCAGCAGATGGAGACGCTATACCAATTCATTGAGAGATGCTCAGTTTAGTGAGATCCCTGAGGCTGAAGACTTCACTAACCTTACCGTTTCCGTAGTAAATATTGAAGAAAATGGCTCCGGAGATGAAACTTCTTCTCCATATGTACTTCCTCCCGGCTTTAACAGAGACCGGGATAATACATCTTCTGTAGAAAGAAGGCTGAACGAGCAGTCGTTGCAAGTATGCGTAGAAGACCTGGAAGATGCCAATGCAAGGGCTGTAACCAAACAGGTAGCTTACGACCTGATCAACTACGGCAGGATCAAAATGTTCTTGCATGCTGACAGTCAGGACGCTGAAGATGGTGAAGTAACTGCATTCCTCAGGCTGGGTACAGATGTAGATTCTAACTACTACGAAATTGAGGTACCATTAAAGATCACTGCCAAAGGAGCTATGATGGCAGAAGACATTTGGCCTAAGGAAAATGAAATCGATCTGGATGTTGATGAACTGTATGCATTAAAATCCGAGCGCGATCGTTTAAATATTTCAAAAAGAGAGCTTTTCCCCCAGGAGGGGCACAAGCAGGTTGGGAACAATAGGATAAGACTGCGCGGCAACCCGGATATGAGCGCCATCATCTGGCTTACTATTGGTGTTCGAAACCCACGATCCCCGGACGGTGCGGCTAAATCGGTCTGTATTTGGGCCAATGAGTTGCGTGTTACTGATTTTGACCGCACGAAAGGATGGGCTGCCAATGCCACTCTGAATGCAAAGTTGGCTGATTTTGCTAATGTGACAGCCACTGCCCGCCATACAACTTTTGGATTTGGTGGTATTCAATCTAAAATAGCTGAAAGAACGCGGGAGGAAACCACTTCTTATGATATTTCCGCTAACGTTACTTTAGACAAGTTACTACCTGACGCACTTGGTTTGAAAATACCCATGTATGTGAGCTATGAAAAAACTACCATTAAACCCAAGTTTGATCCGGCTAACCCGGATATAACAGTTGATGCTTCACTCCTCTCATTCGAAACAGAAGAGCAAAGGCGAGAGTATGAACAAATCGTCACGGATGAGACTACCCGAAGAAGTATAAACTTCACTAATGTGAGGAAAGTGAAAGTCAATCCAGAAGCCAAGAAACATATCTATGATATTGAAAACTTCTCTTTCACCTATGCATATAGTGAAATGGTCCGGACGAACTTCAATCTGCAGCAGATGCTACAGCAAAACTACAACGCTGCAGTAGCCTGGAACTATAGCCCCATGGTGCAGCCATGGGAGCCTTTCAAAAATGTCCGGTTTTTAAATTCACCATTCCTGAAACTGATAAAAGATTTTAATCTAACACCAGTCCCGACCAATTTGTCTGTTAGAGGAGACCTAAGACGGGAATTCAGGAAAACGGTATACAGGAACAGGATGGAAGTATACAACAATGACCTGGTCAACTATGAGAAATATTTCACTTTCAACCGGTCTTACAACGTGCAGTGGGATATTACCAGAAGCCTGTCCCTGGATTATAATGCCAGAACAAATGCAATAATAGACGAACCAGAGGGAGACATAGACTCGGATGTTAAAAGAGATTCAATCTGGACAAATCTGAAGAACCTGGGGCGTATGAAAAATTTTGATCAAAATGTCAGCGCCAATTACAGGCTGCCATTGGATAAATTACCTGTTACAGATTGGGTAAGCGCTGATTACAGATATCAGGCAGGATACGCCTGGACTGCCGGCCCTATTAACCGGCCAGACAGTCTTGACTTTGGCAATACCATTCAAAACAGTAGGGATAATACAGTGAGTGGAAAGATCGATCTGATAAAACTTTATAACAAAGTAAAAATCCTGAAAGAGATCAACTCCCCGCCCCGTACCACCAGAAGAAGCTCTCTGAGACCAACTACAACTCAGGATACAACACAGGTCAAGAAAGCAGAAAACAAAGGGTTGAAAGGGTTTTTAAAGTTCCTTATGTCGGTACAGTCCATCAATGCCACCTATACCTTAAGAGAAGGAACATTGCTGCCTGGCTTCAAGCCACGTGCATTTCTCTTTGGCATGGACAGCAGCTTCAATGCTCCAGGGCTTCCTTTCATTCTCGGTTCCCAGGATCCAAACATACGATATGAAATGATGAGAGACGGGTTGCTCACCACCAATAATGAGCTGACCGCACCCTTTACACAAACTAAAACGGTTGATTACAACGTTCGCGCTAACCTGGAGCCACTCAGAGACCTGAAGATACAGTTAGATGCGCGTAAAACAAAGAGCGCTTCCTACCAAGAAATATTCCGAAACACTGCTGATGATGGTGAAGACCCTGTTTTTGCCTCCCTGAATCCAAGCCGTTCAGGTGGTTATGCTGTCTCCTTCCTGGCCATCAAAACAGCATTTAAAAAAGATGACGACAATAACAACTCACCCGTATTCCAGGATTTTGAAGCTCATCGCCTGGAAATACTAAGCAGGTTCAACAGAGAAACAGGAATACAGTATGATACCAACTCACAAGATGTACTCATCCCGGCCTTTATTGCGGCCTATGCCGGAAAGGACCCGAATGAGGTGAACCTGAGCCCTTTCCCCTCCACACCATTGCCCAACTGGAGGGTCGACTATACAGGTTTGGGACGTATTCCCAAACTTCAGGAAAAGTTCCAGTCGATAAGTATCACACATGGATATCAGTCTAACTACTCCGTGACCAACTACACCAATTCCCTGCAATATAATGATGGACTGGAGCTGGAGAATCGCATAGAAGATTACAACGATTCCAGATTTGGTGTACAAAACGGAGAAAATGTACCACTTTACATTATCAGCCAGGTGATGATCTCAGAGCAATTCTCACCTTTGGTAGGTATTAACATCAGAACAAAAAGTCGTTTAACGGCGAGGGCCGAATACAAAACCAAACGTGATGTAGCGCTTAACATCACTAATGCCCAGGTTACTGAGCTCAGAAGTAATGACATTGTACTTGAAGTAGGCTTCACCAAGGCAAACTTCAAGCTCCCCTTTAAATCACAAGGGCGGGTAATCTCATTAAAAAATGATCTTACGTTCCGTCTTAATTTCACTATCCAGAATACAGAGACCATACAGCGGAAAATAGATGAAGTAAACACTGTGACAAACGGTAGCGTTAACCTTCAGCTAAGGCCAAACGTCAGCTACGTGTTGAATGAGAAGCTTAACCTTCAGTTTTATTTTGAAAGAAATATTAATGAACCTAAGGTATCCAATTCGTTCAGAAGAGCCACAACCCGTATGGGTATCCAGATCAGATTTAGTTTGGCACAATAATATTTTCGCATTAGGAAAAAGAATGTATTTTTGAATCAAAAATTAACCAAAAAACATAATGAACATACCTCAATCATTGAAATACACCAAAGATCACGAATGGATCAAAGTTGATGGAGACATTGCTACAGTAGGAATCACAGATTTTGCTCAGGGAGAACTTGGCGATATCGTTTATGTTGAAATCGAAACAGAAGGAGAAGACATTGAACAAGGCGAAGTATTTGGTACTGTGGAAGCAGTAAAAACAGTTTCTGACCTGTTCATGCCCGTAAGCGGTACTGTGGAAGAAGTGAATACCGACCTCGAGGGTTCTCCTGAACTTGTAAACGAAGATCCTTATGAGAAAGGTTGGATGATAAAGATCAGGATGTCAGACCAAAGCCAACTGGATGAACTGTTGGATGCTGACGCTTATAAAGAGGTAATAGGCGCCTGATAATGCCCAATAAATATCTGATCGGGTCAATTCTGTGGGCCATAGTAATACTTGTACTTACGCTGACACCCGGTGAATCAGTACCCGATCTTACCCTTTTTTCATACGACAAACTAGGGCATGGGTTTGTCTTCTTTGTATTGGCCTTTCTCCTGATCAGCGGCCTGTATGAAAGCAGGAAAGACCATATCAAGCGAAACAGTATGCTTACCTTGGGTGTTATACTTTCAGCGCTGTATGGGTTTCTGATCGAACTGGCACAGGCCGTAATACCCGGCAGATCGATGGAAATGTATGATGCTCTGGCAAATATAGCCGGATCTTTTTTGGGACTGTGCTTGTTTTATATACGCAATAAATACAAAGCTTGATAGAAAATTAATTAAGTTTTGTATATTTGAAAACACGACTCATTCTAATTTTAAATAAAGAGTACATTAATAATGGAAGCTAAAAAGACAGAAAAAGCTGACCTGAATAAAAAATCAGGACTCCTTTTTAACATAGGTCTCCTTGTTAGCATGTGCCTCGTGGTACTGGCTTTCGAATGGAAGAATTATGATGAAGGAGATCTTGTTGACTTAGGTCAGGTACAGGACGATTTCGAAGACCTGTTGGAAATACCGCCAACGGAGCAACCACCTCCCCCTCCGCCAAAGATCCAGCAGCCGGAAATTATCGAGGTTCCTGATGAGGAAGAGATAGAAGAAGAAATTGAAGTAGACCTTGACGTAGAGATCACAGAGGAAAAAGTGATAGAAGATATTATTGTGGAAGAGGCTCCGGAAGAAGAAGTAGCCGAGGAAGTTTTCATGATTGTGGAAGACCCTGCGACACCTCCTGGTGGCTATGAAGCTTTCTACAAATATGTGGCTGACAAACTAAAGTATCCTGCCCAGGCCAGACGTATGGGTATTGAGGGTAAAGTATATGTACAGTTTGTTGTAGATAAAGACGGAACTCTTACAGAAGTACAAGCCGTTAAAGGTATTGGTGCAGGTTGTGACGAGGAGGCTGTGCGTGTTATTCAAGGCGCGCCAAAATGGAGCCCTCCGAAGCAAAGAGGTAAACCTGTAAAGCAAAGAATTATTTTGCCAATTACCTTTAAACTAGGATAAATTAAGAGCCCGGAGTAAAAATCCGGGCTTCTTTTTGATTTAAACAACTAATTCATTAGTTTTATAACTAAATAATTAGTTATGGAGATAAAAAAACATTCCTCTGCAGATGTGCATAAAAAAGCAGGGCTCTTCTTTCAGATTGGACTGCTCGTGGCACTCGCTCTAACAGTTTGCGCTTTCGAATGGCGCAATTATGATACCGGTAACTTCGTTGACCTGGGACAGGTACAGGACGACTTCGAAGACCTGCTGGAAATACCACCCACTGAACAGCCACCTCCCCCACCTCCCAAGATCCAACAACCCGAGATCATAGAAGTGCCTGATGAAGAAGAGATTGAAGAAGAAATAGAAATAGACCTGGATGTGGAAATCACTGAGGAAAAGGTGATCGAAGACATCATCATAGAGGAGGCGCCTGAAGAAGAGGTGGCAGAGGAAATATTCCAAATTGTTGAAGAACCTGCAACTCCTAAAGGTGGATATGCAGCCTTCTATGAATATGTGGCCAAAAATTTACGTTATCCCCCACAGGCACGGAGAATGGGTATCGAAGGCAAAGTGTTTGTACAGTTTGTAGTCGATCGAGATGGTAAAGTCAAAGATATACAAATAGCACGAGGCATAGGCGCTGGCTGCGACGAAGAAGCTGTACGAATTCTGCAAAATGCACCGGATTGGAATCCGCCTAGGCAGAGAGGCGTTCCCGTAAGTCAAAGGATCATGATACGAATAGCTTTTCAGCTAAACTAAGCTATTTTACCTGGCACAAGTGTTCAGCGATAGCCTCACTTGTGCCTTGTATCAATTTCCAATCTTCAGCCTCACAGCTCTTTTACAGATAAAAACTGAAGATCCATGCCTTGTACTTTTTATCCTGGACGTGTTATTAAATAACTTGAGTTCGATATAAAATGCTTAAAAAAGGCAGTCATCCTATCCCGAAGGCTTTAAGGCTTTCGGGAGAAGGATCTTCCTATGTTGCTGGTAGTATCCTTGAACTTAGTAAGATTCTTCAGCCTCCCCGAAGGCAAGTTCGGGGACCTTAAAAGAGGGTTTTAGGTTATTTTTGGATACGAATACAATTTAATCGGTTCTACTATATCGAACTTACGTTAAATTAACATATACCTTAAAAGCAGAGTCATCCAGAAGTGGAAGGGACCCCTCACCCAAAACTCGGTGGAAAACGGGGATTAAACAATGTGAGTGATAGAATTTACATGTCCCATTAAAATTCCTACGGCCATTGCTAAAGGATTTGGCTGTCAGCGGAATGTCATTTCTCAAGGCCGTTCAGGGGCCGTTCAGGTAGCTATGTCATTATACACAAAATCAACTAAAGGTTGTGGGTTGCCTCCCAGGGAATTAGCTCGGGACATGCAGGATAACGTCATTTCCCAATCGTTTCAACTCAAACCCACGTTATTAAACATATGCACAAGTGTTCAGCTATAGTGTCACTTATGCCTTCTACACGGTTGTGTTCCTCGCAACAGTCCTAGATTCAAAGTCACTCAGGGGTACAGAATACCCGATCGACCATTAGGACATAACCAACTTATTAACTTGATAAGAGTTCCCTATAAGATTCGCTATAAAAATTATCGAATAGCATCAGGCTCTCCGGAGTTCCTTGCGAAACCACTGTTCCATTCTCTAAAATATAGATGTGGTCCGCTATGGAGGCAGTTTTTATTCGGTGTGTAACCAAGAGTATGGCCATTTCTTCCTTAAAGGAAAGTAACATTTCTAAAATAAAGTTCTCAGTGCGTCTATCCATAGCAGAGGTACCTTCATCTATTAGTAAAATATCCGGTTTTCTAAAAAGTGCACGAGCAAGACCAACAAGTTGTCTCTGTCCTCCTGATATATTGGCACCTTCTTCTCCAAGTAAAGTCATATAGCCTTGTGGAAATTTGGAAAAAAATTGATCAAATCCATTTTCTTGGCACCATATGGGAACATGTTCCAGAATTTTCGGATCTTCTGATAAGGCAATATTGAATAGTAAATAATTGTTGAAGATCTTAATCTCCTGAGATACTACCGCTATCTGCTTTCTATATGAATCCAGCTGTATTGTGTTTATTTTCTTGCCATTTGCCTGAATTTGTCCAGATACAGGTTCATAAAAACGCTGAATGAGTTGTAGAATGGTACTCTTCCCCACTCCACTTTCACCTAACAGCATAGTAATCCTTCCTTGTTCAATTTTCAAACTTATGTCTTTTAGTAATGGAAGTGATCCGGGAAAGTTGAAAGACAAGTTTTTTATTTCCATGGGTACGATACTGTTAGCAGGTTCACCGTCATTCATTTCCTTTTCAACCATTGTAAACTCTTCCATTCGCTTAAAAGCTACTTTCGCTTCCTGAAACTGTATATTGAAGGCCGCTAGCTTCGCTAACGAAGGTCCAATGGAACTGGACAGTGACAAAACAGCCATCATTACCCCTAGCATAAGATGATCTGCAATCACTAAATAGGCAGAAAATGACATTACAGCGAGCATCAATAACACTCCCGCAAGCTCGGTTCTAAGGTTAAATTTAATTTGGATCTTCCCAAGTTTGAAGATACTATCCTGAAAAATCCTATAAATTAAGCTGGTAGCCCCATGGAATAGTTCAGTTGTTGCTGTTGCTTTTATTTCAGAAATGCCGCTTATTACATCTATATAGTTACCTTCATTTAAAGCATGCTTAATCATCACATCTTTTTGGGCAGTAATGATGGGTTTATTTAAATTCCTAAGAATAACTATATAGATGGGTAAAAGAGAAAAAACAAGAATACCAACCTGCCAGGAATAAAAAAATACCCCGGCTAATGACGCCATCGCTACTAAGCCCTCAATTATAATATTCCCAGCAAGATTGCTAACTACCAATTGAATCCTTCGAGCATCATTCATGCGAGCAATCATCTCTCCAATTTTTTTTGAATCAAAAAACGGTTTGGGAAGGCACAGCAACGACTTAAAGAAATAACCGATCATTCGGTTATTAAAATCCCTACTTTGTGTGATTAAGAAAGTTGAGCGCACAAAATTTAAAGCCGCCTTGGCCAAAAGAATAAACCCAAATAAAACTATTCCAACGAGCAACTTCATAACTTCTTTTGTGGGCAGGATTACATCAATCAATTTTTGAATAAAAATAGAGGTGGCAAGAGAGAAAATAGCAATTAACACTCCTAAAAATAGAGAAGTCATTAGAATATTAATATCCTCTTTTATCCACGCAACTAACTGGGGAAATCTCCAACGCCTTTTTCGTACTTTTTTAAAATCTTGGTTTGGCACAAGCTTTAGCAGAGACTTGCTCAGCCAAACTTCCCGTAGTTGTTCAGGGCTCCACAAGCTAATGCCCTTTCTGGGATCACCAATGATCATTTTATCATCAACAAACCCATAAAATACTATGTAATGAAGTAAACGATTTTCAAGTGTGACATGTAGGATAGCCGGCTGATCAAGTTCACTAAGATTAGTTATCCCTTCAGCTTCCAATCCTATCACATCGAAACCTAATTGCCTCGCCCCTTGATAAAGTCCTAATAGTTTTGTTCCTTTTTGACTGGTTCCTGTTACTCTTCTAATCTCATCCAAAGATCGATTTCCGCCATGAAATTGTATAATAGAAGCAAGACAAGCTGGCCCACAATCCGATTGACCGTGCTGTAGAATAAACTTTTTGTTAAGCTTGGATAGGTTCATTACCGTTATAAAAGATCTAAAATAGTCTCGATTTTTACTTCTCCCTTGAAATGTTGGATCAGCTTACCTTTTTTATAAATAAGTGTTTGAGGGACACTACCCTCAAATGCAGAAATCACTTTTTCAGGGGAGGATTTAAGATAGAAATTGGATAGGTTATACCTACTTAAAAAAGCAAGAGCTTCATTTTCTGGTTCATAGGAAATTAGAAACAATTGATACTTTTTTAATTCACCAATGTTTTTACTGACCTCCTTGATTTCCTCTTGGCAGTGCTCGCATTCGCTATTAAAAAAGATAAGAATGGTTGTAGGGGTGATATCAGTATCAGCCTGATTGATTTGATTTAACATCAATGAGAGGTCACCTTGTTTTTTTTCGATCGCCGCCTTTTTGTTGAGTCTTCGAATTCCCTTAAACCCTACCCATCCAATAGTCAACAATAACAAAAAAGCTAAAGTAAGAATTGCCTTCTTTTTCATCTAGGCGGCCAGGTTCATACTTAAAAAAGTAATAAATACAATCCAAGTTATAAGTGCCGAGCCATAAACTGGAATAGTAAAGGTTAAAGCTGCATTATAATTAGTGCTTAAAACCTGCTTGATTCCAATCGCCAAGAAAATTATATAAGCCACCTGAAATAAACTAAGCGCTTGTAATGGAAAAATAAGCCAATTTTCCACCTCTGATACGCTAAAAAAATTCAATAATGAAAGCGGCTGAAAATATTGTATATCAACAAGTGTGTAACTTGTATCGATAAAATGAAACCATATAAGGGTAATTAAAGAAGGAATCAACCAGACGAATTCAGCTTTTATTACCACCCTTAAAATCTCTCTAAAGCTAATTTTATGACCAAAAAATATTGTCCAGCTAAGTATCCAAATACCAATGAGAAGGATTTTGACGAAGTAAAATACAGGAAGAACCATGTAGTTTATCCAGGACAGACGGGCCTTGTAATCAATTAGTTCTTCTATTTTACTCAAGCTCAGCTGATTGTAAAAACCATTAACTAAAACCTCATCCGTAAGTATAATTTTGTCCAATAAAACACCAAGTATAATTGACGATAAAATAAGGAGCCCAAACAGGTAAAAGGTATTCAACTTCATATATAATTGATATTTAATAGTTTCGGATTTTAATTATGAATAGTGTTATGGCCATTGCGGTGAATGGAAGAGCTGCTAGTAAATTAATCTGAATAAACACAATCAAGTAAATGGCAACCATGATGGGTAAATACAACATGCTATCCCTAATAGAAAATGAAAAAATATGTAGAAAATGAGCAAACATTGCATTATTAAACAGTACAATAGACATTAAACTAATATCTTGGAAGATGTGCGACCCAGGGTCAGCCAATAGAAGTAACATTAGATATATCATAAATGGGATTACGGTATTGAGGAGTAGGTAAAAAGGAACCACGTTCTTATTAAGATAAATAACTCTTATATACGGTATAACCTTAACATAACCTTCATTCATCATTAGAGATGGAAATAATTGAATTAAAGCAACAACTCCGAGAATAATATTTGCATTGGATTCAGACATATCACTGGCAACAGCAGCTATCAATATGGAGGTAATTTCTATGTACCGGAGAATGAAAAATTGAAACAAAAAATTTGCAACAACTCTCCGGATGTAATCACCAAGTATCTTATATATGTACAGATATGCCTTCAAGGTACCTAAATACTTACTGTTCTATTAAAACTCTCCCGGATTCAATACCTAATACTCTGGAAAGCGGTAGGTTGTCCCTGACGGGAGAGGAATAAATTATAAGTCGTTTATCGTTTTCTATAAATTGTCTAAGTAAACACTGTGCTTCATCATCTACATTTTCAAAAGGTTCATCCCACATAATTATTTGAGGATTTCCTATCAAGCTCCCAGCCAAACCCACCTTCTTTTTCATACCAGTCGATAAATCTCGGATAAATTTCTTAGGCCACTCCTGATTAAACATTTTGCTAATACCCTCTACTGCGAACTTAATCTGAGAATCATCCAAGCCTTTTATTTTCCCGATCAACTCGAAGTATTCCATTGGTTCGTAAAATGGAATTAAAAATTCCTCTCCAAGATATGCCGCAATAACTTTTGATAAGTTTAATTCATTTGTGTATACACCATTAATTTTGATCTTTCTATAGCTGGTTTTCACCAACCCGACTATCCCCTTTAGAAACATACTCTTGCCACTTCCATTCGGTGCAGTTATCAGAAAAGTATCACCTACATCAAAATTTAAATCATGACAATGTAGATGAAATTTTTTCACACTAATGTCTAATTTTTCAATATAAATATTCATAAAAATACCTATGTTTATTCTGCTTTAATTTGTAATAACCTATCCTCCCAAAATTTAACTATCCGGGAAAACCGGCTGATGACAATTATTGTAAAAACAATTGATAGGCAAGAAATTAATTCTGGACCAACAGAAAAATTTGACCACAAGTATTGAAACATAGCAGGAAATGCAATAGTCAATACCAGTAAGGGAAACCCATAAAACTTATGAATTACCAAACCCTTTTTGCTGTTGAACAAATCAACATAGATGGTCAGAAGTGGAAAAACAATAAGAAACAATAAGTTTGGTATGATAAAATACAAAATAATAATGTTAAAGATGCTATAATCAACTATAAGCCAAGGAGTAAGTGATACAGCTTTTATTAAAATGAAAGAAAACACAAAATATGAAAGGTTTAAAAATATGTACATATAAATGATATTCTTCATTCTGATTTGAAATGCAACAAAATGGCGGAAGGAAGATTCCCATCCCAATCCATAGTACAGATGATTGTAGTAAAATTGAAATATATAGGAAAAGATGAGAAGTCTATGAAAATAAAGATTCAAAGTTTCTACCGTTTGTAAGAATATGAGCATGCCAACGACAATAAAGTAGACAATAAAGGAGGTGATGAAATAGAAGTAAAGCTTTGGATTTCTAAAAATCAATCGCTTATAGTAAGAAAGTAGAATAAAAATTTTCATACTGGGTAAAATATGTACTTAGATCTTTGAAATTCGCGGAGGAATCTGCCAAAAAGAGTTAAAGCAAAACGAATTTCCCTCCAATGGAGTAAGAAGTAATAACTTTCCTCGGCAGATCCTTACCTAATAAATGGGATTTAAGTTAAGTTTAGTAGTATTCACATACCGCAATAACAGCTCCTGTTGCTACCATACCGGCTACAAAACCGATTCCACCGGATACCGCTCCAAATGCATATCCAATTCCACTTGCCCAAAAGCCAAGAACAACTTGAGTTGCCACGCCACAGCCTCCGCCCTCAACATTCTCCATTTTTTCTAAAGATAATTCTTTCATTTTTTCGATTGATTTATATGTTATTGACATATTTAAACGAGCTATGTCATTTACTCGGATTTATGGCCATAAAATCACTTCAAGTATAGCCTCCGAATAAAGTCTTTTGCAAATCCTGAACGTCACAGAACGTATACATCAGCGTAATTTAACGTCACAAAGTGTGTATATAATAATAAATTATTTATATAGTTATATACCATTCAGTAACTCTTCCATCCAGTTTTCACTAGTTAATCCCAGTTTTTTCTTAATTCTAGACCTAGATTGCCTAATTGAATCGGATTTTATTCCCATTAAATCCGCAATATCTTTATTACTCATATTAAGTTTAAAATAGCCCAGAAGCTTCATTTCATTCGGTGTAAGTTGTGGATATTTCTTTTGCAGCTTTTCAAAATGACCATTTTGGGTTAAATCAAAACTCAATTCAAAGACTCTATAATCTCTATTGATTTCCTTCTGTAACTCTTCTTTAATTACTCTGGTAATAGGCTGGAAAGCACTCCGCTGCTCAAAGCTTAACTTATGAAGTTCCTCTTCTATTTTTTTTAATGTTTCTTCCGTACGACTTATTCGATGAGCTGCTTTGATAGCTTCATTTCTTCTCTGTTCTAATTCATTCTTTAGTTTACTTCCTTCTTCTACTACTTCCTCAATGTTGTTTATAACAGGGCGAACTTCCTTAATTAGGTCAAGTGTTATACCCGAAAAGAAATATGCTGTCAGATAGCTGACTACAATGAAAATTAGCCATATATTCATATATCGGGAAACCTTAGGTGGGTTTAGCCCTGATTGATTTAAAACATCTTGCCGTTCTATTGCCCATTTTTCGTTATTCTTAAGTGCATTTTCATATTTTACAACCTCCGAAGACGTCATATAGTGATATTGATAATCAAAGCCCAAATCAAAGCTTCTATACAATAAAATGCCCAAAACTATTACAAACCAAATGGTAGCTCCTTTACGTCCAACAACAAGAACCACTACTAATATTAGGGCGTGTCCTAATGCAAAATCCGTAAAAATTGCATCCTGTGACGGGTTACCTATACCCAACATGTTAGCAGTACTCATTATCATAATAGCTGCCATACTTGTCCATGCAGCTATTTTATCATAAAACATGATCTTTATTTCCGGCATGTTTTGCCAAAGTTCTGCTTTTCCCAGAACACTAAGATTATACAATAAAGAACCAATATTTAAAATAATAGCCGGTACATAGATATAGTACAGAAGATAAACTTGGGGGACGAACTTACCTTCCGCAATCCTCTCCGATGTAAGAAAAAAAATGGTACTTATCACATAGACAATGTTCATAACGATCACCAGTTTCCTCCTCGCCCCCATAGTAGGCAACAGCAATCGCCTCTTTGATTCTTCTAGCAAGCCTTCCATTTCCTTATGTTAAATCAAATCCGGATATATAGATATTTTTTAAAGGTTTGCCGGCTTCATAGTTTCTTACGATAACACTGGCCTTTACTTCAGATTTAAACTTAGATAATATGCCCAAGGGCAGGGACTTCAGAGTTCGATATAAAGGAGATTTTATATCAGCCCACATCATCGCTATGTTATGTCCGGTAACTTGCAGAACACCTTCTAGCAAGTTGCTCAGTTCATTTTCACAACCCTGCCTTGCATATATACCCTCAATAGCAAGAAATCGATAGTCAGTATTGAATAGCCTGCGAAGAAACGGTATTTTTACTTTCAAAAGCACTTTACCTAAAGCACTTGGAATATTTAATATTTTCCATCTTTCTTTGGTAGCTGCAATTCCGGCCAGGATCCTCCCATCACGTTTTAATACATAATAGTCCGCGTGTTCGTACTTAATATTATCAATGGTAAATAGGTTATAATCTCTATAATGATCACAAAGTAGCTCTTTGACTTCCATAAAATCTATTTTAGAAATGTTATTAGCTGCTTTAGGAAAAATTCTGGAGAAAATAATTGTTGAAAACTGACCTGCTTCCTGAAAGTTAAAAAGGTCACATATTGCCCGGGAGCGCAGATTATTTAAATCAACATAGGCATATGTTAACCCAATATTTAGAGCAGCTAAATAGTTATTTATCTCTTGTTTTAGGACTGAATTTTTGTTTTTCTTAGTTTTAGGCAACTCCTCTACCCTAAATCCAGGCAAAAAAGAAAAATATCTAAAGTAATATCCTTTTGTCTGCTCCTTAAGCAAAGTTCTGCTCACATTGGCACACATACCAACTACCCTTCCTGCCAATTTTATTTGTAAGTATTCAACAGTTGAAGCAATATGATGTAATTTGGGCCTGATATAGCAATGCCTGTAAACCATGCTACGACCCTGCTGACCGATTTCATTGGCTTCGAGCAAATCTGTAATGCCAGATCCAGCTCTATCCGTTATATGTAAATATTTCATAGATACTTAAACAAAGTGAAAAATGCTGTGGTAAAAATTTTTCGTTAACCTCTAAATTCCAAAAAAGTAACAGTTTTGATTTTGGATTCTCAAATATATTATAAAATAAATAATATATAAACTAAACTTTAAATGCGTATAAACCAAATATAAATATTCTATATTAAAATATCCTTCCTGACGTCTGGTAACATAAAAAACCGCCCGAACCGCATCCTAAAAAACCAGAAATTATATTCAATCACGAGCTTATGCTGCTGTACAGATGTACCGATGACATCAACCAAAATAGAAGGTGAGGAATATGGCAAAAAATATTTACTCCATTCGAGGACCCTTTTTCATACAAAAACCGTACTACCCAACCAGTCAGCTTTGGGCCAAAGGCCAGTGTTTTTGCCATAAGTTCAGGTAAACATTACTGAATTTTCGCAGGGAAACTGCTCTTCAGCACACTTCAGCAAACATGATCCATTTGTAATACACCTACCTGGTACAGTAGGACAAAATCGCAACGAAGGTAAGGTTATGGTCACGGAAGCTATGTCAACTCACATCAAAAAATTAAAAATATAGATAGATAGCAAGCCGCGCTAGTGAATTATATATTCTCTGGAATTCAAATAAAACTTCACTGTGTTTTAAATTCTTCGTGTAAAAAAGTAAGTAGATTACAGCTAACAACAGTGACAGATTGATCCCTAGGAAAGCTGTATAAAAGTATTTAAAATAGAAACCCGGCACCCAAACCAAGCAGGATAATCACAGGGGCGGGAATTTTAGTAAACACCAGCACTACAAAAGTACCTGCTATTACCGCAATATTTTGCACATTAGACTCCAGTGGAAGGAACATAAGCACGGCTGCAGCGACAACCATTCCTGAACTGGCTGCATTAATTCCCTCTAGCGAGGCCTTTATAATGCGATATTTCTTCAGCCCTTCCCAAAACCTGATCACAAAGAATATAAGAAACGTGCCGGGAAGAAAAATGCCTATGGATGCTACCAACGCACCTACAATCTGCCCCCCAATACCAAAATTACGCATGGCCAATGTGCCTATATAAGCACAGAATGAAAATACCGGTCCGGGTACGGTCTGCACCATGGCATAGCCTGTTAAAAATTCTTCGGAAGTGAGGTAACGCTTAAATTCAACAAATTCGGTATAGAGCAGTGGTATGAGTACCTGCCCACCGCCAAAAATCAAACTGCCGCTTCTGTAGAAGTTCTCCAGCAGCCGAACGGGCAGGGACCGGGTGACACCACCCAGCGCTGCGATAAATACGAAGAACCCTGCCCACAGGATAAAATTTGCCCATTGTATCTTGATCCGGTCTTTCTCCTCAATGGGTTGAGCCTTATACTTAAATGCGGTAAAAGCCCCGCCTGCCAGGATCAGCAGTGGAAAAACGAAAGGAGACTTAAATACAAATGACCCAATCGCCGCCAGCACCAAAATGACCGCTGCAGTTTTAGTTTTTATAACTTTCTGACTAATGCGGAGAGCCGCATAACTCACAAAACCCACCGCCATTGGTTGTATGAATTTGGTGAACTCAATCGAAATGCTCCGGGCTTGTAAGTGAGAAATGATTATGCCGGCAATTGTCATAATAGTTACAGCCGGTATCATCCACACCAACAGTGTAAGATAAGCGAGGTTGGGGCCTCCTATGCGAAACCCGATAGCCGTTATGGTTTGTGTAGACGTAGGCCCCGGAAGGATCTGACAAAGTGCATTAAGCTCTATCAGATCCTCTTCTGAGAGGTACCTTCTTTTTTTCACCATCAGGTCAAACATCAAAGCTATATGAGCCTGTGGGCCTCCAAAAGCACTTAAAGCAAGTAGTAGTACGTCTTTTAGAAAAATGTAATATCGTACACGCTTAAACAACTCCCGGCTTATTTCTTCAAACCTATCTCTGCCAGTCGTTGGTCCAGAAAATCTCCCGCTGAGATGTCGTCAAATTGTTTAGGATGCGCCTCATCTATACAATTCTCCAGACAGGAGAGATCCATTTCAGACCTGGGATGCATAAAAAACGGAATTGAATACCTGGATGTACGCATCTGTTCTTTGGGAGGGTTGACCACCCGGTGTATTGTAGATTTAAGCTTATTATTAGTATGGCGCTCCAACATATCACCCACATTGACCACCAACTGCTCAGGAAGTGCGGTAATGGGTATCCATTTTCCATCCTTCCTCAGCACCTGCAAGCCGTCAGCGCTGGCACCCATTAATAGTGTAATAAGGTTAATATCTCCATGTTCAGCAGCTCTTACTGCATCTGCGGGCACAGCATCTGGATTTTCAATAGGAAAATAGTGAATGGGCCTAAGGATACTATTTCCATTCTTAACTTTGTTATCGAAATAGTTCTCGTCAAGTCCAAGGTAAAGTGCTATGGCTCTTAGCATTTGTACTCCCGTTTTTTCCAATCTTCGGTATACTTCAAGACCAACTGTCTTCAGTTCGGGAACCTCCTCTACCCACACATTGTCGGGATATTCTGCTTTGATGGGATCATTGTCAGTAACTTCCTGTCCTATATGGAAAAACTCTTTCAGGTCTCCTGTAGTTCTGCCTTTAGCATGCTCTTTACCTTTACCTATATAGCCCCGCTGCCCTGCCAGACCTTCTATTTCATACTTTTGCTTCACCTCATCGGGCAAAGAAAAGAACTTCTGTATAGCTGTATACAGGCTCTTCGACAATTCATCCGTCAGATAATGGTTTTTTATTGCAACAAATCCGATATTGTTATAAGCTTCCCCCAGCTCTCTGACAAACTTCTTCCTGCGTTCTGCATCGCCACTATCAAAATCTGCGAGGTCCAGTGATGGCACCTCATCGTACAATATATCGCTCATAAAGTTAGGTTTAATTCTAACTACTAAATAAAGGAATAAATTATAATAAAGCTAGATAGAGGAGGGCACTTAGTCCTTTAATAGTAATTTAAATTCTCTTTTGTTTATCTTCCTGATCAGGTTCATGACCTTTTCCAGGTTAGGAATATCAAAAATCAAAACCATTGACATATCGACCTGCTGATGACTGCTTTTAAATATCGTATTTACAGTGAAAAGCACAGGGCGAGTCAGATCAAGGTCCAGCACCAGGTCATTTTCAGTGACAGCAGTACGATAAATCGGGGCGCTTGGAACCGACCCGTAAATATTTATTTTAAGGATATCTGCAAGGTGCGTTACCAGTGTACCTGTTACTATATTACTTATCTCCAGTAGCAGGGATTCCCTCATTTTGTTAGTCACTGTGGTTGTTTTAAGGCAAGCAGCTTCAAACATCCGGATCTGTTTATCAGAAAAGAGGATCAAAGTATGGGCATAGATATCACCTTTAACCTCTGACTGTATAATTACTTCAATTCTATTATCGTTAAATAATTCCTCCAAAGCCGATTCCTTGTCAGCTTCATATAATTTTGGCACATTGATCAGCACTTCTTCCTTTGATATTCTTGCAAAAGAATCAGCAGCTTTAGCCAGAATTATGTTCATTAATTCCTGTAGTATATCTTTTTCTAGCTGTGTCATTTGGTCATAAAGCATTACAGGCACTAGTAAATTTGTAAACTGCTTTCCTTTTGCTCATAAATTTTGGTAGCATTGGCAACATCCAGCACATAACAAACCTCACCAGACCCGAGTAAAGTAATGCCACTAAACAAATGATTATTGTCCAGTGGTTTTTGTAAAGGTTTAATCATGATCTCCTGCTGCCTAAGGAGCTGATCCACTATAAGTCCATACTTTTTGTTGTTGTACCAGACAATGACTATATCCATTATCTCACGTTTCAAATTGATAAAGCTCGTCTGATATTCCTCCTTAAACAAAAAGTCATTCATATAGATTAATTCTATTGTTTCATCTTTGCGCTCCAATGTCAACACTCCAGCTATGGTATGTATAGACCTGCGCGAAACAGTAACTACCGAATGTATATTCAGCAGTGGCAGTGCAAAATTGTTCTCGCCAACCTTAAACAACAGCGCTGCTTTCACGGCCATTGAAATAGGTAGTGACATAATAAAATTAGTGCCCTTACCTACTTCAGATTCTATTTTTAAGTCTCCTCCGATGGAGTCTATTACACTTTTGACAATGTCTAATCCCACTCCTCTGCCTGCAAATTCAGTAACCTTGTCAGCCATGGAAAATCCGGGAACGAACAAAAGGCCAAGCGCCTCATTATCTGTGAGTGAACGTGCCTTAGCGCTGGTAATCATCTTTTTCTCCACGGCCCGGGACTTAATGGCCTTTGGGTTTAACCCACGGCCATCATCGGAAATAGAGATAAAAACAAGACCCTTGTCACTGCTGGCAGATATTTTAAGCGATCCCTCCTCCTTCTTTTTTTGCTTTTTTCGATCCTGTGGGGCTTCTATACCATGAGTAATTGCATTGCGAATAAGATGTATCATAATGTCGGATATCACCTTAAGTACATTTCTGTCAATTGTGGTGTCCGCACCTTCTACTACAAGGTTAACAACCTTCTTTTCTTTGGCTGCAATATCACGTATGATACGTGGAAATTTATTAAACAAAGAGGATACCGTGACCAGCCGTGCCGTCATCACAGTCTCCTGAATACTGTCTGCTACTCGCGACAGGCTTTGCGTAATAACCTTGATCTGCTGATTTTCAATTATCTCCGCAAAGCTGATCAGATGATCTCTACTAATGATGAGCTCACCCACAAGATTGAGTAGATCGTCCAGTTTTTTTAATGAAATGGATACAGAATCAGACAAGTGAAGCTTGTTGGACACGACACTGGCCCCTCCCTCGCTTTGAAGCCCTTCAATCCTGTCCTCTCCACCGGAAATCACTTCATTAAGCCCGTCAAGTAGCTCATTGTTATGTTGTTGTACGCGTGGTTTAGCTATATTATTGATAAGATATCCAAGGTAGTCAACGGCTTTGAATATCAAATTCACCTTGCTTCCCTCAAAGGTAATATCACCATTACGTATTGCGCTGAAAACATTTTCGAGTCTGTGGGCGAGCTCAGCAATAGCCTCCAATTCCATAGTACCGGCATTGGCCTTCATATTATGGAGAAGCCGAAAGATCTCGGCCACAACTTGTTCATTACCAGGATCACGCTCAAGCTTAACTATGTCTGTTGATATCTGGTCATAGCTCTGCTGCGCCTCTGCTAAGAAAATGGCACGATATTCCTTTTCGCGATCATTCATTATTTATCTCATTACCAAGAATTTCTCCCACCACCTCCACTACCTTTTCTTCATCAAATGGTTTCACAATATAGGCACTGGCTCCAATTTCCATCGCCTGCTCTACTATGCTGCTCTGTCCTACCGCACTTACTACAACTACATTCTGATCAGGATATTTCTCCTTTATAGATCTCAAAACGTCCAAACCTGAATTGTCGGGCAAAATCAGATCCAACGTTACCAGGTCGAGATTATCATGCTGCTCATCCACGCCCTTTAGAGCATCCTGGCCACTGGCTGCTTCATTCACTACATTATATCCCGCATCCTCAAGAATATTCTTTAAGATCGTTCTCATGTAGTACGAATCATCTACTACTAAAATATTCTTACTCATGACTATATATATTTTTTATGATTTTAATTTAATGTCAGCAACAGGCAATTCAAAATTTTAAACCGAAGAAATCTGACTTATTTCCTTTGCTGACAATACTTTTAATATATCTAATAAGATCACCAGATCACCATCATTAGTTTTTCCCAGTCCGGAAATGAATTTGTTTTTTAACCGGGCTTTCTCGATCACATCGGCAGAACGATTAATTTGGGATTCCGAAAGTACTAACGTATTTGGCATCTCTGTTACAATAAAACCGATGGTATAGGTATCGGCATCTATAACTATAGTAAATGAATCAGCTATAGGGGCATCTTTTATTTTCAGGGCTGGCTTAAGGTCAAACCGCTCCTCAAGATCTACAATAGCAATCAAGTCGCCTCGCACACTGGCCACGCCTTTAATGAAGGGTGGGGTCTTTGGCATTTTAGAGATTTTCGGAGTTATAGTCACCTCCTTTACGTGCTCAATACTGACTGCATAATCTTCCGTGCCCAATTTGAAAGTAACAAACTGATAAAGCACCTCATTTTTCTTGCTTTTGCCTTCCTGTACTAAAGCGATGCTGTCCTTATCTTCCATAATTTCACAGGTTTAAATTTAAGCCTATTTACTTTTACCTGATTTCTTATTCGAAGTAGACTTCGTGCCGGAGGTTGGCTTTGAGCTGCTGGCATCTTCCTTCCTTGAGGTACTCTTTGCTGTAACAGATTTTGTTGCCGTCTTTTTAGTACCTGTAGCAGAAGCTTTTTTCTTCGCTATTGTCTCTTTTTTTGCAACTGAAGGGCTATCGACAGGCAATTTTCTATTCGGCCCTGTTGATTTTAGTTTACTTGAGGTCCCTTTTAGTACAGTCGGCACACTTGATATTTGTCGTCTTGCGGTCAATTCGCGTTGTGTTCTGAACGAAAGGGTTTTTGGGGGCGCCTGAATTGCATGGGGGGAAAGATGTATCTCACGCTCATGTGTAGGATAAAGTTTGAAAGCGCTAATACCCATTTGAAGGTCTTCCGCAATAAATTTCATATTCTGGCTAGACTCAGTAAATTCTTCCATGGATGCCGACAGTTGCTGTGCAGTGCTGGCCACACCTTCAGTGGTATTTGCTGTTTGCTCGGCAATATCCACCACTTCTTCCACGTACTTAACAACATCTGAGATCTTCTTTTTCTGTAACTCAGTCGCTATTCGGATATCCTCCGCTGTTTTTAGGGTTTTGCTACTGGAATCAGCAATGTTTTCGAAGGCCTCGGTAGCATCAAACGTAGCCTGCTTACCTTTCTCCACTATTTCGGTCATGTTTACGATTGCCGCTGATGCTGACGATGAATCTTTCTTCACATCCGCCACAAGGGTTTCGATCTCATTAGCAGATTTCCTCGATCCTTCGGCAAGCTTTCTGATCTCCTCGGCCACAACGGCAAAACCTTTACCCGCCTCACCGGCTCTGGCCGCCTCAATGGCAGCGTTAAGTGCCAGTAGGTTGGTTTGAGCAGAAATGTCTGTGATTACACCCAGGTACTTGGATATCTCCTGAGAACGTTCACTCAATACTTCAATGGTTTTGGCAGTCAGGGCAGCAGATGAAGCGATCTGTTCCATATTTTTTACCACCTGGGAAACCGTCTTCATACCCATTTGAGAAGTGTTCTCACCAAGTGCCGCGGCATTGTTTACTATCTCCGCTTTATGGGCCGTTTCCTCGGTACCGGTCATAATTTCCTCGATCAATTTAAAGGCCTGGTCAGTCTTGCCTGCCTGGTTTTTGGAACCTTCGGCCATGGCTTGCATCGAAAGCGCCACATTTACCGTAATTTCATTCATATCAAGCCCCTTGGCAGCCATCTCTTCAGATGACTCACCCACCACCATTGAGCTCTCATTGATGTTGAGGAGTAGTGTATTCAGGTTGCTAACGGCAGTATTCAAAGCGTTAGACATCGACTGAATATCACCGGCTGTTGCAATTTCCACCCGCTGGGTCAGGTCTCCTTCTGATATCGCCCGTACTATCCGACTTACTTCCAGTACCGGGGATACAATAGACTCGAGAAGGTTATTAAGCGTATCTACCAACTCTTTCCAGCTTCCACTGATATCGGTCATCGCTACCCTTTCCGTCAGTTTTCCTTCCGTACCTGCTACTCTCGCCACCCTGCTGACCTCCCTGGCCAGAGAGTTCAGCATCGTCACCATCGAGTTGATCGTTTCTGCAAGCCCTGCCACCTCCCCTCTGGCATCGAGGGTAAATTTCTGTGTCAGATCACCTTTCGATACTGCCGTAACGAGACTCACAATACCCCGCACCTGTGTGGTGAGGTTGTTCGCCATGATGTTCACATTTTCAGTGAGTTGCTTCCATACGCCCTCCACACCGGGTACATTCGCCTGACCACCCAGCTTTCCTTCTGTACCCACCTCACGGGCCACACGAGTTACCTCGCTGGAGAATACGTTCAGGGAGTCCACCATCTTATTGAGGTTTTCTTTTAAGACGGCAAGCTCTCCGTTTACATCCACCGTGATCTTTTTAGTCAAATCGCCCCTCGCCACCGCGGTGGCTACCTGTGCAATATCCCGCACCTGCAGGGTCAGATTCGATGCCATGGTATTCACGTTGACGGTTAGTTCTTTCCAGATGCCTTCCACACCCGGCACATTGGCCTGACCGCCCAGTTTTCCTTCTGTACCCACCTCACGGGCCACACGCGTTACCTCATTACTAAATATGTTCAGCGAGTCCACCATTTTGTTGATGTTCTCCTTCAAATCTGCTATTTCACCTTTTACATCTACGGAGATCTTCTTGGTAAGGTCACCTTTCGCAACCGCTGTTGCCACACCGGCAATTCCCCGCACCTGAGTGGTAAGGTTATTCGCCATGATATTCACATTCTCTGTCAGGTGCTTCCATACACCTTCCACAGCCGGTACGTTGGCCTGTCCTCCCAGTTTCCCTTCCGTACCCACCTCGCGGGCCACCCTTGTTACCTCCTCCGCAAACACGTTCAGGGAGTCCACCATTTTATTAATATTGTCCTTCAAATCGGCAATCTCTCCTTTTACATCCACCGTAATTTTTTGGCTCAGGTCACCTTCGGCCACCGCTGTCGCTACGTGCGAGATATCCCGCACCTGGGCAGTCAGGTTGCTACCCATGGTGTTTACGTTATCGGTAAGATCTTTCCATACACCCGCTACATTCGGCACGTTGGCCTGACCACCCAATTTACCCTCCGTACCCACTTCCCGAGCCACACGAGTTACCTCATTACTGAAAATATTCAGGGAGTCCACCATGCCGTTGATATTTTCTTTAAGGTCCGCGATCTCACCTTTTACATCCACCGTGATCTTCTTGGTCAAATCACCCTTTGCAACAGCAGTAGATACTTTCGCAATATCCCGTACCTGCTCCGTCAGGTTACTCGCCATGGTATTCACATTGTCTGTTAATTCTTTCCAAAGGCCCTCGACACCAGGCACGATCGCCTGACCACCAAGATTACCCTCGGTACCTACCTCACGGGCCACACGAGTTACCTCACTGGCGAATATGTTCAGCGAATCCACCATCTGGTTAAGGTATTCCTTCAGCTCCAGGAACTCTCCCTTTACATCCACCGTGATCTTCTGGGTCATATCTCCCTTGGCCACAGCAATTGCCACATCAGCAATATCCCGCACCTGAAGGGTCAGGTTACTGGCCATGGTATTTACATTATCAGTTAGTTCCTTCCATACACCGGCTACATTAGGCACATTGGCCTGGCCGCCCAGTTTTCCTTCGGTACCCACTTCACGCGCCACTCTCGTCACCTCATCAGAGAATATATTCAGGGAGTCCACCATCAGGTTGAGGTTCTCTTTCAAGTCCGCAATCTCACCTTTAGCATCTACCTTAATTTTCTGGGTCATATCCCCCTTCGCCACCGCGATCGCGACATCAGCAATATCCCGCACCTGAAGCGTCAGGTTATGAGCCATGGTATTTACATTATCCGTCAGCTCTTTCCATACACCGGCCACGTTAGGCACGTGAGCCTGGCCGCCCAGCTTTCCTTCGGTACCCACTTCACGCGCCACCCTTGTTACCTCATTACTGAAGATATTCAGAGAGTCCACCATCTTGTTGATAAACTCCTTCAGATCGGCAATCTCGCCTTTTACATCCACCGCTACTTTCTGTGAAAGGTCGCCCTGCGCAACAGCCGAGGATACTTTAGCAATATCCCGCACCTGGTTGGTCAGGTTGCTCGCCATGGTATTCACATTATCCGTCAGGTCCTTCCAAACACCGGCTACATTGGGCACATTAGCCTGGCCGCCCAGCTTTCCTTCAGTACCCACTTCACGGGCCACCCTTGTTACCTCATTACTGAAAATATTCAGCGAATCCACCATTTTGTTGATGTTCTCCTTCAGGCCCGCTATCTCACCCTTCACGTCCACCGTAATCTTCTGGGTAAGGTCGCCTTGGGCCACAGCAGTGGAAACTTTGGCGATATCCCGCACCTGGGAGGTGAGGTTGCTCGCCATTATATTTACATTTTCCGTTAGTTCTTTCCATACACCTTCCACGCCCGGTACTTTTGCCTGCCCTCCAAGGTTTCCTTCAGTACCCACCTCGCGAGCCACACGAATTACCTCATCAGCGAAAGTATTAAGTGAATCGGTCATCTGGTTGATATTCTCCTTCAGTACCAGGAACTCCCCTTTTACATCAACCGACACTTTTTTCGTAAGATTACCTTTAGCAACCGCAGTTGCCACATTGGCAATATCCCGCACCTGGTTGGTCAGGTTACTTGCCATAAGGTTCACATTGTCGGTCAGGTCTTTCCATACACCGGCTACATTGGGTACAGTAGCCTGGCCACCCAGTTTACCTTCGGTACCCACTTCCAAGGCCACACGGGTTACTTCCCCTGCAAAAAGGTTAAGATTATCAATGGTTCGGTTGATGGTCTCCGCCATCACCTTAAAGTCTCCTGTTACGGGGATCTCAAACTTCTCATACAGATTACCGCCCGATATATTTTTAAGAACTTTACCCACTTCCAATACCGGTACCGCAATGGAATCCACCAAACCATTAATATTGTTGATGATGTCCTTCCAAAATCCGGATGCATTTTCAGCCGATGCCCGTGCGGTCAGGTTACCTTCAATACCTGCCACTTTTGATATCCTCGACACTTCACCGCCCACACCGGAGATCATTTCCACCATGCTGTTGTATGCTTCGGCTATTTCAGAAAATATATCATCTTCCTCTTTATTCAACCGTACGGATATATCCCCTTTCTTAAAAGCATCCAATGCAAACAATATCTTGTTTAGCTGTTTGGTAGCATATACTTCGTCCTTAAGTGTTTCCTTTATGGGTATAGAGTAAAGTTCGGCAGCAGGAAAGGCTTTGTATTTGCCAGATTTTATCGGTTCATCATCGTCTTTCTGGTGATTATCTATTTCAGGAACTTCTTTTTTAGATTGTACGTACCTTTTATCTGTACTTTTCTCAGTTTCGGGTTTCTTCGGAGATTCCATTTTTTTAAATTGTCGTAAGTAAAGTTCTGTTGAACATTAAAACTTTTTCCAAAAAGAAATGTTCAACATGTTGAGGAATAATTTTTAAACGCCTTTATATAAATATAAGAAAATTACAGAGTTACCATCACCACCACACTCATTTACCTATGAATGGAGATGTTAGAAATGGAACGAAAAATCAACGTATTTTGAATAAACCAACTGCAACGGAATTAAATCAAAACCTGAATGAAGCCCTTCTTAATAACTATGTAGACGGGCTAATTGGTTTTGACAGGTCATTCCAGGTAATCGAGTGGAACAGGATCATGGAACTACATTATGGCATTAGCAGAAACGATGCTATTTCTATGGATATTTTCGAAGCCTTTCCTGAATTGGACAGAAAAAAAGACATAGATATTCTTTATGAAGTACTTAGTGGCGGTAATATTTATTTAAAAGAAAAGAAATATAAGCTACGCGAGGGCTACTTTGAAATTCTTATTACACCTATTCATGACAAAGAAGGGAATGTTACCGGTGGTATAATCACTCTTCATGATATTACTGAAATTAAAGAGATGCTTGAAAAACTCAAGCGTCAAAACCAGGAACTTGCCAATACCAACCAGCTTTTACAAAAGGAAATTGCAGAAAGGGAAAAGGCAGAAGCAGATCTAAAAAAGGCCCATGACAATTTGGAACGAAGAGTAAAAGAGCGTACAGCGGAACTCACCAAAGCTAAGTATGAAGCGGAAAATGCTTCAAGGGAAAAAGATAAATTCCTGGCTAATATGAGCCATGAGATCAGGACACCCATGAATGCTATCATAGGAATGGCACAATTACTTAAGGACACCCCGCTTACCGAACATCAGACTAAGTATGTTAACTCCATCAATTTCGCCTCCGATACCTTACTTTCATTGATTAACGACATCCTCGATTTCAGCAAAATAGAAGCTGGCATGATCGACTTTGAGGACCGTACTTTTTCCCTGGAAAACCTGGTTAATGAAGTGCTGGAGATCACTTCATATCGATGTCAGAATAGTAAGGTACAATTGGAAAAACAGGTAGACTCAAAAGTCCCCACATCTGTTTCGGGTGATAAATACAGATTGAACCAAATCCTGCTAAATCTGCTGAGCAATGCCGTTAAGTTCACACCACATGGGAAAATAGAGCTGAAAATTGGAATTGAACAAGAATCGAAAGATGAAATACATCTTAATTTTACCGTTAAGGATACCGGTATCGGCATACCAGGAGACAAAATAGATACAATATTTGAAGGCTTCACTCAGGCAAGCAGCGACACAACAAGGAAATACGGTGGTACAGGGTTGGGCTTGACCATTGTTAAATCTCTTGTTGAACTACAAAAAGGAAGGGTATCAGTCAAAAGCCAAGAAGACATAGGCTCAGAGTTTTCCTTTACTATTCCCTTCAAAAAAGTATCCACACAGGATGGCGCAGGCCGTAATAAAGGAAAGGAACCGCTAAGTGACATCACCAACCTTAAGATACTGGTGGTGGAAGACAATGAATTGAATCAATTCCTCATTCAATCGCTGCTTGTCAAATACAAGGCTATTGTAGATGTAACACCAGACGGACTGGCAGCCCTTGATGCTCTGAAAAACAACCACTATGATCTGATATTAATGGATATTCAAATGCCAAATATGGATGGATACGAGGCTACCAGGAAAATTAGAAGTACCTTTGATGAAGGTAAAAATAAGATCCCTATTGTAGCTATGACAGCGCATGCACTTGTTGGTGAAAAAGAAAAATGCATTGAAGCCGGCATGGATGATTATATAACCAAACCGATCAAGGTCAGGGAACTCCTGAACAGTATACACAGAGTTCTTAATCAGTGTCTATAGGAAAACACGCCAATGTCTGCGTTATGCTCGTCCCAAAAATGCTCACGTACCCCAGTACGCTCCGCTTTTTGGCACTTCATCCCGCCCTTTGGCGGGAACGTTTTCTTAAAGCCACTTAGAGTTTTCATACAAACACTAATTAAAATCAAATGAAGCAATACACCGATCTCACTTACTTGCAGGAACTCACTGATAATGATGAGGAATTAATTATTCAAAGTCTAAAAAGATATTTCAATAGTTCATCCTCCCAACTGCAAAGCTTGCTCAAAAGTACTGATGAGCAGGATTGGGAAGGCATTCATAATAGTGCTCATTCGCTGTTTGCTACCACTCAAATTGTAGGCATAACTGATCTGGCTAAAGCGCTGAAGGACATTCAACTGCTTGCCAGAGAAAAGCGTGATTTCGATCAAATAGAACAAGACGTAAAGCAAGCCAACGAAATTATTAACCACTCATACCAGGAAATACAAGCTCATTTGGACAAACTGCAAAACTCTCAGTAATTCCCAAATCCAAGTCCATAAAACCACCCCATATTCATTCTAAATATTATAAAACTACTGCGTCATCCTGAAATTTTTGCAGAGCAACGGAGAAAATATTCAGGATCCCCAGAACAGAGGCAGAAGCCGGATCTCATACTGTATCACGAATCAGGGAGATTCCTGATCTCCGCTCTGCTGCGTCAGGAAGGACGAAAAAGGAAAGGCTCTGTCAGGAAAAGCTGCATCAGAAACGAAAAAGGGAAAAGTCGTCTTTAAAAACCACAAAAGGCCATGCACAATTTACATTGTGATGGCCTTAATTTCATTTTAAGTCTTTCGCGTACTTAAACTTTGATCTCTACGTCTACACCGCTGGGAAGCTCAAGCTTCATCAGAGCGTCAACAGTTTTAGTGCTGTTAGAGTAGATATCTACCAGTCTTTTGTAAGTACAAAGCTGAAACTGCTCTCTGGATTTCTTGTTTACGTGAGGTGATCTCAATACTGTAAACTTCTCCTTGATAGTAGGAAGAGGAATTGGTCCACTCACTACCGCACCAGTTGTTTTCACAGCTCTCACAATTTTCTCAGAAGACTTGTCTACCAAGTTGTGATCGTATGACTTAAGTTTTATTCTTATTTTCTGATTCATAACTTTAATTAATTAAACTGCTGCTCCTTTTACTTCTTCGATAACTTTATCAGCCAGGTTCTTAGGAACAGGCTCGTAGTGAGAGAATGTCAATGTTGCAGTAGCACGTCCTGAGGTAATAGTCCTAAGGTCAGTTACGTAACCGAACAGTTCCGCCAAAGGAACATCCGCTTTTATAACCTGAGCACCACCTCTGGTATCCATACCTTTCATTAAGCCTCTACGCTTATTCAAGTCACCGGTAACAGATCCGGTATATTCATCAGGAGTAAGCACTTCCACCTTCATGATAGGCTCTAACAACTGAGGGCCGGCCTGTCTGGCGGCAGCTTTGAAACCAAGTCTGGCAGCCATTTCGAAAGACAGGGCATCAGAATCCACATCGTGGTAGCTACCGTGGTAAAGCTCAACCTTCATGGCTTCAAGGGGATAACCTGCCAAAGGACCGTTAACCATAGACTGGTCAAAGCCTTTCTGTATTGCAGGGATGAATTCCTTAGGAATAACACCACCAGTGATGGCGTTAACGAATTGAAGTCCTGGTTTAACCACTCCGTTTTCATCAGGATCAGCAGGGCTTAATTTGAATACGATATCAGCAAATTTACCCTTACCACCAGTTTGCTTTTTGTAAACCTCTTTATGATCTACTAAAGTAGTGATAGCTTCTTTGTATGCCACCTGAGGAGCTCCCTGGTTTACTTCTACCTTGAATTCTCTCTTCAAACGGTCCATGATGATATCCAGGTGAAGCTCACCCATACCTCTGAGGATAGTTTGTCCAGTCTCTTCGTCAGTATTTACCTGTAGTGTAGGATCTTCTTCAACGAGTTTGGCAATAGCCATACCCATTTTATCAACATCAGCCTGAGTTTTAGGCTCGATGGCATATCCGATTACAGGCTCAGGGAATACCATAGATTCAAGAACAATCTTATGTCCTTCGTCACAAAGTGTATCACCTGTTTTAATATCTTTGAAACCTACTACCGCAGCGATATCACCGGCATGTAGCCTTTCGATCTGATTTTGCTTGTTCGCGTGCATCTGAAAGATACGCGAAATTCTTTCTTTCTTATTGGTTCTGGTATTGAACACATAAGAACCAGACTCCAGCAATCCTGAATATGATCTTACGAAACAAAGTCTTCCTACGAAAGGATCCGTTGCGATCTTAAATGCCAGTGCTGCAAATGGTGCATCAGGAGAAGGTTTTCTTGAGGTCTTTTCTTCTGTATCAGGATTAGTACCTACAATGTTATCTCTGTCTAATGGAGAAGGCAACAACTCCATTACATAGTTCAACATAGTCTGTACACCTTTGTTTTTGAAGGCAGATCCACAAAGCATAGGCACAAAAGCCAAATCGATAGTAGCTTTTCTCAAAGCAGCCACTACTTCATCTCTTGAAATGGATTCAGGATCTTCAAAATATTTCTCCATCAGAGTCTCATCGTATTCCGCTACAGACTCCAATAGTTGCTCTCTATAATGCTCAACATCCTCCATCATATCTTCAGGTATGTCTATTGTTTCATAGGTCATACCCAGATCTTCCTCATTCCACACCATGGCTTTCATTTCAACAAGGTCAACCACCCCTTTAAATGTAGCTTCAGCACCAATAGGTAATTGTAAAGGAACAGACTTAGTACCCAACATTTCCTTTACCTGCTTACATACGTTAAGGAAATCGGCACCATCACGGTCCATTTTATTCACGAAACCAATTCGGGCAACTTTATAGTTGTCAGCTAGTCTCCAGTTAGTTTCTGACTGAGGCTCAACACCATCAACAGCGCTAAAAAGGAAAACGAGACCGTCTAATACTCTTAAAGAACGGTTCACCTCAACAGTAAAGTCAACGTGTCCCGGAGTATCGATTATATTAATATGATATTGATCGCCTTTGTAAGGCCAGAATACTGTAGTAGCGGCAGAAGTAATAGTAATACCTCTTTCCTGCTCCTGCTCCATCCAATCCATAGTAGCAGCACCATCATGTACCTCTCCTATCTTGTGGCTTACTCCGGTATAATATAGAATACGCTCAGTCGTAGTAGTTTTACCAGCATCGATGTGTGCAGCGATACCTATGTTTCTCGTTAGTCTAAGATCTCTTGCCATTATTACAGATATTAAAATCTAAAGTGTGAAAATGCCTTATTTGCTTCTGCCATTCTATGAGTATCATCCTTCTTTTTCACAGCAGCACCTTCACCTTTTGACGCAGCAATAATTTCACCCGCCAATCTGTCCTTCATAGTTTTTTCACCACGAAGACGTGCATACCTGATCATCCATTTGATACCCAGTGTGATCTTCCTTTCAGGACGTACTTCCATAGGCACCTGAAAAGTAGCCCCACCTACTCTTCTACTCTTTACCTCAACAGAAGGCATAATATTGTTCAGTGCTTTTTTCCAGGTCTCCAAGCCATTCTCGCTGGTTTTATTTTCTACTTGAGCTACTGCTTCGTAGAAAATGCTATAAGCGATACTCTTCTTACCATCAACCATAAGATAGTTCACAAACTTCGTTACCAGGGTATCCTGAAATTTAGGATCCGGCAGAATATATCTTTTCTTTGGTTTAGCTTTTCTCATTATCTTCTAGAATTTATTTTTTGGGCCTTTTAGCACCGTATTTAGACCTTCTTTGCAACCTACCATTAACACCAGCAGTATCCAATGCACCTCTGATGATGTGATACCTTACACCTGGCAAATCTTTCACTCTACCACCCCTGATCAATACGATAGAGTGTTCCTGCAAATTGTGACCTTCACCCGGAATGTAAGCGTTCACTTCCTTACCATTAGTTAATCTAACCCTTGCCACTTTTCTCATTGCTGAGTTAGGCTTCTTAGGTGTTGTGGTGTACACTCTGGTACAAACACCTCGCCTTTGCGGGCATGAATCAAGAGCAGGCGATTTGGATTTTGTTACCAACTTCTTTCTACCCTTTCTTACCAATTGTTGAATAGTAGGCATTTATATTTCTTTCTTTAGTTTGTTCCCTTTTAAAAATTCGGACTGCAAAGGTAAAAAAAACAGTCACATTAATCAAATATTTTACATAAATTAATTCAACCCGAAGCTTACACTCCGGGTTGAAAGATTTTTATTTTTCTTAAAAGATCTTCAAATCAGGTTGAAAATCCTTTATGCTTCACCCATCGTTCCGCCAAAATTGATGGGGAACTTCGGGGCTTCTTCCGTCTTTTTTATAGGACCAAAGGTTTCTTCATACTTATGAATGTTTTCATTCAAAGCAGTCAGTAAGCGCTTGGCATGTTCAGGAGTTATCACGATCCTGGACTTCACCTTTGCTTTCGGTACACCTGGCATCAGACGAATAAAGTCAATCACGAACTCGCTATTCGAATGAGCTATCATAGCCAAATTAGAATATACACCTTCGGCTACCTCTTCGGATAACTCGATGTTAATTTGATTCGGATTTTCCTTTTTTCCTTTATGATCGTCAGCCATAATTATCTACCTTCCTGAAATTCTCTTTCCTTTGATTCTTCTTTGGAAGCTACGAGCTCATTATACTCTTCCTGAGATCCAACGATGACATCCTTGAACGTTCTCTGTCCTGTACCTGCAGGAATGAGGTGTCCTACGATTACGTTCTCTTTCAGTCCTAGCAACTGATCCGCCTTACCTCTGATAGCCGCTTCACTCAACACTTTGGTAGTTTCCTGGAATGAAGCTGCTGACAAGAAGCTTTCCGTTTTCAACGAAGCCTGAGTAATACCCTGCAAGGTAGGCTTCGATACAGCCGGCATGGCTTCTCTAACCTCTACAAGTTGCAAGTCCTTTCGCTTCAACGTAGAGTTCTCATCTCTCAACTCACGGGCCGTTACGATCTGTCCGGGCTTCAGGTTCTCAGAGTCACCGGCATCTGTCACTACCTTTTTATCAAGTACAGAATCGTTTTCTTCGCTGAAGACAAACTTATCCACGATCTCGTTGGTAAGGAAGCTGGTATCTCCCGGATCTACGATCTGAACCTTTTGCATCATCTGACTCACAATGGCCTCGATATGCTTATCGTTGATCTTCACACCTTGCAGACGGTAAACCTCCTGAATTTCATTCACCAGGTATTCCTGCACGGCAGTAGGGCCTTTGATAGACAGAATGTCTGCCGGAGTAATAGCTCCGTCTGATAAAGGATATCCGGCTTTCACAAAGTCATTGTCCTGCACAAGAATGTGCTTAGAAAGCGATACCAGGTATCTCTTCTTTATTCCGTCTTTCGACTCGATAAAGATCTCTCTGTTACCACGCTTGATACCTCCGTAAGTCACCACACCATCGATCTCACTTACCACAGCAGGGTTAGAAGGGTTTCTTGCCTCGAATAATTCTGTTACCCGTGGAAGACCCCCGGTAATATCTCTCGACTTACCCATCGTTCTCGGGATTTTAGCCAAAATCTGTCCGGCTTTGATCTTATCTCCGTTCTCTACTGCAAGGTGAGCGCCTACAGGTATATTGTAAGACTTACCATCATCCTTTGTATTTACCCTGATTGCAGGGTTTTTTGTTTTATCTTTTGTATCGGTAATTACCTTCTCTCTGTGCCCGGTTTGCTCATCGGACTCTTCTTTATAGGTAATGCCTTCGATAATAGACTCAAATTCGATTGTTCCGTCAAATTCAGACAAGATTACCGCGTTGTAAGGATCCCAGTAAACAAGTTCCTGGCCTTTTTCTACCTTTTGACCATCCTTCACCTTCAGGAATGAGCCGTAAGGCACGTGGTTGGTCATCATGACAGTTTTCTTCTTCTCATCGATTACCTTGATCTCACCGGTACGGCCCATTACTACTTCTACATTATCACCATCTTTGTTGGTAGTTTTAATGGTTCTAATTCCTTCGAACTCAATGATACCTTCAAATTTAGCCTTAATGTTAGCATCAACGGCAATGTTAGAAGCAGTACCCCCAACGTGGAAAGTTCTCAACGTAAGCTGCGTACCTGGTTCACCGATAGACTGGGCAGCAATAACACCAACAGCCTCTCCGGCATGTACCATTCTACCTGTAGCCAGGTTGCGGCCATAGCATTTAGCGCAACCACCGAGCTTAGTCTCACAAGTAAGAAGCGATCTGATCTCCACTTCTTCTATGGCTGTCTCATCAATCGCCTTGGCAATCTCTTCTGTGATCTCATCACCAGATTCACAAATAAGCTCATCTGTGATAGGATCATATATGTCGTGTACAGATACACGTCCTAATATTCTCTCAGATAGTGGCTCAACGATATCCTCATTGTCTTTTAAAGCCGTAACTGTAAGTCCTCTTAAAGTACCGCAATCATCTTCAGTGATCACAAGGTCTTGTGCTACGTCTACAAGCCTTCTGGTCAGGTAACCGGCATCCGCAGTTTTCAAAGCGGTATCTGCCAGACCTTTACGTGCACCGTGTGTTGAGATAAAGTACTCGATTACGTCCAGTCCTTCTTTAAAGTTTGAAAGGATAGGGTTTTCAATAATTGCACCAACAGAGCCCGCAAGATTCTTTTGTGGCTTAGCCATCAGACCTCTCATACCTCCCAACTGACGGATCTGCTCCCTGGAACCCCTCGCACCGGAGTGCATCATCATATAGATGGAGTTGAAACCCTGATCATCTTCGGCCAGTTTCGTCATCAGCGTATTGGTCAACTGAGTATTGATCCTGGTCCAGATATCGATCACCTGGTTATATCTTTCGTTATCGGTGATAAGACCCATCAGGTAGTTGTTCCATACGGCATCCACTTCTTCCTTAGCCTGAGCTACCAACACTTCCTTTTCCGGTGGAATAGCCACATCGTTCAGTCCCATTGAAAGACCACCTTTATAGGCCATTTGGAACCCAAGATCTTTAATATCGTCAAGGAAATGCGCAGTACGGGCCATTCCTGATATTTTAAACACATCCGAAATGATCTGCTGCAGCTTTTTCTTCGTCAACAGTTCATCAACGAAACCTACCTCTTCAGGAACGTGCTGGTTAAACAACACTCTACCTGCAACAGTCTCTATCACTTTGTTTTCAAGCTCGCCTTTTTCATTTCGAACCTTTGTTCTCACTTTGATGTAAGCGTGCTTGGAAAGTACTCCTTCATTGATGGCAATGATCACTTCCTCTGCACTGTAGAACATCATACCTTCACCTTTTACAGGATGATCCTCGGTTCCTCTTCTACCTTTTGTTACATAGTAAAGTCCCAGTACCATATCCTGAGAAGGTACGGTAATAGGGGCACCATTGGCAGGGTTCAGAATGTTGTGCGATGAAAGCATCAACAGTGAAGCTTCCAGAACAGCCTCCTGACCAAGCGGTACGTGTACCGCCATCTGGTCACCGTCAAAGTCAGCGTTAAATGCAGTACATACCAGCGGGTGCAACTGGATAGCCTTACCTTCTATCAGCTTAGGCTGGAAGGCCTGGATACCCAGTCTGTGAAGTGTCGGAGCCCGGTTAAGCATTACAGGGTGTCCTTTCAAAACATTTTCAAGGATATCCCAAACTACGGGATCTTTTCTATCTACAATTTTCTTGGCTGACTTCACTGTTTTTACAATTCCTCTTTCGATCAGCTTTCTGATGATAAAAGGTTTGAAAAGCTCTGCTGCCATATCTTTAGGCAGACCACACTCATGCAGTTTCAGCTCCGGACCAACTACGATCACAGAACGGCCGGAGTAGTCAACCCTTTTACCCAACAGGTTTTGACGGAATCGACCTTGCTTACCTTTAAGCATGTCACTTAAAGATTTCAAAGCTCTGTTTCCATCCGATCTCACTGCATTCACTTTTCTAGAGTTATCAAACAGTGAATCCACTGCTTCCTGAAGCATTCTCTTCTCGTTTCGTAGAATTACTTCAGGAGCTTTAATATCAATAAGTCTTTTCAGACGGTTATTTCTGATAATTACTCTTCTGTAAAGGTCGTTAAGGTCAGAAGTAGCAAATCGACCGCCATCAAGTGGTACCAGTGGCCTCAATTCAGGTGGAATTACAGGCACCATTCTGATCACCATCCACTCAGGACGATTTTCGATTCTGGTTCTTGCTTCTCTGAATGCCTCAACCACTTTCAGTCTTTTCAATGCCTCTGCCTTTCTCTGCTGAGAAGTATCAGTGGCCGCCTGATGTCTCAGATCGTATGAAAGTGTATCCAGATCAATTCTTGCTAATAGCATTTCCAATGCCTCTGCTCCCATTTTTGCGATGAACTTGTTAGGATCATCATCATCAAGCAGGTGGTTTTCTCTAGGCATCTTATCTACGATATCCAGGTATTCATCCTCGGTAAGGAAGTCCATCATGGCCAAGCCATCTTCTTCCTTAACACCAGGTTGGATAACCACATATCTCTCGTAGTAGATAATCTGGTCTAGCTTTTTAGTAGGCAAGCCCAGAAGATATCCTATTTTGTTAGGCAGCGATTTAAAATACCAGATATGAGCTACGGGCACCACCAGTTCAATATGGCCCATTCTCTCTCGTCTTACTTTCTTTTCAGTAACCTCAACACCACATCTGTCACAGATAATACCTTTATATCTGATCCTTTTATATTTACCACAATGACATTCCCAATCCTTAACAGGACCAAAAATTCTTTCGCAGAATAATCCACCCATTTCAGGTTTGTATGTCCTGTAGTTAATGGTTTCCGGTTGCGTAACTTCACCATGGGAGCTTTCAAGAATAGACTCGGGCGAAGCCAGGCTAATGGTAACCTTAGAAAAATCGTTGTTTAACTTTTTATTCTTTCTGAACGACATAGTTTGATTATTTAATGTCTAATGATCAGGAGGTCAGTGCCTCCCGATCAGAATATTTTATTATTAGTCTAAAGTAATTTCCAATGCAAGACCACGAAGCTCGTGTACCAATACATTGAACGATTCAGGAATATTAGGCTTCTTCATATTCTCGCCTTTTACGATCGCTTCATAAGCTTTCGCTCTTCCTATTACGTCATCCGACTTAATAGTAAGTATTTCCTGAAGGACATGAGATGCTCCAAACGCCTCAAGCGCCCAAACCTCCATCTCTCCGAATCGCTGACCTCCGAATTGTGCTTTACCACCAAGAGGCTGCTGCGTGATGAGTGAGTAAGGTCCGATAGATCTGGCGTGCATCTTATCGTCTACCAAGTGCCCCAGCTTAAGCATATAAGCTATACCGACTGTTACCGGCTGATCGAATCGCTGTCCGGTGAGACCATCATGCAAATAAGCTCTTCCATACTCCGGGAGTCCTGCTTCGGCCAATTCATTAGCCACTTCCTCCATAGAAGCGCCATCGAAAATTGGCGTTGCATAACGTCTGCCAAGCTTTAATCCTGCCCAGCCTAACACGGTCTCGTAGATCTGTCCAAGGTTCATCCTTGAAGGTACCCCGAGTGGGTTCAAGCAAATGTCAACAGGCGTTCCGTCTTCAAGGAAAGGCATATCCTCCTCTCTTACGATCTTGGCAACAACACCTTTGTTACCATGTCGACCTGCCATTTTATCACCTACTTTTAGTTTTCTCTTCTTGGCGATATAAACCTTAGCTAATTGTACAATCCCCGCGGGCAATTCATCACCTACTTCTAATGTAAATCTTTCTCTCTTGAATTCACCTGAGATTTCATTACGTTTAATGTTGTAGCTTTTCACCAGCTTGAACACCAAGTCGTTTACTCTTTCATCTGCCGTCCAGTTGTCCAGAATAACATCAGAAACGAGGTTTACCTCTTCCGGCACATTGTATGTGCTTTCATCTTTATATATGTTCTTTTCAGGGAACAGATTCTGCTCAATGTTCTTAGCATTGAATTTCACGCCTTTGCTGATCAGTTCATCACCAAATTTGTGTTTGATCCCCTGGCTTGTCTGTCCATCAAGAAGCTGAGTCAACTTTTCGATCATTCGAGACCTCAAAGCCAATAGTTCCTTGCTGTATTTGTTTTTAAGGATCTCCACTTCCTTCTTAGACTTAGCTCTTAGTTCTTTGTCTTTCTTAGGCCTTGAGAACAGCTTTGTATCGATAACTACACCCCTTAAAGATGGTGGCGCTTTCATAGAAGCATCCTTCACATCACCGGCTTTATCACCGAAGATCGCCCTAAGCAGCTTTTCCTCCGGAGTGGGGTCTGTTTCTCCCTTAGGTGTAATCTTACCGATCAGGATGTCACCTTCTTTTACCTCTGCTCCAATTCTGATGATACCGTTTTCGTCAAGGTGTTTCACAGCCTCTTCGCTAACGTTAGGTATCTCAGAAGTCAATTCTTCCTCACCACGTTTTGTATCTCTTACTTCAAGCTCATACTCATCGATATGGATTGAAGTATAGATATCATCGCGTACCACTTTTTCAGAGATTACAATGGCATCCTCGAAGTTGTAACCCTGCCAGGGCATGTATGCCACTCTCAGGTTTCTTCCAAGCGCCAGTTCTCCACCCTCAGTGGCATAGCCTTCCACCAGTGGCTGTCCCTTCAGTACCCTTTCTCCTTTTTTAACAATAGGAGTAAGGTTAATGCAAGTATCCTGGTTAGTTCTTCGGAACTTGATCAGGTTATACGTTCTGAAATCGTCATCAAAATTGATGAGGATATCATCCTCATTCATATCATATTTCACAACGATCTTTTTCGCATCTACGAATTCAACCACACCGTCACCTTCTGCAAGGATCAACGCTCTTGAATCAAGGGCCACCCTGCCTTCAAGGCCAGTACCAACAATAGGAGCCTCAGGCTTCATCAAAGGCACTGCCTGACGTTGCATGTTTGAACCCATCAGGGCACGGTTAGCATCGTCATGCTCAAGGAATGGAATAAGTGAGGCCGCTACAGAAACGATCTGGTTAGGCGCCACGTCCATATACCTTACTTCACCAGGCTCTACTACAGGGAAGTCACCTTCAAAACGAGCTTTTACTCTTTCGTTAATGAACTCTCCGCTATCTTTCAATGGAGCGTTGGCCTGAGCGATGTTATGAGTATCCTCCTCTTCTGCTGTGAGGTACTTCACATCACCGGTCATTACCACTTTACCACTGTTTACCTCTCTGTATGGTGTTTCGATGAATCCCATGTTGTTCACCTTGGCATGCACGCAAAGAGAAGATATTAGTCCGATGTTCGGACCTTCAGGAGTTTCAATGGTACAAAGTCTGCCGTAGTGTGTATAGTGAACGTCACGCACCTCGAAACCTGCTCTTTCTCTTGAAAGACCGCCAGGCCCCAGGGCTGACATCCTTCTCTTGTGAGTAATCTCCGCAAGAGGGTTGGTCTGATCCATAAACTGTGACAACTGGTTGGTGCCGAAGAATGAGTTGATCACAGAAGACAACGTACGCGCGTTGATCAGGTCAACAGGCTTAAAGTCTTCGTTATCTCTAACGTTCATTCTTTCTTTGATCGTTCTGGCCATTCTGGCAAGTCCCACACCAAACTGGGTGTACAACTGCTCACCAACTGTCCTTACCCTTCTGTTACTCAAGTGGTCGATATCATCCACTACAGCTTTGGAGTTGATCAAACCGATCAGATATTTCACGATCAGGATAATATCTTCGGTAGTCAATACCCTCTGGTCAGAGTCGATATCAAGACCTAACTTCTTGTTTATTCTGTATCTACCAACTTCACCAAGATCGTATCTCTTTTCACTGAAGAACAAGCTTTGGATAATATCTCTTGCCGTTTGCTCATCCGGTGCCTCGGTATTTCTCAACTGACGGTAAATTTGCTCCACCGCCTCTTTTTCAGAGTTAGAGTTGTCTTTAGCAAGGGTATTGAATATAATGGTATAATCCGTAACGTTTACATCTTCCCTGTGAAGGATTATTGACTTAGATCCGGATTCTACAATAGTATCAATATCCTCTTCAGTAAGAATATGATCTCTTTCAAGGAGTACTTCGTTTCTGTCAATTGACACCACCTCTCCCGTATCTTCATCCACGAAATCTTCAGTCCAGGTTTTCAGTACTCTTGCTGCCAGTTTTCTACCTGCAGCATTCTTAAGGTCCTTTTTGGTAGCCTTTACTTCTTCGGAAAGCCCAAAGAGGTCTAATATATCTTTATCGCTTCCATAACCTATTGCACGAAGCAAAGTTGTTACAGGGAATTTCTTCTTTCTATCGATATAAGCATACATTACATTGTTTACATCGGTAGCAAATTCAATCCATGATCCCTTGAAAGGAATAATTCTGGCAGAGTAAAGCTTTGTACCGTTAGTATGCTTGCTTTGAGCGAAGAATACGCCCGGTGATCTGTGAAGCTGGGAAACGATAACACGCTCAGCACCATTGATCACGAATGAGCCTTTCTTCGTCATATAAGGTATATTGCCCAGGAAAACCTCCTGCTCTATAGTTTCGAAGTCTTCATTGTCTTCGTCATTACAGGTCAGTTTAAGTTTTGCTTTCAAAGGCACTGAATAGGTGAGTCCTCTGTCAATACTCTCGTCAACTGAATATTTGGGAGGATCAACTATGTAATCAATAAACTCCAACACAAAGTTTTCTCTGGAATCCGTGATCGGAAAATTTTCAGAAAATACTTTGAATAGTCCTTCTTGTTGCCTTTTTTCGGCAGGAGTTTCCAACTGAAAAAAGTCCTTGAAAGACTGAAGTTGTATATCAAGGAAATCGGGATAATCTATTACTTTCTTAATAGATGAAAAACTGATTCTTGAGTTATCTTTTTTAGTAGCCAAGGCTTTAAAAATTTAAATTACAAGATGTTGTAAATGGCCGAAAGTCGTCTGACGGCCCGGAAATAGACTGTTTGTAAAGTATCTACAAACAGCAAAAGACCCCGATTTGTTTACCGGGGCCTAACTTATTGTTAGACGAGCAATAATATGTCGCCAAGGGTTACTTCAACTCAACTTCGGCCCCAGCTTCTTCAAGCTGCTTCTTAAGACCTTCAGCTTCGTCTTTAGACACACCTTCTTTGATAGCTTTAGGTGCTCCGTCTACCACTTCTTTAGCTTCTTTAAGTCCAAGTCCAGTAAGTTCTTTCACTAATTTAACGATTGCTAATTTAGCTCCACCTGGTGACTTAAGGATCACATCAAATTCTGTTTTTTCAGCTCCAGCTTCACCACCGTCACCGGCTGCAGGTGCAGCAACAGCAACAGCCGCAGCAGCCGCAGGCTCAATGCCGTGCGTTTCTTTCAAATATTCTGCTAGCTCATTTACTTCTTTTACTGTAAGTTCAACTAGTTGATCTCCAAGTGCTTTAACGTCTGCCATTTTTTATTCTTATTTAGTCAATTATTCTTTTGTTACTTTAAATTCATTTTATCGCTCAGCCAGCGCCTTCACCAGGCCACCGATAGTATGTTTTCCACTCTGAAGAGCTGAAAGTACATTCTTAGCAGGTGACTGAAGAAGTGCGATAACATCACCAATGAGCTCATTCTTAGATTTGAGTTCGCTCAACATTTTCAGATTTTCCTCGCCAATGAAGAAATCTTTATCTATGGAAGCAGCCTTTAACAAAGGTTTTTTGGCACCTTGTTTTTTTCTGTATTCTGTGATCACTTTAGCAGGCAGATTAGCCGTCTCGTTTGAGAAAACCACTCCGGAGAATCCTTTCAATGACTCATCAAGAGCAGAGAAATCGCCATCTACATTGCTAAGTGCTTTCTTGATCAATGTGTTTTTGTACACGCCATATTCTACGCCTCTGTCGTAACATACTTTTCTGAAAGCGTTTACCTGGGCTACTGACAGGCCAGAAGCATCCGTAATATAAAAGTGCGGATTGTTATTAAACTTCTCGGTCAGCGCCTCTATTATATTTGCTTTTTCTTGCCTTGTCATGATTTTAATCCTGAAATTGAGTTTTTATCAATAGTTATTGAAGGGCTCATTGTAGTAGAGATATTGATACTTTTGAAGTACGTACCCTTCGCTGAAGCAGGCTTAAGTTTAGATATGGTCTGGATCATCTCCTGCACGTTATCCTTGATCTTGTCAGGGGTAAATGACGCTTTTCCAACACTTACGTGAATGATCCCGAATTTATCAACTTTAAAGTCTATTTTACCGGCTTTGATATCTTTTACCGCTTTTCCTACCTCCAAAGTAACGGTACCCGACTTAGGGTTAGGCATAAGACCACGAGGTCCTAACACTCTACCTAATCTACCTACCTTGGCCATTACTGTAGGCATGGTAATGATAACATCAATATCAGTCCAGCCCTCTTCAATTTTCTTAATGTAGTCGTCAAGACCTACATAGTCAGCACCGGCATCTTTAGCTTCCTGCTCTTTGTCAGGGGTACAAAGTACCAACACTTTAAGATCTTTACCAGTTCCGTGAGGCAATGTAACCACACCTCTTACCATCTGATCAGCTTTCTTAGGATCAACACCCAAACGAATGTCCAAATCAACAGAAGCATCGAATTTAGTGAAAGTGATCTCTTTCAAAAGATTAGCAGCATCATCAAGAGAATATTCTTTAAGATTATCCACTTTGGCCTTTGCCGCTTTCTGATTTTTTGTCAGTTTTCCCATTTGCTTCAAATTTTACTCCCAAGGAGCTGTTCCTGTAACTTTTATACCCATACTTCTGGCTGTACCAGCAACCATTTTCATTGCAGATTCTACTTTAAAGGCATTCAGGTCGGGCATTTTAGTCTCAGCAATAGTTTTGACCTGATCCCAGGTAACGCTACCGATCTTGTTCCTGTTTGGCTCCGCAGAACCGCTCTTTTTCTTAGAAGCTTCCAGCAGCATCACAGCAGCAGGAGGAGTTTTAATTACAAAGTCAAAAGACTTATCAGTATAGATTGTAATTAATACAGGCAACACCTGACCCTGTTTCTCTTGCGTTCTAGCATTAAACTGCTTGCAGAAGTCCATGATGTTAAGTCCCTTAGAACCTAATGCGGGACCTACGGGAGGAGAAGGGTTTGCTGCGCCTCCTCTGATCTGCAACTTCAAGTATCCACTAATTTCCTTAGCCATTATCTTAATCTAATTTTTCTACTTGCATATAGTTTAATTCTACAGGAGTATTCCTGCCGAATATTTTTACCATTACGTTGAGCTTTTTACGCTCTTCGAAAACTTCCTCTACAGTTCCGGTAAAACCGCTAAAAGGTCCATCCATCACCTTCACCGACTCTCCTACTATATATGGTGTTTCCAGTTTTTCTTCAAATTCGTCAATCTCATCTACCTTACCCAGTATTCTGTTTACTTCCGACTGACGCAAGGGGACAGGTTCTTTTGAAGACCCCGTACCATTGTTACCCAAGAAGCCTATTACGCCCGGAATACTTGTTACCAAGTGGTTTGCCTCTCCGTTGCTGAGATCAGCAGAAACAAGCACATATCCCGGAAAAAAGTTTCTCTCTCTGACTCTCTTCTTCCCTCCCCGCATCTCATACACCTTTTCAGAAGGGATCAACACCTGGGGAATAAAATCCTGAAGTTTCTCTCTCTCCACTTCAGTTTCCAGGTAAGTTTTTACTTTCTTTTCCTGACCACTTACGACCCTAACCACATACCATTTTAATTCACTCATCGCTAGTCAAGTCTAAATATTAAAATTCCTTATAGAACCAGTCCATGCCGGTTTGAAATACATAATCCATCAAACCTATCACCAAAGCGAAGATCAAAGAAGCAACAAGTACCAATATGGAGCTGCTTTGCAATTCGCTATATTTGGGCCATGAGACCTTATTCTTCATCTCATCGTATGACTCCAGGATAAATGTCTTTAACTTATGCATCAGACTTTTTTATTAAAATTCAGCTCAGGCAAAGGAATGGATATCACCAAACCTCCCTTCACTTAAAACAATTTTTTAACTTTTTTACCTTGACTTTACAAGGTTTCTATATTTGCACGGGTGGAAATACTCGAATCCCGATGGCCACCGGGACAGGCTCCCAGCACCTGCGCTCATATCAATCAATTCAAACTATACACCTCGTCTTTTCAAGGCTTCTGTATTTGCACGGGTGGAGAGACTCGAACTCCCAGCCAACGGTTTTGGAGACCGCTACTCTACCAATTGAGCTACACCCGTTTGTCATGTATCCTACGAGCCATTTGCAACCTCTTTCCTCCCAATTTTATTGACCAAATTCAGGCCAACTCATATACCACAACTCAAAATGGTCTGCAAAGATACGACAAATATTTAGAAAATAAAAGCGTTCCGAATATTTTCCGGAACGCTCTACTAGAATATTCTATTCTTAATCTAAAATTTCAGTTACCTGACCAGAACCTACTGTTCTACCACCCTCACGGATAGCGAAACGAAGTCCTTTTTCCATTGCTACCGCGTTGATCAACTCAACAGTGATAGAAACGTTGTCACCCGGCATAACCATCTCCACTCCTTCAGGAAGGTAGATCTCACCAGTAACATCAGTTGTTCTCAGGTAGAACTGAGGTCTGTATTTGTTGAAGAAAGGAGTATGACGACCACCTTCTTCTTTAGACAGAACGTAAACCTCAGCTTTGAATTTTTTGTGAGGCGTTACAGAACCTGGCTTACAGATAACCATACCTCTTTTAATCTGATCTTTTTCGATACCTCTTAAAAGAAGACCTACGTTATCACCAGCTTCACCTCTGTCCAATATTTTTCTGAACATTTCCACACCAGTAACAGTAGATTTCAAACCTTCTGCACCCATACCAAGAATATCTACAGGATCACCAGAGTTGATGATACCTCTTTCGATTCTACCGGTAGCTACAGTACCTCTACCAGTGATAGAGAATACGTCTTCAACAGGCATCAAGAAGTCTTTATCGATCAAACGCTCAGGAAGAGGAATATACTCATCAACAGCTTTCATCAATTCTTCAACTTTTTCAACCCACTGAGGCTCACCATTCAAGGCACCCAAAGCAGAACCTTGGATAACAGGAATATCATCACCAGGGAAATCATAATCAGAAAGAAGCTCTCTGATTTCCATTTCAACAAGCTCTAACAATTCAGGATCGTCTACTAAGTCTACTTTGTTCATAAACACAACCAGCGCAGGCACACCTACCTGACGTGAAAGAAGGATGTGCTCTCTTGTTTGAGGCATTGGTCCGTCAGTAGCAGCAACAACAATAATAGCTCCATCCATCTGAGCAGCACCAGTTACCATGTTTTTTACGTAATCCGCGTGACCTGGACAGTCAACGTGAGCATAGTGTCTATTCTCAGTTGCGTACTCAATGTGTGACGTATTAATAGTAATACCTCTTTCTTTTTCTTCCGGAGCGTTATCGATAGATGAAAAGTCTCTGTTTTCAGCAAGACCTTTATCTGACAATACTTTTGATATCGCAGCAGTCAAAGTTGTTTTACCGTGGTCTACGTGACCGATTGTTCCAATATTCACGTGGGGTTTTGAACGGTCAAAAGTTTCTTTAGCCATATTTGAAAATCCCTAGTTTAGTTAAAATTATATTCGTTATTTTGTTAATTGTTTACCCTTTAAATGAGTATAAGGCTCATTACACCGCAAGCTTTACGGCAATGATCCTTCTTCATTGCTGAGCTCCTTATAGCTCATTCTCATGGGCACGAAATACATCAATTCCATACCTGGAGCCAAGAAGGGGATTTGAACCCCCGACCTCTTCCTTACCAAGGAAGCGCTCTACCCCTGAGCTATCTCGGCTAATTCCGCTGAGCCAGGAGTGCTTTCAGTCGGGACCCCGACTTCCTATCCTGATATTTCACAAGACGGAACACTCTACCCCTGAGCTATCCCGGACTGAAAAGTTCAAAGCTCATAACTTAAAGTCGAAACTTTTAAAACCACTTTTTAGAAGCATAAACTTCCATAAAACGATCCTGCCTGTAGCAGACTTATCAACCTTAAACTCAAAAGTTGAGCGGGAGACGAGGCTCGAACCCGCGACCTACAGCTTGGAAGGCTGTCGCTCTACCAACTGAGCTACTCCCGCTTAATGTTTTTTCCGGGAGACAAATTTACAACTTTGTAAGCTATCATAAACACTCCCGGAAAAATAAAATGTGGGGGGAGCAGGATTCGAACCTGCGAAGTCATAAGACAACGGATTTACAGTCCGTCCCAGTTGGCCGCTTTGGTATCCCCCCAAAGCTTCATTTTATTAATGAACTTTCCTTTGATTTTGAGGATTTCAGTCCTCGTTTTTTCCAAAGGAAGTGCAAAATTATACGGTTTTTTCTTTTAATCAAACTTTTGAAAAAAAAAGATTATTTTTTTTCAAAATGCCCCTTTTTAGCGGTTTTACATGAATATGACCTCATCAACAACGCCTTCTCCAAACTCCCTTTTGAAAATATCCAGAATTTTACTCTTGGACATATTGAGCTCGTGTTTAAGTGGTGCAGATTGGATCTCAACGAACAGTACCTGCTTCTTAACAAAGATCTTTCCTGTTCTGTTGGCTATTGTTTTACCCATCAATTTTTCCCAGGAAGCAATAACATTTGCAGCATCATATTTCCTTTTGAGATTATAGGTATTTAACATCTCTGTTATGGCAGACTTCAAGGAGCGTTCTCCGCTTCTGGCATTTTCCTCATACTTTTTCCTCATACAATATACTGTCTGGTCCACTACAAATATACTCGCTTTTCCTTTCCTGCTTTCACTGAATGTCGTCTTTCTCATTAATAGTGGGCCAACCTGCCTTATTTTGCCAGGGGCAGCGTTATGATCTGAGCTGGTAAGTTAAAGGTTGCCAGGAGTTGTTCTGTTCTGTCCCTACGGGCATCGGTAATAAAAACCTGGCCAAACTGATGGCCTGTAATCATCTCCATCAGCTTACGGATACGCTCATCATCCAACTTATCAAAAATATCATCCAGCAACAGTATAGGTTTAAAATCCTTCAAGCCTGCAATAGTATCAAAATGCGCCATTTTGAGTGCGACCAGGTATGTCTTTTGTTGCCCCTGTGAGGCAAACTTTTTTATCGGCTTACCGGAAATAATAAGTCTGTAATCATCGCGATGAATGCCCATGGATGTTCTTTCCAGCGCCAGGTCTTTTTTAATACTGGCTTTAAACTGGGCTACAAAGTCATCCTGCAGCCACTCTGAGCGATAGATAATATTCACTTCTTCCTTCCCTTGTGAGATCTGGATATAGTGTTGCTGAAACAACATCAGAAAACCTCTAATAAAAGCTGCTCTTTTTAAAAATATATCCTTCCCCAGTTTCAGCAGTTGGTCATCATATGTATTAATTAAGTCATAGTCTACCCTCCCTATAAAGGCAAATTTTTTCAAAGCACTGTTCCTCTGGCGCAGGTATTGATTGTATTTCGATAATGTCTCCAAATAGCTGCTGTCCAACTGACACAGGATAGTATCAAAAAACTTTCTTCTTGCCTCACTTCCTTCCCTGATTACATCTACGTCATTGGGAGCGATTAGAACCACGGGAAAGCGTCCAACATGCTCGCTTAGTTTTTCATAATCCTTTTTATTTGCTTTGAAAGTTTTTTTTGAGCCCTCCTGGAAAGCACACACTATTTCGTAGGTCTTATTCTCCAGCTTAAAATTGCCCTTAATACTAAAAATGCTTTCTCCAAAGCGAATATTTTGGCTGTCGATATTGTTGAAGGCGCTTTTTGTTAATGATAAATAGTATATCGCATCAAGTATGTTCGTCTTGCCACTGCCATTCACACCTACCAGACAATTGACCTTCTCTGAGAAATTCAGGGTCACGTCCTCGTAATTCTTGAAATTAAACAAACTTAATTTTTCAATGTGCATTAACTTTTTTTACTTATTTTCGCAGTCCAATCGCATTCAAAATTAACATTATGGCAAGTACAACAAAAGAAAAGAGCAAATCTAAATCTTCTGCCAAATCCAAATTTTCCAAAGAAACATATCTAGAGTGGTTTGAAAGTATGCTACTCATGCGGAGGTTTGAAGAAAAAGCAGGACAGCTATATGGTCAGCAAAAGATCCGTGGTTTTTGTCATTTATATATAGGACAAGAGGCTTGTGTAGCAGGTGCTGTTTCAGCGCTGAAAAGAGGGGATAAATATATCACTGCTTATCGTGATCATGCTCACCCAATTGCTCTCGGTTCCGATCCGAAGCAGATCATGGCCGAGCTATTTGCCAAGGAAACGGGCATATCCAAGGGAAAGGGTGGCTCTATGCACATGTTTGACAAAGAAAATCATTTCTTTGGAGGCCATGGTATTGTTGGCGGTCAGGTACCTCTTGGTGCAGGCATTGCCTTTGCAGAAAAGTATAATAAAACTGACAACCTTTGTATTTGCTATATGGGAGACGGTGCGGTAAGGCAGGGCGCCTTTCATGAAGCGCTGAACCTGGCCATGACCTGGAAATTGCCGGTAATATTTGTGATTGAGAACAATGGGTATGCTATGGGAACTTCCGTTAAAAGGACTTCGAACGTTACCGACCTCTACACTCTGGGAGAGGCATACGATATGCCATCTGAGCCTGTTGATGCCATGTCGGTAGAAGCAGTGCATGAATCGGTGGAGAAAGCTGCTGCACGCGCACGAAAAGGAGATGGCCCCACGCTACTGGAATTCAGAACCTACAGGTACAAAGGCCATTCTATGTCTGACCCTGCAAAATATCGTACTAAAGACGAAGTGGAAGAATATAAGCTGAAAGATCCTATTGAGCAGGTAAGGAAAACAATCCTGGATAAGAAGTTTGCTTCGGAAAAAGATCTTGAGACCATAGAAAAAAAGATAAAAGATCAGGTGGCTGAATGTGTGAAATTTTCTGAGGAGTCAGATTTTCCTGATCCTAAGGAGGCCTTTAAAGATGTATATGCCGATGAGGACTATCCATATATAACGGACTAATAAGTGTCTCTAAAAAATGTCAACTTAAGAATGCGTTGGTCTCAAAAATGCTCAAGTACCTTGGTACATTCAGCCTTTTTGGGGCTTTCAAAGTCCATACTTACCGAAGCGGCTACGCAAAGGCGAGCTTGATGTTGATGTTTTCTTAAAGTCACCTGGCGTTTAAAATACAACCACCCATTATAGAATATTGACATAAAAGGGCTACCGAAAACAGGATTTTTCTTCAATCCTGTTTCTACTTTATAAACTAATTGTTAGTTTTGCAGCCTTAAAATCTTTACAGATGGCAGTAAAAAATAAAAAAGGTACTGAACAGCACAGCAGTGACCTACTTGAGAATCCGGAGGCTTTAGCGGGACAGATCACAAAGACGGAAGAATTTGTTAGCCAGCATAAAGGGCTGGTGTTTGGTGTAGCCGCAGTAGTAGCATTATTAATTGCGGGGTATTTCGGATTTAGATATTATAAAAACACTCAAAACCTGAAAGCTCAAAATGAGATGTTTCAGGCCGTGCATTATTTTGAGTCAGATAGCCTGAACCTGGCTCTTAATGGGGATGGGAATAATCTCGGCTTTTTGAGTATCATTAAAGACTATGGCATAACTGACGCTGCCAATCTCGCTAACTTTTACGCAGGTGCAACATACCTGAAGCAAGGTAAATATGAGCTAGCCATTTTATATCTCAAAGATTTTAGTTCGGATGATCTGTTAGTACAGGCAAGGGCATATAGCCTGATCGGTGATGCATACATGGAGCAGGAAAACTATACAGAGGCTGCAAACTTTTACCAAAAAGCAGCCGAATACAAGCCAAACAAGTATTTCACTCCGCTCTATTTATTGAAAGCTGCAATGGCTTATGAAAAGGCAAACAATAATGAGGCGGCCATTCGGGCGTATGATAGAATCATAACCAAATATTGGGATTCTAATGAATTCCAGAAGGCAAAAAAATACAGGGCTATGCTCAATGGCAGCGAATCTTAAACCAAAAAAACAAGATTTTATAAAAAGGGATAGGGTTAAATCTTTATCCCTTTTTTATTTTTGAACCCAAAAGATCTTTAAATGGCATCATCACAAAAAAATTTAAGCGACTACAGCAGTAAGAATATCTCCAATATATCAGACAAACGTTTTGCTGTTATTGTGTCAGAATGGAATGAAGAGGTTACCGAGGCGCTTTACTCGGGGGCTTATGAAACCTTGATATCTAACGGGGCCAGCCGCGATAATATTATTAGAAAAAATGTGCCCGGAAGCTTCGAACTCACCCTGGCAGCACAATGGATGGCCCAAAAAGATGATGTAGATGCCGTCATTTGTATTGGATGTGTCATTCAGGGTGAAACCAAGCATTTTGATTTCATCTGTAGCGCTGTTGCACATGGTATAACAGAAGTAGGCCTGAAGTACAACAAGCCGGTCATTTTTGGGGTACTGACTCCTAACAACCAAAAGCAAGCTCTGGATCGGGCTGGTGGGAAGCATGGAAACAAAGGTGATGAGGCGGCTATTACCGCGATAAAGATGTTAGGGTTTTAGTTATTGTTAATGGTTAATCGTTAATCGTTAATGGTCAATGGTTAATGGTTAATTGTTGCTTGCTTGAAGCTTAAAGCTTGCGGATTGGTTCTAATATTTGAGTTTGATGTTTGATGTTTGTTCCATGTTTGAGGTTTGAGACTCTACTTGCCTGCTGCTTCTGCCTACTGCCTTTTAGCATTATTGGTTACTTCTTGCAAGGAAAGCTTTACTAGTCCTTATAGGCTTAGTAAAGCAGTATTTGTAACTCAAGCCTCAAGACTCACGACCAGGTACTCAGGACTCTATTTTGCCTACTGCTTTTGTGTACTGCCGACTGTTTCTGTCTGATGTTAATCGTTAATCGTTATTTGTTAATAGTTAAGTGTTGCTTGCTTGAAGCTCAAAGCTTGCTGCTCTACCTGCCGACTGCTTCTGTCTACTGCCTTTTAGCATTATTGGTTACTTCTTGCAAGGAAAGCTTTACTAGTCCTTATAGGCTTAGTAAAGCAGTATTTGTAACTCAAGCCTCAAGACTCACGACCAGGTACTCAGGACTCTATT
>NZ_AMZN01000068.1 GCF_000331535.1 Fulvivirga imtechensis AK7 | reverse complement strand
TTGTGATTTGTCATCGCAGGCATTGAAATTTAGCCATTTACTCACAGTCTTGACTCTTTTTGTTATCCCGAATGCTTTAATGCTTTCGGGAACAAAAAAATAAGACATGAGCTATGAAAAAATCAAAATAGCCACAAAGTTATACGCTGAGCAATGTAATTAAAACTTGTCATTGGTAGGAATAAAGAATCTTACTAAGTTTCAAGGATACAATTAAAACTTGGAAAAATCCTTACTCTCGTTAGAATGACTGTGTTTTTATATCGAACTCACATTACTTAAGCTGTCATTACATCTATTACCTCGGTATTCCCGGAACACCATTAGGTTCCATCTGATGCCAATCAAAGGCAGGAGCCTTTTTTTGATCAGGATATACTTCATCTAAATTATTAGCATCATATAGACGTCCGTTTTTCATCACCATTTTAATGGTGTTGGTATTTCTTATGTTTTCAAGTGGATTTTTATCGAGAATGATCAGATCAGCCAGTTTTCCTGCTTCGATGGAGCCCAGGTCATTTTCAAGGCCCAAAGCTGTCGCGCCATGAATAGTAGCCACCTTTAGGGCATTATGCTCTGACAAACCTCCGGATTGCATAGACCACAGCTCCCAATGATAGCCGAGGCCCTGAAGCTGGCCATGAGAACCTACCCCTGCCAAGCCTCCGGCAGCCACCAGGTCCTTTACAAACACCGCATGATCCTCGAACACATACTCTTCCTTCATAAACCACCCGGCATTTCTTCTTCTCGATTTTTGATCAAGCTCCGATTTAGGGGTAAAAAAGTTCAGCTTTTCATCTCTCTGTACGTTTTCTGTGGCATAATAATAATTTTCAGCCCATGGACCTCCATAAGACACCAGCAAAGTAGGAGTATAGGCCGTTCGTGACTTACTTACAAAGTCTATGACGTCTTTATATAATGGATAGATGGGGAAGCTATGCTCATGGCCCGGATATCCATCAATAATTTGCGTCATGTCCAACTTGAAATTAAGGGCTCCTTCTGTGGTGGGCATCAATTCCTGCTCTTTGGCAGCCATAATTACCCACTGCCTCTGCTGTCGGTTACCCACCACATACATCTTTATGGTCTTGGTGTTGTAGTATTTGGAATATTGCTTCAGTATATCACGCGCCTGATCCAGGTCGTTGATGTTGTAGGCCCAGAATCCCACACCGGGACCGGTAGAGTAAACTCTTGGTCCATACATCTCGCCCGCGTCCACCATGTCGGCATAGGTAAGCACATCAGTAGTCCCTGTTTGTGGATCTCGTGTTGTGGTCACGCCATAGGCCAGGTTAGCCGCATAGATCCAAACCTGGTTTTTGTGGATTCCCCAGGCCGGCCACATGTGCGCATGGGTATCCACCAGGCCGGGTATAATCGTCTTGCCAGCCATATCCATCTTCTTCATTTTCCCATCAACATTTATTGTTCCGGCTGCCGCCACCTTTGTGATCCGGTTGTTGTCAATAAGAATGTCCCCGGCATCTATAATTTCATCCCCCTTCATGGTAATGATGCGCGCATTTTGAAGGAGTAGGCTTCCCTGAGGCACATCCCTTTCGACCTGTACTTTAACGGCTACCTCCCTTGGCTCATAACCCTCTTCCTTTTTGTCTTCTTTGCTATCCGGTTCCTCATTCTCGCTATCCTTACCTTCCTCATTTTTCTTTTCCTCCTCTTCCTTTTTCCTTTTCGCCAGTTCTGCTTCCCGGGCTTTGGCTTCCTCGAGGTTATGGCTAAAATAACCATTTCCTATAGCCCAGCTTACTGTCTTGGCATCGGCACTCCAACTGGCAAACTCTCCACCTATCTTCGTTAGCTTTCTGGCGGGGAAGGCAGCATTTTCCGGCTTGGCAACGGCAATTTTCACTACTTCAGCCCCGATCTGCGGAACAGTGATGGTGTAAATTTCATTATGTATCAGTGCCAGCGCCTGATCACCCTCCGGTGCCATAAGCACAAGGGAGGCATCAGAAGGCTTTTGTGCCGGTTCCGAAGCATTCTCCGCTAGTATGTGGTGTCCTAATTCATCGTATTCAAAACCATAAGTCGTAATTCCTGTTACCTTTACCAGCTCTTTCTCATCTGTACCATCCCATCGGATGGACACCAGGCCTTTGCTGCCACTGTACAGGTAAATTCTGTCCTCTGATTTGACAAAATGTGGCGCCCCTCTGCCTTTGGCCTTATCAATGAAATGCGTAGCTCCACCATTGGCAGAAATCCAATACAGATCATCCTGCGCTTTAAAAGATACAGGACCCGTGCCATTCATATAGCTTTGCCTGGTTCCCCTTAGAAAAACAATTCGATCTCCGGTAAACGACCATGCCGGTTCGGTATACACGGCCGGGTTTTCAGTCAGTCGTATGGGTTTTACCTTCCCTTTGGTATTTATTTTAAAGATATGTCCTCCATCACGGTCATTCCAGGTTACATAGGCCAGATAGTTGCCATCCGGACTCCAGGTAGGCATGGCTTCGGTATCCTGTGAAGTGGTCAGCCTCCTGGGCTCTCCATCGGGAAGGTCCATGACATACAGCTTGTTTAAAGCAGTAAAGGCGATTTTATTACCATCTGGCGAAGGCTTTACATCCCGGATCTGAGTAACCGTCATCATTTTGTCATCAGAAACAGGATAGTTAAACTTCAATTCAGGCCCTACCTCCAATTGGATATCTACCTCAAAAGGAATATTGACCGCCTCTCCTCCTGCTACAGGTATACTATAAATTTTTCCTCCGTATGATGCTACAAGATTTTTACTATCGGGAGTAAACGACATAGCAGGCAGCACTCCCAAGGGGGCAATTGACTCCTGCTCATCTCTTTGCACAGGATAAGCCAGCCATTTTTCATCCCCTGTTCTTAGATTTCGTGCTATCAATCCGGTTTCCGTATTGTGTCTGCTGCCATATACCAGCCAACGACCATCGGGCGACAAAGTAGGAGCAAAAGCAGAACCATACCTGGAAGTGACTGTTGCACTCTCACCGGTCTTACGATCATAGATCGCCAGTTGATACTGGGGTAAGCTGGCGTTATAGCTCCAGGCGTTTTCTCTTTTGGAATACCAGATATACCTGCCATCAGGGCTAAAAACAGGCTCTACTGTTTTCAGGTTGTCAGGTTTGTCGATGATCTGGGCTCCGGAACCTCCGTCAACATGGTAAATATGTAATTTCAGGTTGCGCTTTCCTTGCGATGCCACTACATATTTGCCATCTGGAGCCCAATCCCCTGATTGGAAAGTAGTGTTATTTCCCTTGGTAATTAGTTTCGTTTCCTTTGATTCCAGGTCTATTGTCCAGAGATTATCGCCCCCGCTCCTGTCTGATACAAAAAGTATGGTTTTGCCATCCGGGCTAAACTTAGGGTGGGAGTCAAAGGCCATACCCTCGGTCAGCCGCTCTGCCTTTCCCCCCGCGATCGGAAGGAGGTAAATATCCCCCAGCATATCAAATGCTATTGTCTTCCCATCAGGACTGACATCCAGCGAGATCCAGGATCCCTCATTGGTTTTGATTGGAATTTTTCTTGCGGCCTCCAGCGGAAGCTCCTTTTTCTTAATATCCTCTTTCTTTACGGTGTCTGCAACCGCTACGCTGTCTTGCTGGGCATAAAGAGATCCAAACAGCAAAAAGCAGACAATACCACTCATTAATTTTTTCATTTGCATAATCAATTTGCTTTTCAACAAGGCGAGTCTTGTTCACCGATTGTGGCAAGTTGTGAGTATTTACATACCGGGTAACGGACGCCCCTGTACCGCTATTAACGAATATATATTTTATTCCAAAATAGAAAAATGAAGTATCATAGCTCCCACAAATTACATGAGTGGTTAGCCATCAGACATACCTATGGCAACTGCCGGAGCCGGACTCATTCTACATTGACCATATCATAAAAAAGCTCCTTTTCTCCAAACAGCCTTTCTGCCACTATTCCCCTCCCTCTGCATTCCTCCACGAGAGCATTGGATTGAACAATCGGATTGGACTCTGCCGTATATTTAATGCTACTGATAAATTCCACCCATGGTTCCTGCCCCATGGCATATACATAAACCTCCCTGGGATGGAAAATATCTACCAGATGCATCCCTTTCTCACGATCAGAACCAGACAGCCTCCTCGACTGGTCATGATCACGCCCCAGCTCTTCCAGCAGCAATGGACCGTAAAGCCACGAAAGCGGAGCGCCATCACATTCCATTCCCAGGAAAATAACATCTACGTCACCAACAAACTGATGGACATGCCTGTATAATTCCGCCTCCACAACTCTGGAATCAGCCATAAAGAGAAAGGTAAAATCGTTGTAAGCTACGTGATAGCATGCTTTAGCCTTGATATTCAGATCACTATGCTCTCCTGTAAAAGGCAGGCCAGTGATGGTACAGTTTCCAAATTTTACCTCCTCCATTTCATCTATTTCAATGACATTGTTAAAGCCTATATTATTAAACATCAGCTTCAGGTTCGGGTCCTGGAGATCGCCACTGGTAGTTCGCGGCACAATAATATTTTTGATCTTATGTCGTAGGGGTAGCAGCGTCTCGAATAAAATGTGGTCCTGATGGTTATGCGTTATCAACACGTAGTCAATCTCATCGGGTATATCGATATCAGAAAAATGTTCTACGCTGGATTCGTAGCCATAGTAGCTGATCAGGGGGTCCACAAGTATGCTTATGTCTTCACTTTCTAACAATATACAGGCATGGCCAAAATATCTCATTCTCACTTTATCTCCTTCGTACTTTCTGTATGAAGGGTGTTCCTGCCTGGTAAAGAACGTATCAAATAGTGCTCTGTCTTCTTCTTTGACACCAAGGAGATGCGCTATCTCTTCAACAGACCCGGGATATCTTTTCATTCTGCTTAGCTTATCTATTCCGGGATGGCTAAAAGGAATACGGAGATTAAGAACATGAGGCTCTTCCAAACGGGGCGTGCTAAGACAGAAAGGGCGCTCATCATTATTAGTGACCCAAAGGGCAAGGCCCTGTGAAGAGGGATCATAAAATTCACTTTTATACAATAGCGACTCATATAGCCTGAAAGAAGGCCGGTTATTCAAATCGTAGGTAAGCTCCACGTATCCTTTGAGTATATCAGGCACCTTTTTATATAACGCCTCTAATGAATAGCCATGCTCATGTCGCTTTAAGATAGCATCTAGTTCGGTAATGGCCTTTGCCAGTTCAATTAACTTTGACTGGTTGGCAACGGTATCTTCCTTTAACCTTTTCACATCCTCCACACGGTTCCGGGAGTAGTCCATAAAAGGGCCTCCAAGCATTTTGGGGCTTCTAACCGCTGCTTCATGTATGTGGGGGGCCTGTATATAAGACGTCATGATCTTCAAATGCCTGCCCACCACATTCATCGCTGCTGTTGCCGGAGAAATGATGTGTGTCCAGGCATACCAGTTTTCTACAAGTGGTTCCATGACCACATTAGGTTTCAGGTACCAGTTATTATCTTTCATATAAAAATTGCTGTTTTAAACTTGTCTGTATACTATCGCTTTTGCTTCTATTGGTTGGGGCTCTATGCTTCGTTAGCTACTTTCATTATCTCCTTTTCCTCTGCTTTCTTCAGGATATTGATGTTTTTTAAGGCAAAGCCGGAGTAACCATTTACCCGTTGCACTATTTCATAAATAAAGAAAGGTCTGTCGCTGATAGGCTTGATAAATTTCTGAAGCAAATAGCTATCTCCTTCCTTATCTATAAGAATTCCATATTGCTGCAGTTTATCAATATCATAGCCTCTAAACTCTTCGCGCTCACGCAGGATGTCGTAGTAACTTGGTGGAAAAGAGATAAATTCTACATCTCCCTTTATTAACGTCTCCACCGTGGCGATCATGTCGCTGGTTTCAAAAGCTAAATGATGAATGCCTGGCCCATATTTATTAATATTTTCCTGGACCTTCGATTTTTTCTCGACAACTTCAGGTTCAGCCATAACAAATGTCATGTTTTTATCTGCTGACTGGCTGATCTTAAGGATCATTCCCGTCTTATTTTGCTCATCACGCTCTATGCTTTGCACCAGTTGTGTGCCAATGGTTTGACTCAGGTAGTTGGTCCAATAGTCAGTTTCATTCACTCTCACCTCACTGGCGATATGGTCTATTGACAAAAGCCCTGCGGAGTGTGTAGTACTCGCATCTTTAAGTGGTTTATAACCGGGCTTGAAATGTCCCCGATAGGAGTGCCTGTTGATAAAAGTGATCTCATTGTGCTCGTAAAGTTTAATAGAGGCTTCCTCCACCTGCCCCAGTTCATCCTCTGTAGTTACAGGTAGTTGTACCGGAATGGCTCCATTTTGTATGCTTTTGTCAAATGCCTCCTGAACAGAATCCACTGCCAGGGCTACCCGCTTCACTCCGCAGTAATTTTGTGCTATGAAAGAAAGTACTTCGGGGGCGGGTTGGTGGTTCACCTCCCTAACATCTACAATACACTCCTGAACAAGAGCAGGCAATTTTAAAATAGCATTTTCAATTTCTTCTTTTTCCAGCCGGTAGCCTCTAAAGCTCAGTTGGTCGTCCTTGCGCCCAAGAAAGATCAAGTCCCCATCAATATTCCACCTGCCCAAGTCACCAGAGCGGTAGAGCCTCTGGCTGTCATAATAAACGAAAGCTTTGTCTGTAAGCTCTTTTCTATTCAGGTATTGACTTGCAAGCCCCATACCTGCAATGCAAATTTCTCCTGTTGCTCCGGGAGGTAGTATGTTGAGCCCATCAGGGTGCGCACAACAGCCTCTCTGAAAAGCGTGATGTCGACATCTCCTTTTATTTCAACAAAGCCGCCAATATTGTATTTTGCTGAAGCAGGAACAAATTTCTGATCTATCCAAATATATTTTTGGAGAGTGGAGGTTGGTTTTAGCATTAGGTTAGGTTAGGGCAAAGTCCTTCTGTTACACTTTCATAATGAAGTATTTAATAGTGAAAAATTAAGAAAAAAAATTGAAAACCTTAGCCGATATTAGATAATGATAACCCCAAAAAATTTCTGCAGTAGTGTAAGCACAAACATTATACCCAATACTATTGGACAAATGACAGTAATCATAGTATTAAAGTACTTTTCTAAAAGTGACCCTCTGTAAGATGAATAGCCTTGTGCTATCTCGTCAGACATGTTTTTCGTTTTCCAGTGTCTGGCAATGAACACACTCAGCAAGAATCCTCCCAAGGGTAGACTGACTACGAAAAATACATCCTGAACAATATCCATGAAATTCTTTGTCTTACCCTCATAGAAGGTAAAATTGGTAAACAGGTCTGATGCACCATATGACAGCATACTTGGCAGGCCAATTATAAAGATCAGCGAAGCCATAACCGCAACAGCCTTTTTACGGCTCCATTTTTTCTCATCTACCAGAAAAGCTACCGGCACCTCCAAAAGAGAAATAGTAGAGGTTAATGCAGCAAAGCAAAGTAGGAGAAAAAATCCACCACCTACCAGCTTAGCAACGAGAGGAGGCATCGTTTGGAAAACACCGAGCAGCGCGATAAATACAAGTCCCGGTCCCTCACTTGGCGACTGCCCTTGTGAAAACACCAAAGGGAATATCATCAAGCCAGCCAGGAAGGCCACCATAGTATCCGCCACAGTCACTAAAGTGGCAGAGTTTACAATGTTGTCACTTTTGCTAATATAAGAGCCGTAAGTAATCAAAGCACCCATACCAAGACTCAGCGAGAAAAATGCCTGACCTAGTGCAGAATATATTGTAGCTCCGTTAATGAGACTAAAGTCAGGAAGCAGGTAAAAGCTTACCCCATCCATAGCATTAGGCAGCGTAAGTCCGTAAATAATAATCAGAATAAGAATACCAAAAAGAGTAGGCATTAATATCTTAGAAGTACCCTCTATACCTTTCTGTACACCGCGATATACAATAAAGGCAGTGATGATCATAAAGGCAATACTATAAATCAGGTTGTCACTATAGTCGGCAGTGTAATTATAAAAATATCCGGCAAAATCCGTTTCTTTAAGGAGGCCCCCAAAGCTTAGGTGCACAAAATAACCGAAAGCCCATCCTGCTACAACATTATAGAAGGAAAGTATCATTACACCACAAATAATACCGAATAAACCTACAAGAGCCCATGATTTTCCCCCAAGCTTGTTGTACGCACCGTAAGGGTTGGCAGCAGTATTTCTACCGACAGCTATTTCTCCGATCATAATAGGTAAGCCTATCAGAAATATCCAACCAACATACACCAGCAGAAATGCAGCGCCTCCATTTTGACCCGCTACGTAGGGAAACTGCCAAATATTCCCCAGGCCAACCGCTGACCCGGCTGCCGCAGCCACAAAACCAAGTTTACTGGAAAAACCACCTCTTACTGCCATATTAGTACTTTTTTAGTCTGTTAATCTAATAAAGGTGTCGAAAATAGAGACAAAAACTTTATAATCCAAATATTTGGATTCAGGCAGATAAACCCAAGAGGATGAAAGTATTACTTTTTGTGAAAAACGTCATGAAAGAAGCCCGTTGCTAATTCAATAGTCTCATTATGAATTTCCTTTCTGCTTACCGACTCATGATCACGAAAGTAAATAGGTGCTTCTGATTTTATCGCTTCCTTCGCCTCATTTAGAAACACATAATGACCAACTGCCCCTTCGAATAGAAAAAAACGCGAATGATCTATAAGCTCGTGATAATGCCTGGCATTTGTTTTTACAGGAGCTATATTGTCAGCCCGTGCACCAATAATAAACACCGGTACAGTTATATTTTCCATCTGACTCTCATCACTAAATCCCTGCCCCAATGCCGGTGACAGGGCCATCACAGCATCAATCCGACTGTCGCTAAGCGCGACAGGCTGATAGCCTTCCATTAAGTTTGATATAAAATTTTCATCTTGTAGAAGGGTAGTCAGCTCAGGAAGCTCAGGAATTGAAGCTTCCTTGTGTCCTTCAGGCGTTTTAACAAACTGAAACAATGCATTAAAATCCAGATCCCCTCCGGCAAGGGCCACTACAGTGTATCCTCCCAATGAAAACCCAATTGCACCTATTTTCGCTGTATCAACAAGAGCCCCGAAAGTTTCATGATCAAGCAGGGCTGTTAGCGCAAAGCTGATATCTTTTGGTCGCTCCCAATGTTTCAAAAAGTTTTCAGGTACTATATTATCAAATGTATTACCCCAATGATCTACAGCGGCTACAATAAAGCCTTCTTTCACCAAACCAGCGGCCAGCCACTCCATAGTAAGCCTTCCTCCTCCTGTGCCGTGCGACATCATGATCAGCGGATGCTTTCCATCTACAGGATCAGCATTGCGTATAGTAGGTGTTCGGAAAAATGGACCGTACTCTCGGGTTTCGTCATCTAAAGACGCTTCAGTGGGATACCATATTTCAGTTTTAACAGGCCTCTTTCTGGCACTGTCAATTAACGTCAGTGTCGCCTGACCGATATTTAAGGGTGCTGCTGGATCGCTTTGGGCAAATACTTGTGGTAAAGCTATATAAACAACAGAAGCAATAAATAAAATACGAAACATAACGGCATAGAATTTTAATGCATAGATAGCATCTCTTCCTCTACCAAACATTGACAAATATCAAAAAAATGGAGCATCACTATGCCTTTAGTCTTTGGACTTTAACCTGCTTAGGGTTTCTTGCGAGATACCCATGTAGTTGGCCAATATTTTATTGGGCAGCCGTTGTATAAGATGAGGTTCATTTTTCAGAATTCGCCTGTACCGCTCCCCCGCATTCATGGTCACAAAACTTTCAATGCGCTGAATGCTTTCAATATAATCCCTCTCCAGATCCTGCCGATACAGCCTTTCCCACTCCGGAATGGTCCGAAGTAAAGATTGGAAATCATCATAATGTATCTTCAATAAGGAAGATTTCTCCACCGTATCAATAAATGCCGAAGAAGGTTGTTGGCTAATAAAGCTGGGGAATGCAGTGGCAAACCGGTTCTCAAAAGCAAAAAAACGAGTCGACTCTTTACCATCATCCTGTACACAAAATACACGCAGACAGCCCTTGTTAATAAAGTATAAATAACGTGCCGTTTCCCCCTGCCGCAAAAGAACCTCTCCCTTCTTCGTCTCCAATGAGTGAAAGAGGGGGTCAATTTTATCAATCAAGGTTTTGTCAAAAAAACCTTCATTTTTAAGCTTCTGATGCAGGGCTTTAAACACTGTAATACGAATGATTTTCCGGATCACTAAAATCCGAAAAATCTTTTACTGTTTAATTAAACTATTCACTTCTCAAAGAATCCACAGGGTTGGCCTGTGCAGCCTTCACGGAGTGGTAGCCAACCGTTAGCCACGCGATGAGAAAGGCCATCATTCCCGCCAGTAAATAAAGACCAACACCTATTTCTACCCTATAACTATAGTTATCCAGCCAGGTTGACGATGCCCACCAGGCAATGGGAGCGGCTATAATAAACGCAATAATGATAAGCCTGCTGAATTCCTTGGAAAGCATAAAAACGATTTTGCCTACAGACGCACCCAGTACCTTTCGGATACCGATCTCCTTTGTACGCTGTTCCGCCATAAATGAGGCCAGAGCAAATAAGCCGAGACAACCTATAAGTATGGCCAATCCGGCAAAAATAGTGAACACGCTTGCCAGGCGCTGCTCAGCACGGTACATATTACCGAAATCACTATCTAAAAATGTATAGTTGAAAGGCAGTTCAGCCGTAAATTTCTTCCAGACATCCTCCGTAGATGAGATCACTGTTTGGATATCGCTGGTACTGAATCTAATAGCCAATGTACTCACACTAGGTCGAAGTCTCATCCCCAGACGTCCAATATTTTCCTTCATTGATTCAAAATGAAAATCCTTCACCACCCCTATCACACGATAGGTGATGAGCTTGTCCGGCCGAGTTTGTCCTGTGGCATAATCGTAGAAAAAAGTCTGAATAAAATTTTCCTTGCCTTCCTCAAAGCCATAAGCTTTGAAGGCTGCTTCATTTAGTATCACTGCATTTGAGTCAGAGGCTATGTCTTTATTGAAGTTTCTTCCCAGCACCACTTCCATGCCCAAGGTAGATATGTAACCTTCATCCACATCCCATATTTGCATATTGACCATGTTATCTTCGGTGGGCTCCAGGCCCTGCTCCCAAAAGCTCATATCACTTCGGTTGTAGCCCTGCACAGGCATATATCCGGAAATGGAGACATTTGCTACATTGGGCAACTGTGATAATTCTTCCTTAAAAGCAGCCATTTTAGTACCAAGCATATAAGCATCATTTACCAAAAGCACCTGCTCTTTATCATAGCCAAGCTTTTTGCTTTGTATGTAGTTAAGCTGCTTATAAACGGTAGCCGTAGCTATGATCAATAAAATGCTAATGAAAAACTGAAATACCACTAACCCGCTTCGGATAAAGCTACTGCCCGTGCCCAACGCAAGCTTACCCTTCAGCACATTAATAGGTTTAAAAGCGCTAAGGAAAAATGCCGGATATAACCCCGCGAGTATCCCTATAAATAAAGCACACCCCAATATGATTGCATAAAATGTTAAACTATCAACAGGCAGAGCCATATTCTTCCCGGCAAGCTCATTGAAAAAAGGCAAAGCGATGGACGCCAAGGCGATTGCCAAAGCAAACGCAATTAAACACAGCAGAATCGTTTCGGTGAGAAATTGCCTGACCAAATGAGATCGGAATGAGCCTAATACCTTTCTTACCCCGACCTCCTTAGCACGATTAGAAGAACGTGCTGTCGACAGGTTCATAAAGTTGATACAAGCAATTACCAAAATAAAAATGGCAATGGCCGAGAACATATATATGTAGCTTATATCTCCAATAGGGCCAATATCGAAAATGAAATCCGAATGAAGATAAATGTCATTAAGCGGCTGAACTTTGAAGTCTATTTTGTTTCCCCCTTCTTCAAACTCCTTCATCGTTTTGCCTATGAAGGCTATCAATTGAGGCTCAATGTAGCCCGCAGCCATAGCATTCATTTTTTGATAAAAATCACTTTGAGAAGTACCCTCTCTTAATAATACGTAGGTATAGAAGTTGTTACTTAACCACTCGGTATTTTTGCTTTCTTCCAGAGACGCCATCGACATCAAAAAATTGAATTGTAAATGGCCGTTTGCCGGCATATCTTCATAGACAGCCGTCACGTGATACTCCTGGGCCCCGTCAAGGATCATGGTTTTTCCAACCGGATCTTCGTTTGCAAAATATTTTTGAGCAATAGAACGGCTAATGGCCAGACTCATCCGGTCTTTTAATGCAGTTTCGGGGTTTCCTTTTAGCATGGGAACAGAGAACACCTGAAAGAAATCTTTATCGGCAAAAATCAACTTATGCTCTTTGTAGCTCTCCGTCATTTGAGGGGTGGTGACCAGATAGCTGCCTCTACTGCGGAATCTCACTACTTTTTCTACTTCGGGCAGGTCAGTAATAAGAGCCGGAGCAAGTGGGGCCGGAGCCACCGGAAAAACATATTGATTGCCACCATACGCACCATGACTGGTTAAGCGATAGATGCGATCTTTTTTTGTGTGGTAGTCGTCATAGCTGAGTTCATCCATGACAAAAAGCGTTATTACCAGGCAGCAGGCCAGCCCCACGGCCAGGCCGGCTACGTTGATAAACGAATAGAATTTATGCCTCGATAAATTCCGCAACGCGATTTTGAAATAATTCCTTAACATGATCTTTGTGTTGTTATTCGATAAAATGAGTGTTTGACTTTGAATGTGTTGTATTTGTTGTTCGGAGCCGAATCTTTCTATCACCTGGTCATAGGCATCGATGAATCTAGCGCCATCTTCCATCTTTTTCTCAACCAATGTGCAGATGTGATCCAGCAGTTCTTCCTCCAATTGATCGTAAACGATCCCACGGTAGTTAATATCCTTTTGGATATAATCAATCTGATCAGTAGAGAGCTCCATAACTAAAAGGCTGGATCAATTTGTAATACCCGGTGCATCATTTGAATGAAATTGGTAAACTCATCCATCTTTTCTGCGGCTGAGGATTGACCGGCTTCAGTAAGCTTATAGTACTTTCTCACCCGCTTTCCCATCGTCACCTTCTCTGTTGTCAACAGCTTTTCAGCTTCCAGCTTATGAAGTGTAGGGTACAAGGCTCCTTCTGTCAGCAGCATTTCACCCCCAGACAACTCCTTCACCCGTTGAGTTATTTCATAGCCATACATTTTGCCCTGATCAGCCAGAAGTTTCAGGATAATCGTCTGTAGCGTGCCCTTAAGAAGTTCCTTTGAATGCATAATTCCCTAATACATTGGTCTCTTATGTATTAAGACGTAGTTCTCCCCAGATGGTTGCATGACCGGAATATTTTCCCATTTAAACGCTACAAGGCCGACTTTTGAGCAAGGCTAAATTTTATTCACAATTAGTATGCATGCATAACAAATTTTACTATATTTGTTATCCGTCAATTGCGGAGGCTATATATGGTGTTTTTCAGTTTTTCTAAAATAAGCTTTTGTAATTGATATTAAGATACAAATAAATGAAAAGAGAAGAAACCATTGATCACAATATTAAAACGGCATGGCATGCTATATCACGCATGTACAATCAGCAGGCCGTTAAGCAGGATATCACCACATCTATTGGGTTCGTTCTGCTCAATATTTCTTCAAAAGAGGGAACCCCCGCCACTAAAATAGCTCCGCTTATGGGGCTGGAGGCAAGGAGTCTTACCCGTGTGCTAAAAAACATGGAAGACAAAGGCCTTATCTACCGCCAGCCGGATGCCAATGATAAACGTTCGGTGCGCATATTTCTTACAGAGAAGGGAAAGGAGAGAAAGGGCTTTTCCAGAAAAACTGTGTTGGCTTTTAATGAAGCCGTACGAGAGCACATCCCTGAAGACAAACTCAAGATCTTTTTTGAGGTGATCGGGGATATCAACCGAATTATAGAAAAAAGTAACATTTACGAAAACGAAAAACCATAAAACAACAATGACCAGAAGAATTAACAAAGTAGCAGTGCTAGGTTCAGGGATCATGGGATCTCGTATAGCTTGTCACTTCGCGAACATTGGAGTAAAAGTGCTGTTGTTAGATATCGTTCCCAGAGAGTTAAGCGAGGATGAGAAAAAGAAGGGATTGACAATGGACAGTAAAGCGGTAAGGAACAGGATCGTCACCCAGGCATTCGAGTCCGCTGTTAAGTCAAACCCCGCTCCTCTATATGACAATAAGTTCGCCAGCCGTATCTCGCTGGGGAATTTTGATGACGATATGGAGAAGATCAAAGATTACGACTGGGTGATAGAGGTAGTTGTGGAAAACCTGGACATCAAAAAGAAGGTGTTCGAGCAGGTAGAGAAATACAGAAAGCCGGGCACGCTCATTACTTCTAATACCTCGGGTATTCCCATTCACCTGATGCTTGACGGAAGGAGTGAAGATTTCCAGAGACATTTCTGCGGCACGCACTTCTTCAATCCTCCCCGCTACTTAAAGCTGTTGGAGATTATCCCAACCCCCAAAACCGATCCTGAGATTACTGACTTCCTAATGCACTACGGAGATCTGTACTTGGGAAAAACTACTGTATTGTGTAAAGATACTCCAGCATTTATAGCAAACAGAGTAGGCATTTACGCTATACTGAAAGTTATCGATTCGATGCAGAAGCTGGACCTGAACGTTGATGAAATAGATAAATTGACCGGTCCGGTGATCGGAAGGCCAAAGTCAGCCACTTTCAGGACATCAGATGTTGTTGGTTTGGACACCTTAATAAAAGTAGCTAATGGCTTATACCAGGGCCTGCCCAATGACGAGGGTCGGGACACCTTTAAATTGCCGGATGTTGTCGCCAAGCTCGAAGAAAACAAATGGCTGGGAGATAAAACCGGACAGGGTTTTTATAAAAAGACAAAGGATGAAAAGGGTAAAACACAGATACTTACCCTGGATCTTAAAACACTGGAATACAAGCCCCAGCAAAAGGTAAAATTCGGCACACTGGAAGCTACCAAACCGATAGACAATCTAAAGGAGCGGTTTAAGCCGCTATTTGCCGGTAAGGACAAGGCGGGTGAGTTTTACCGCGACTCATTCTATGCTCTCTTTAAATATGTTTCCAACCGCATTCCTGAAATAGCCGATGAGCTGTATAAGATAGATGATGCCATTTGTGCGGGATTTGGCTGGGAAGTAGGTCCTTTTGAGACCTGGGATGTGCTTGGGGTGAAGAAAACGGTGGAGAAAATGGAGGAAATGGGCTATAAGCCTAACCAATGGGTGTATGATATGCTGGATGCAGGTATCGAATCTTTCTATACCGCCAAAGACGGAGTAAGAAATTACTACGACATTGATTCCAAATCTTATAAGCCTGTTCCCGGGGCTGATGAATACATCATCCTTGATAATATCAGGAAGAGCAAAGTATTATGGAGCAATGCCGGCTCTACCATCTTCGACCTTGGTGATGGTGTATTGAACGTGGAGTTCCATACTAAGATGAACACGCTTGGAGGAGAGGTAGTAGAAGGCATCAACAGGGCTATAGATATGGCTGAAAAAGATTATCGTGGCCTGGTTATCGGCAACCAGGGAGCGCAATTCTCTGCCGGAGCTAACCTGGGCATGGTGTTTATGTACGCTATTGAGCAGGAATATGATGAAGTGGATTTCATGATCCGGCACTTCCAGAACACCATGATGCGGGTACGCTATTCATCTGTACCGGTTGTAGTAGCCCCTCATGGACTAACCCTGGGAGGAGGTTGTGAGATGACAATGCATGCCGATGTGGTTCAGGCTGCTGCCGAAACCTATATCGGTCTCGTAGAAGTTGGTGTAGGTCTGATCCCCGGAGGCGGTGGTACCAAAGAGCTGACCAAGCGTGTTTCCGATGCTCTTGAAGAAGGCGATGTAGAGCTAAATGCACTGCAAAATGCCTTTATGAACATTGCTACTGCGAAAGTAGCTACCTCGGCTCACGAGGCCATTGGTATGAACATCATCCGCCCACAGGACAGGATCACCATCAATAAAGACCGACAGATTGCCGATGCCAAAGCCACAGTGCTTGAACTGGCCAATGCTGGTTATACCCAGCCAATACAAGCCACAAATATCAAAGTCCAGGGTAAAACCGGTATGGCTTTATTCATGGCGGGTGTCAACGGCATGCGCATGGGTAACTACATCTCTGACCATGATGTGAAGATCGCAAATAAGATTGCCTACGTCATGTGCGGAGGAGACCTCTCTTATGCCCAGGAAGTATCAGAACAATACCTCCTTGACCTGGAAAGAGAAGCATTCTTATCCCTAACCGGCGAAAAGAAAACACTGGAAAGGATACAGTCGATATTGACTACGGGGAAAGCACTTAGAAATTAGTCATTGGTTACTGGTCACCAGTGACTAGTGGCAATTGACCAATGACATTGAAAAGTACACTATTTCAAAAGAACAAAACGCAAGACAAAAATGGACGCATATATAGTAAAAGGATTTAGAACAGCCGTAGGAAGGGCAAAAAAAGGTGGGTTTCGATTCACTCGCCCTGATGACCTGGCGGTGGATATAATTAAGCATTTGATGGCCTCGATCGATGGCCTCGAAAACAGCATGGTAGATGATGTGATAGTAGGTAATGCTGTGCAGGAAGCCGAACAGGGCATGCAGATGGGTCGTATGATCTCTCTCATGGCACTGGGTGTGGATACTCCCGGTATGGTGATCAACCGGTACTGTGGATCCGGCCTTGAAGCTATTCACCTCGCCTCCGCTAAGATCAATGCCGGTATGGCCGATGTGGTGATAGCCGGAGGGACAGAATCTATGTCTATGGTACCGGTTATGGGCTTTAAAACAGCATTGAACTACAACATTACCTCTGAGCATCCTGACTACTACACCAGTATGGGCCTGACCGCTGAGCAAATATCTCAGCAATGGAAAATATCTCGTGAGGATCAGGATGAATTTGCCTACAACTCACATATGCGTGCAGTAGCAGCGCAGAAAGAAGGAAAGTTCAAAGAGGAGATACTGCCTATTACAGTAAAGGAAACTTTCGTAGAGGACAACAAGAAAAAGACCCGTGAGTATGTGGTAGATACCGATGAGGGTCCCAGGCCGGAAACAAGTATGGAGGCGCTTGCGAAGTTGAAGCCTGTATTTGCTGCAGGAGGTTCAGTTACTGCCGGAAACTCTTCCCCTACTAATGACGGAGCTGCTTTCGTGGTAGTAATGTCAGAAAGAAAGGTCAAGGAACTCGGGCTGGAACCTGTAGCTCGACTGGTGAGCTATGCCGTGGCCGGAGTAGAGCCGCGTATCATGGGTGTAGGCCCGACTTACGCCATTCCCAAAGCCCTGGACAGAGCCGGATTAAAGATGAAGGATATTGACCTGATAGAGCTTAACGAAGCCTTTGCCGCACAGTCATTGTCCGTTATCCGGGATCTTGACCTGGATGGGTCCAAGATAAATGTGAATGGCGGAGCCATCGCACTGGGTCACCCCCTGGGAAGCACCGGAGCACGACTCTCGATCACTCTATTGAATGAAATGAGAAGAAGAAAAGGCAGCAAATATGGAATGGTAACAGCCTGTGTCGGTGGCGGACAGGGTGTGGCAGGGATTTATGAGTTTTTGAAATAGCTATCTGGTCACTAGTTACTTGTCACTGGTTGCTTGTGATTAGCGACCAGTGACTAGAGACCAGTGACTACTCGATATAACTTAAAAGCATTAAACATTAACAACACTGGTGAGACTATAGACTCACTACTAAAGACTAAATACTATGAGTACTACAGCAACAGACCAATCAAAGGAGATACCGGCCGGAACTAAGTCGGCTATTAAAGGAGGGGAATTTCTGATCCGTGAGACAGAAGCCAATGAAATATTTACACCTGAAGAGTGGAGTGAAGAGCAAAAAATGATCGCTCAGACATGTAAAGACTTCCTGGAGCAGGAGATCAATCCCCGTTTGGATGAAATTGATTCTATGAAGCACCCTGAGCTAATGCCTTCGTTATTAGATAAAGCAGGAGAGCTGGGCCTTCTTGGCACATCCGTACCCGAACAGTATGGAGGGTTCGGTATGGACTTCAATACTTCCATGCTGGTAGCGGAAATATTAGGCGCAGGCCATTCTTTTGCTGTTGCAATTTCAGCCCATACAGGTATTGGTACATTGCCCATCTTGTATTATGGCAATGAGGATCAAAAGGCCAAGTACCTTCCAAAGCTAGCTACGGGTGAGTGGAAAGCATCTTACTGTTTGACAGAACCTGATTCGGGATCAGATGCGAACTCAGGAAAGACAAAGGCCAAGCTAACAGATGATGGTAAGCATTACCTTATCAATGGCCAGAAAATGTGGATAACCAATGGTGGTTTTGCAGATATTTTCATTGTATTTGCCAAAATTGATGATGATAAAAATCTTTCTGCATTCATTGTTGAGAAAGATTTTGGTGGCATTACCATGAATGAAGAGGAAAAGAAGATGGGTATCAAAGGGTCTTCTACCAGACAGATCTTCTTCAATGACACGAAGGTACCTGTTGAAAATCTTCTTTCTGATAGGGAAAATGGCTTCAAAATAGCAGTTAACATCCTGAATATCGGTCGCATCAAGCTCGGTATTGCCGCTATTGGAGGCAGCAAAGCTATTATTAACAATGCTGTAAACTATGCTAACGAAAGAAAGCAGTTTGGAACTTCCATTTCAAACTTTGGCGCTATCAAACATAAAATAGCAGAAATGGCGGCTAAAGTTTATGCCTCTGAATCTGCTCACTACAGAGCCGGTCAAAATATTGACGATGCTTACGATTCGTTAATTGGCCAGGGCACGGATCCTGCACAGGCCAGATTGAAGTCTGTTGAGGAGTTTGCTATTGAATGTGCGATCCTTAAAGTCAATGGCTCTGAAGTACTGGATTTCGTTGCCGATGAGGGCGTCCAGATCTACGGAGGTATGGGATTCTCAGCCGAGGGTCCGATGGACAGGGCTTACAGAGATGCACGCATCAACAGGATCTTTGAAGGCACCAACGAGATCAACAGGATGTTGTGTATTGACATGCTGCTGAAGCGTGCTATGAAAGGCCATCTGGACCTGATGAGCCCCGCTATGGCTGTTCAAAAAGAGCTCATGTCTATTCCTGACTTTGGAGCATCGGATGGTGAAGAGCTATTTGCCAAAGAGAAAAAGGCGCTCCGCAATCTGAAAAAGGCAGGTTTGATGGTAGCCGGTGCTGCAGTGCAAAAACTTATGCAAAAGCTTAGCGATGAGCAGGAAATACTAATGAACCTGGCCGATATGTTAATAGAAGGCTATGTGGCCGAGTCATGTTTGCTTAGAGTAGAGAAACAGGCAGGTCAAAAAGATGCTGAAGCAGTAAGCATTGAGACGGATATGATGCGAATTTACCTGTATGAAGCTATAGAAAAGGCCGCTGCTGCCGGTAAAGAAGCTATATATGCATTCGCAGAAGGAGATGAGCAGCGTATGATGCTTATGGGGCTAAAGAGGTTCACCAAAATGGAGCCACACAACCTTAAGAACGCCAGAAGAAGGGTGGCAGATCATGTGATCGCTAAAAATCAATATCCTTTCTAAGATCTAACACCTAAACCTAAAATAAAGGTCATGACTGGTTCATGGCCTTTTTATTTTAATGTGAGTTCGATATAGTAGAACCGATTAAAGGTATGCATATCAACTCCCCCACTACCGTCATCCCGGACGTAACGCGGTGAAGATCCGGGATCTCCTCGCTACCGGCAGTGTCCGGGTTTCAACTTCTGCCGAGGATCAGGGGATCCTGAAGGATGACGTAGTGATCTATGATTCCTGTTCCTCCTCTGCTTCTTCTGTGGTTAATGATGGTGTAATGTCATTTATCCACAAAATCAACTGAAGTTGTTGGATACCCCTAACTTAATGGCATTGATTGAGATATTAGTATTGAGTATTGAGACTGGAGTATCACATTTTGTAGTTCGCATTGCCATTCTTCTACTCATTACTCATGACCTTTATATCAAACTCACGTTATTTTAAAATAAGGGGACACGATAACGGGTAGCTGTTTTTGGAGCATTTTTACGTATACTGTTTTGAAATCACCTATTACCTCACCATCTATCTGTAAGGGCACTGCCTTATGGGCTTTAACGGTGATCTCCGTTGTTGAGAAGATCTTCACATAGGGAGACTTTTTCATTCTGCCGGTAAAGAAATCAAAGGTAAGGCGAAATATGGCATACCAGGGATAAGGTTTAAAAATGCAAACTTCAAATTTGCCATCATTGATAATCCCTTCAGGATTTACAACCGCTCCTGTTCCATATCTGGAGGCATTGGCGAATACTACCATTTCGGCTCTTCTTCTAAATTTATTTCCCTTGAGGTTAAAAGTATATCTGCGAGGGCTCTTTTTATGGAGCGTTTTAAAGAAATGCGTCAGGTAGCCCAGCTTACCCCTCACCCTGCCCTGGTCAAAATGCTTAATGAGTTTGGCATTAAAGCCAACATCACTCAAGTGAAGCGAGATGTATTTTCCGTTTATTTGTACGATATCTATAGGGAGCACATTATTCTCTTTAATGATGTCAAGGGCTTTTTTTATATCGCGGGGTATAAGTAACTCAGCAGCCAATCCGTTGGCCGAGCCAAGTGGTATAATGCCTAGTGTAATACTCTTTTTGAGAAGTGCCTGTGCCACCATGTTAATAGTACCATCACCACCACAGGCTACTACAGTATCCGGGGCAACCTGTTCCATCTTTTTATGAATGCGATCAAAGTCATTTTTACCTGTCGTTTCCATTATCTCGCCTTGCAGATGATTATTTTTACAAAAAGAATAGATCTCCTGGTGCAAGCCGGTTTTGTCTCGTCCTCCGGAAATAGGATTGATAACAAAAAGTATCTTATTCATAGATAGCTAAAAAGGAACATTGGGATACCATTACAAGTTATAGAATAAAACTGTAGGAGCATTAAAAAGTTTATTCGTAAACCGATCAAAAAGCTTTCTCTTCGCCTCAAGAAGAGCCTGGGATTGCTGTCTCCTCCTGTGATCCTGCCTTACCGAGGATACGGTACCCAAAAGATTGTACACATCCGGGGGCACGTATTGGATGATCGCGTTTTATATGAAGCATTTCATGATGATAAGCGCAGGAAAAATATCCGGGCAATGATCAGCCGCTATGTGAGTAGCCCCATCCCTGACATACGCGTGGAAGTAAACCTTTTTGGTCATGATAAAGTAATGGTTACAGACCCCCGGGGATACTTTGAAACTACATTTAGGTTTAAGCAACCACTAAGCCAGGCCGGTTGGCACAAAGTACGGTATAAAGTGTTGGATAAAATTGTTGAAGAGCAGGAAGAACTGGAGATCGAGGATGAGGTATATATTCATCATGGAGGTTCGTCCTATGGTATCATTTCAGATGTAGATGACACCATACTGATCTCTCATGCAACACAAGTTTTTAGAAAGCTACGCCTGATCCTCACAAAAAACTCAAAAACCCGGCTTCCCTTTACCGGAGTAGCCGCTTTTTATCACGCTCTGCAAAATGGCCCTGAGGCTGATGTAACCAACCCGATATTCTATGTCAGTAGCAGTGAATGGAATCTATACGACTTCCTCGATGATTTTTGCAAAGTAAGAAGCATACCAAAAGGGCCTTTTCTTCTTCAGGACCTGAAAGTGAACCTTTGGAAGCTTATTAAATCAGGCGGAGGCACTCACATACACAAGCTAGAGAAAATCCGGCATCTGATGGTCACGTTTGCTGACCTGTCATTCATTCTTATTGGTGATAGCGGACAACATGATAGTCTGTTGTATGCCGAAATTACCAAAGAATTCCCAGGAAGGGTTAAGGCCATTTATATCCGCGATGTGTCATCATCGAATAAAGACAAGAAGATCAACAGAATTGCCAGCGAGCTAAAAGAGCATGATGTAGAAATGCTATTGGTAACCAATACCGCGGAAGCTGCAAAGCATGCCTTTGAAAATGGGTGGATCACTAAAGATGAATTGGAAAAGGTGATCAAAGAAACTCATGAAGAGGAACAAAAAGCCGAATCCCTTGCCGGTCAGCTCCTGGAAAGGGATCCAAATCAAAAAGATAAATCAGAGAATTAAGCCAACAACTCCCTTTCTCTAACACCCACTTTGCCGGGCATTAACATATCGAAGTCATCATGAGGAGTATGTTTTTTTAAAGGCTTTCTCTCTTTCAAAAGGGCATAATTTCTTCGGTTGTAAAACTTGTCAGGATTTTTGTATTGATAGTGATAAATTTTTGTGGCCCTTGTTTGTCTTACTTCCAATGTTTTGGAATCGTTAATAAAAACAGTGAACTCACTTCTGTACCCGGCGCGTATGCTTAACTGTTCGCTTGCTACGAATAATTCCGGCCCATTAAAAACTTTGATCTTCACCTGATGTACACCACCTTTTCCTTCAACTTTCACGAACTGTTTTGGCACAGAATTTACCACCTTTTTGTCGATGGTGACCTGTATTTTCTGCCCGTCAGCCGTTTTGAAAGTTGCTGCAGCCATAAGTGCCATGGCTTCTCCGCATACTACCCCTAAACCCAAAAGTACAAGTACCACTTTTCGCATAATCGTCACATTTATAGATTAAAAAATTATTTTATGTTCCTTTCAAAGACAAAAGCATCAATTGCTGTGCCAACTTTTAAAAAAGTGACATAACCTACTAATTCACAGATTATTATCCCTTAAAACAAAAAGCATTATTGACCACTTTATCCTATCCTTGTAATAATATCCTTAATTATAGATTATGTATAATTACGAAGGGTAACCGCAATTGTTGTTCCTCAGCAGCCATGGAAACGGAAATTCACAAATAAAAATTTCATTATTATGAATATTCTTTTACCAGCAATGCCGGGAGATTAATCATTATCCTGTTTTTATAGTATTTCCATTTATGGCTAATTCTGGCAGCTCTCATAGATACCATAAGAAACTGATCTGGATCCTGGCAATTCTACCTGTTTCCTTTCCTGGGTTTCTATTCTCTATTTTTATTTTAGCTGGTAGCCAGGTAATGCTCAGTCGGCAATCGGCAAGTAAGCAAAGGCAATAGACAAATGATCAGTCCATAAATAACAATTATCGGAAAAAGCAGTGGGTAGGGCGGTTTTGCTCAAACGCATGATATCGCCTCACAGATTAATCTGTTATGGCTGACTGATATCGTCCCTTAAATTGAGATACAACAAGTCGGAAAATAAAAGTTACAAACCTCCTCTCCGCGCTCAGCTATCACTTCCTCACCAGTTCGTTCCTAAGGTTATCAATATAGTTGGTCAATGCCTGCTGCCAGGTAGGGGCTGCATCCCACTTCTTGCCTAAAAAAACATTGCCTGAATAGATATGTTTGATATAGAACTTATAAACCGGGATATCAATACTATACGAATTTACACGAACCTGGCCATCTTTTACTACCTCAGACACATAAGCCGTTTCGGTGTCAGTGGTATTATAACCCAGCATTTCCTTTACTTCTTTGCCGGTGGTGTGTACGTAATACAAAATATATTGATAGCCATCAGAACGGAGTTTTGTATCCCCTTTGTTTGCATCTACAAAGCCGTATTTGTACGGATAATCTGCCATCACCTGGTTAATCTGAGCAGTATCAGCAAAAGGTACTATGGCAAGCCTTTCGGAAGAAAAATTCAGGTCATAATACTCTCCTCTTCTGCCTTTAATCGGACTGGTCATCGTGCCAAATTCCGGAACTTCCAGGATAAGCAGGTTTTCTCTTGCCTGTGCAGAATTAGCTGCTGCTTTGTACAGGTTGTTCAGCGCCATCGCCAGATCAGCATGCTGAGTTTGCCAGGCCTGCTGGCCTGATTTTATCAATGGGTCTCCATCGTTCATTTTGGTGAGTACGATCCTGTAGTTTGCCGCTTCCTGCACCAGGAAAATAATATTTTCCAAACCTCGTTTTTTGAAATCTTCCATAAACGAAAGATAAGGCTCTTTACCACTATAAATATCTTCTACATAGTAGTATACCACTGCGTCTATGCCCGCTCTTTTAAACCCTGGCTGTGCCTGCTCGGCCAACTTCTTCCAACTACCCCTAAGGTATGGCTGTGTGCTTTTGGGCGGCACCTTCACCAATACCAATGATTTTGTCTGCAAAATTTCCGAAGGAAGCTCTGCTCCATATTGCAAAGAGTCGAGTATTTGAGCTACATTCACTTCCTCCTGAGCCTGTACAGACTCAGAAAAACAGAAAAGGGCCAGTAGCAAAAAGTAGAATTTGGGCATTGTCAAAATAATTAATAGTACTCCACTTCAAACCAAAAAATGCTTTAAGAAAGCATACGCCTAGCAGCAACGGCATAAGTAGTATTATTCAAATAACGTGGAAAAATTAAATTATTGAAAATCTAGCCGGATTTAATTAGTGTTTGTAAGAAAACGCTAAGTGGCTTTAAGAAATGAAGTTCCAAAAAGCGGATTCCCGTACAGTTGTTACAGTTGTCGGGAAAAGCATTTTTGGGGCTGGCGTAACGCAGACATTGGCGTTTTCTTAGAGACACTAATTAGCAGGAGCTTTTAACAATTAGCTTCTGATACATCACCTCTTAGATCAGTGGGCAAAGATCTGACTTTTATCTTTGAAGGCTTTGAATTCCAGAGCATTGCCACTGGGATCAAGAAAGAACATAGTCGCCTGTTCGCCCACTTCTCCTTTAAAGCGAATATGTGGTTCAATAATGAAACTGATCTGATGTGCTTTTAATTTTTCCGCCAGTTGTTCCCATTCGCCCATTTCCAGTATAACACCAAAATGCTTTACAGGCACCTGATCTCCATCTACTTCATTAGTGTGGTCTGAGCCCGCCTCCTCGGGCTTCAGGTGTGCTACTACCTGATGCCCGAAAAAATTAAAATCTATCCATTTATCGGAGCTACGTCCTGTTTCGCAACCCAATACTTCTGTATAAAATTTTCTGGTAGTTTGCAGGTCGGCTACCGGAAAGGCCAGGTGGAACGGATTCATGTTTTTTAAATGTTTGTTTATAACAAATCTATGCTGATTTGGCCCGAGGCTCCAAAATTCCCGCATCAATATTTTTCTGAAGAGCCTCCTTCTTCTGCGCAAGTTTGCTTGGCCGGCTAAAAGTCACCATCCAGGCCTCCTTCAATGATTTGGAATGCTTAATATCTTTAACAATGTCCATCCATTCATGAAAGCACAAGATTACCGGATTGTAAGAATTTACCGGGGTGGTAATCCCGTAGTCGGCCTGCTCTTCCTCAGGCTGAAAAGTACCAAACATCCGGTCCCAAATAATAAATGTAGATCCGTAATTTTTATCGAGATACTTCTCATTCCTTGCATGATGCACTCTGTGATGAGATGGCGTGGTAAAGAAAAATTCTATCGGCTTGGGCAGCTTTCTAATGTACTCTGTATGTATCCAGAACTGGTATAAAACTGCTATTTGATGGCATATGAAGAATACAACAGGGTGAAAACCTGTTAACGCCACCGGAATAAAGAATATGATCTTAATATGCTGCGTCCATCCCAACCTAAAGGAAACAGACCAATTGTATTTTTCCGAATTATGATGAGTAACATGGGTAGCCCACCAAAAACGGTTTTCATGAGCTATTCTATGTGCCCAGTATCGCCAAAAATCGATCCAGATAAAACACAGCACATAAGCCCACCAGGTGTGTGGGATAGTCCAGGGCACCAGGTTATAAAAAAAGAGAATGATACCAAAAGTAATAACTTTGATCGCAGCGCTTATACCTACATTTACAAGACCTATGACCGTAGCGGCCAGGGTATCTCTTTTGTCATAAAGTTCACGCTTTTGATAAGCACTTACTATCCACTCCAGCGCCACCAGGGCAAACATCACAGGGGCTGCATACACAATAATCTCAGGCAGGTCCATCGCCAATACATGTTCTACACTTAGCTTTTCTTTCTCCATTGAATTACAAAATAAAAACTCGTCAAACTTGAAAGATACGATATTGTAAATGATATATAGAAAAATAAATGAATTAATTAGAAATTCTTACAAGGTAAACTGTAGCCAGTGGCAAATTCAGTGTGGCTTTATCGCATTGGTCCCCGTCAAAATAATAAATATTTCTGCGGTTATCGGGTTTAATGAGTTCAAATTGCCGTTCATTTACCTTGCTTATAGCAAAAAAGGAACCGTGTCTTTCTGAAAAGATCCTTGAATTTCTGGGCCTGTTGAAATACAAAGCAGCTATGCTTTCGTAGATGGGGGCCGACTGCTTCGAGGTAGTTTTATCCTTTTTTATTAGATAGGTTCCATTTTCATACGTGGTGCTGGTGGTGGTATTTCCTTTGTCGTTAAGAAAACTTTCGGTTCGGGCATCCACCAGCATGTCATTTTCGTATTCTGACCTATAGTAAGCATAGTGATTAAAACTGAAGAGCATATTAATGTTGGTGCGGCTCTCAAGTTGGTAGATAGTTTTCGAGCCGACATTTTTTCTTTCTGCAATCAAATATCCAATGGAGTCATCTTTATATTCCACCCTGTAAACGAGCTTTTGTGCCACTGACGGGGTGATGAAACTTAAAAAAAGAATTAATGCCAACATGTTGATAAAAATATTTCTCCATTTCATGAGCATCGCCTATAGATTTGCATTACAACATCGCAACCTGTAAAACGGTTTTTTTTTATTTTTCTTATCAAGAAAGGAAACCTAATATAAAAACGCTTGTCATTACCATAACAAACAGAAAAGGTGGAGCCCGGACAACAGACTATTCATAAATATCTGGTGCAGCGTAGCCAGCGTGGGGATAAGCAGGCGCAAAATGAGCTCTATAAGCTTTATGCCCGGGCTATGTATAACATTTGCCGCAGAATGACGGGTAATGATGAAGACGCGAAAGATGTACTACAAGAGGCTTTTATTACCGCCTTTACAATGATCCGCTCTTTGAAAAACGAAGCGACCTTTAGCGCCTGGGTCAAGCGTATTGTCATCAATCACTGCCTGAATCATTTAAAAAAGAAAAGGCTGGCTACTGTGGATATTGCTGATAGCGACAATTTTCAGGAAGATGTTGACAGCGATCAGGATTATGCACAGTATGAATCGAGGCGGATACTTGAAGCTATAGATCAAATTTCCGATGGGTGTAAAACGGTGCTGAACCTGTACCTTTTTGAAGGTTATGATCACAAAGAGATAGGTCAGATCCTGGGTATTACTGAATCTGCGTCAAAGGCGCAGTATAGTAAAGCCAAAAGTAAAATAAGAAAAATTCTGGACGTAAACAGAAGAATACATGAACGACAGGCTTAAGGAAGAAGTAGAAAAAAGAAGGTCAGCGTTTGATCTGCATGAACCGGACCTTGACCAGCTATGGCAGGGTATCGAAGAGGGTGTAAGACAAAAGGAACGTCATTCGTTGTGGAGATCGGTAATGAAAATAGCCGCATCGCTGCTCTTGTTGTGCTCTCTTGGTATAGTGATTTGGTCGTATAACAAAGGATATGAAAAAGAGGGGTATGCGCTTCATGATATTTCTCCTGAACTGGCGGAGACAGAATATTACTATTCACAACTAGTGGATGAAAAGCTCAGGGTCATCAGGGCCAGTAATGCCGATGTGGATGAAGAAGTAATGAAAAACCTGCAAACACTCGACAGCGCCTATCAGGATCTAAAGAAAGACCTGAAAGATAATGTAGACAGTGAGGAAGTGATTAGCGCAATGATCAGCAACTACCGGATCAAGCTAAATATTCTTGAGCAAATATTGACTGAAATCAAACATCATGATCAAAAGGAACAACAACAGGAAGTTAATATTTAGCTTCATATTCTATACATGCTGCCTTTATGCAGTAGCAGGGCCGGATAACGATGATACCAGGCTTACAAAGACCATTGATCGCGATTTTATTATGCCTAAAAATGGCTACCTCGAAATCATCAACAAGTATGGTCAGGTAGTGGTCAATACCTGGGAAAAGGATTCTGTAAAGGTGAGCATAAAGATCACTGCCTATGGCAAAGACTATAACGATGCTGAAAAAATGCTGGCTCGCGTGGATATAGATTTTAGAAAGACAAACCCTTACCTGACCATTGAAACCATTCTCGATCGCAAGTCTGGATTCTTCAAGGAGGTATGGAATAACATCAGTGACTACTCAAAAACATTACTTAGTAAAAACAAGCTGGAAATCGACTATGAAGTATACATGCCTGTATCAATGAACCTGGACCTCGACAATAAATTCGGTGACGTTTATCTACAGGAGCTCAAAGGGAAAAGTGACATCAGCGTGATGCACGGCAATTTGAGGGCTAATAAATTTCTGGCCCCTGCAAAAATAGAGGCCGGTTATGGAGACGTGAGAATAAAAGAAATAACAGCAGGACGGGTATTATTTAAGGCAGTAAAGGGAGAGATCTTAAAGCTTGGCGATGTAGATGTAAACAGCAGCTCATCTGAGGTGGTGATAAAAGAGGCGGACAACCTGCGGATAGACTCCCGGAGCGACAAGAGATTTTATATTAACCGGGTAAGCCACCTTCGTGGAAAGGGAATGTTTTCTCAGATTACATTAGAAGAGCTGGGTAAGACCATGGATATTAATTTAAACTATGGAGAAATACAGGTGATGCTGGTCCAATTCAGTTTTTCAAAGATCAATATAGAAGCAAAATATGCCGATGTGGCGCTTGATTTCCAACCTAACAGCTATGTCGATGTGAATATCACGGCTCCTGGGGCAACATTATCTATACCAACCGATAATACCCGTCTGGATAAAAGCTATGTTGATGAGAAAAAGAAGTATGTACGCCTGACTGGAACAATAGGCACCAAAAACAACTATCCGGGATACTTACAAATTAATTCGTCCGGGGGAGAAGTCTCCATTGACCTCTCAAGCATGCAACATTCCGTTAACAGATAAAGAGAAAATGCACCAATGGGAGATTTGTGACTATAAATTGTGCACTTCGGTTTCCGACTCGGTCTTTGAGCCATGTCAATACCAATATCGTAAAACTAAAATACATATAAATGAAAAAAATTTTGGCTTTAACAGTGCTGCTATTTGCCGCCCACATGCTGGCCGCGCAGTATAGGCACTCCTCGGGCTTAAGATTAGGGTACACCTCGGCCCTAACTTACAAACAATTTTTTAAAGGTGAGGAAGCTGTTGAGTTCCTGGTAAGCGGGAGAGATGATGGCCTTCAACTCACTACCCTTTATCTCAAACACCAACCTTTGCAGGTAAGCTTTAATGACAATTTTTACCTGTATTACGGAGCAGGCGCCCATATTGGTTATAAGTTTATGGACGATAGGAGGCTAATACTTTCACCCACGGTGCCCGGAGAACTGGAATATGAAACTAACCGTGAGGCCTTTTTTACGATGGGAGTAAATGCCATGGTTGGGGTGGAATACCGCTGGCTGGCCGTTCCAATTACTATTAGCCTCGATTTTAAACCCTATCTTGATTTTGCGGGCATGAGATATGCCAACTTAAGGTTTTGGGATACTGCTATAGCCGTTAAATATGTATTTTAAAGATTTTATAGAATATGAAAAACATTTCACTTTCGTTGATTTTGGCCGTTGTAGCCTTTAATATGCAATCCGTTGCGCAAGATGCTGATGATGATATTAAAACGGTATTTGGCAAGGATACGGAAATAAAAGGTTTTGCCTCTTTTGACACTAAACTTACCGATTTCAATGAAGAAAAGGCATTATTCCTTGGCGGCCATGGTGGGGTAATCCTCAACAAACATATTATTTTGGGTATTGGAGGATATGGTATGACTACCAGAAATGATTTCAACGGTATCATCCCTGGCAGAAAGCTTGATCTGTACAGTGGATATGGAGGATTGGTTTTTGGATATATAATAGCTCCCAAAGAAGTAATACATATCACCCTTCCGTTATTACTGGGTGCAGGGGGTATTGAAGTAGTAGATCACCACGTTGCCAACACTATAGATGATCGCGGAGCTACGGTAGAGAGATCTGTTTATTTTGTAGCAGAGCCTTCGTTGCAAATCGAGGTCAATGTTACCAGGTTTTTCAGGTTTGCAATAGGTGGAGGGTATCGCTTTGTGCAGGGAACTGATCTAAAAAATAACCAGGTGGAGGACAAGGACCTTACTAGCTGGACAGCCAATATATCATTTAAACTGGGTAAGTTCTAGTGTCGGGTCAAGTGTGAACTATCGGGTAAGTTACAGTTATTTTCTGCTCAGACATGGCTAAAAAATGTGTAAGCGTAGATATTCAAGTATTTTTTAAGGAAGTATGAGTAGAAAATGATAAGGTTTGGCCTCCCCCCGCTAGCGCACGCGGTTTCGTGTGTGCCTGATGTGCGCGCATTGGGGAGGCCCCTGTGTTGGCAATCGGGGCAGGCTTCCCGATAGCCATGATAGCCATGCGGGACAAGGTGCGTGGCAAGTCATTTATCCTCATAATGCGACCAGGCACTTACCACATACACTGTTACAACCTGTTTGTTAATGGACCAGACGGTGCTTTCTGTTAATCCTTCGGGAATATAAGCCTGCAAGATCATGCTTTAACTTTTCCGGTTGCCCTGTCCCAGTAGTGGGATGCTGCCTTAGTTCATTAAACAACCTTTGCAACTTGTTTAAAACTGATCGATCTCCTGTTTACTTGTGCTTTTCATACAGAGCTAAAGCTATAACACCATCCACAAAGAGCATCATAGAAATATATTATCTGAATCATTTTTTATGATCAGTATAAATAAGTTTTTACTTTTAGCTGAGTAACTAGACTAGTGTCTTTAAGAAAACTCTTGTCGTCTTCGAGCCATCACAATACTCAATACTAATGTCTCAAAAATAAAATTTATACCTATGAAATACATCTATTCACTATTTCTGGCATTGATCGCACTCTCAGCATCAGGCCAGAACGGCCTGAACGAAAAGGCAGAAAAAATGGCTAAAGAAATTGAAAATAAAGTAATAGAATGGCGAAGATATTTTCACGAGCATCCCGAGCTTTCAAATCGTGAAGTAGAGACTGCGGCCAAAATAGCCGGGCATCTGAAGTCTCTTGGCCTTGAAGTGCAAACTGGTGTAGCCAAAACTGGTGTGGTTGGTCTCTTAAAAGGCGGCAAAAAAGGTCCTGTTGTAGCACTAAGAGCAGATATAGATGCTTTGCCTGTAACTGAGCGGGTGTCAGTACCTTTTGCCTCTAAAGTAGTAACGGAGTATAATGGTATAAAAACCGGGGTAATGCATGCATGCGGCCATGACACACACATCGCAATGCTCATGGGAGTAGCGGAAGTGCTGACTTCGATGAAAAAAGACATACCGGGTACCGTGAAGTTTATCTTCCAGCCTGCTGAGGAAGGAGCGCCTCCGGGTGAAGAAGGGGGAGCGGACCTGATGATAAAGGAGGGGGTACTGGAAAATCCAAAACCCGAGGTCATATTCGGCTTACACATAAGTGCAGGCACACCTATAGGGCAAATCAACTATAAGCCCGGAGGAGCAATGGCCGCTTCCGATAGATTCACCATTAAAGTCAAAGGCAGCCAGGCGCACGGCTCCACTCCGTGGGCTGGAGTAGATCCGGTGGTAACAGCCTCACAAATCATTTATGGCCTTCAGACCATTGTCAGCAGGCAAACAGAGCTAACCAAAGAAGCTGCTGTGATCACCGTTGGGGAAATAAAAGGTGGAGTTCGTTTCAACATCATACCCGAAGAAGTGGAAATGACCGGCACCATTCGCACACTCGACACAGGTATGCAAGACCGAATTCATGAGAAAATTAAGCTCACGGCCACCAAAATAGCCGAGAGCAACGGTGCAACGGCTGAAGTACACATTCAAAAAATGGTGCCCGTTACATACAATGACCCTGAGCTGACCTCAAAAATGCTTCCCAGCCTGGAACGATCAGCAGGTAAGGAAAATGTTAACCTTGTAAATGCTATCACCGGAGCTGAGGACTTTTCATATTTCCAGAAAGAGATCCCGGGGCTCTATTTCTTTGTTGGTGGTCAGCCCTTAGACGCGGAGAAGAAGTCAATGACATTAGGAGGCCATCACACGCCTGACTTTTATATCGATGAAAGTGGTATGCTTACGGGTGTAAAGGCCATGCTCAACCTTACGTTGGATTATATGCAAATGAGAAAATAGATGCTGAAGATATACGAAGAGCCTGTCATAGAAGAGGTCTATGATGAAATAACTACCGAAAAAGAGGTCAGGCTCTTCATTAAAAGGGAGGATAAAATACACCCATACATATCGGGAAATAAGTGGAGAAAGCTTAAGTACAACCTGGAGTATGCCAGGCAGCAGAACTTTTCCACTTTATTAACATTTGGAGGCGCCTATTCCAATCACATTTATGCCACAGCCGCTGCTGCGAAAGAGTATGGCTTTAAGTCCATTGGTATCATACGTGGCGAAGAGCATTTGCCGCTCAACCCAACACTGTCATTCGCTTCTCAGCAAGGCATGCATCTTCACTATATGGACCGGTCTACTTACAGGAGAAAGCATGATACTGAAGTAATTGGCCCTTTAACAGAAAAGTATGGACGATTTTATCTACTCCCCGAAGGCGGGACCAACCTTTTGGCCATCAAAGGCGCCTCAGAAATAGTAAATGAAGAAGTGCGGCAATTTGATTACGTCTGTACCCCGGTAGGTACAGGAGGAACCATTGCCGGCATCATTTCAGGCATGAACGGCAGGGGCAGAGTCATGGGCTTTTCGGCTTTGAAGGGCGACTTTCTAAAACATGATGTTCAAAAGCTATTGCAACTTTATGAAAAACACCCACTGACCAATTGGGACATCAAGACATCCTACCATTTCGGTGGTTATGCAAAGGTAAGTCCGGTGCTGTTTGGATTTATAGATGAAATTTACAAAAAACACCAGATCCCCCTTGACCCGATTTACACGGGAAAAATGATGTTTGGCATTTATGACATGATCAGAAGTGGCGAGTTTGCCCCGAAGACCAAAATTCTCACTATTCATACGGGTGGGCTGCAGGGGGTGGAGGGGATGAGAAGATGAAGAAAAAAATATTTTACAGGAGGAATTTGCCTCATCTGCAACCACCAGGAGGAGCATTTTTCGTAACCTAATAAAAACAGGATATAATGGAGACGCACAAAAAATTCACAGCCTGGCGATGTAATTTAACTTGAGTTCGATATAGTAGAACCGATTAAATTGTATTCGTATCCAAAAATAACCTAAAAACCTCTCTTTTTAAAGCCGGCTAGCTATTTAAGCGGCTTAACAAGCCGTTCTACTTCCTTCTCACCGAAGTCAACCACGCGCCAATACCTCTACGGCTGGGCTGTTCCGCCAAAATCCCGGCTTCACTGGCGCTTTTTACAGATTCTATTGTATAAAACGCTTTTGGCGCGTGTCGTTGGATCTCTTCTATAAAAAGAGGCAGATTATCGCGCATCAGCACTGTAAAAAGCAGCTTCTCTTCTCCGCTATCACTTTCTGCCGACACCATTGTATATCTTACATTTTGCTTTTGCAATACACTCAAAAGCCCTGAAAGATCTTCCGAGGAGATGATCCTCACCACCACTTTCCCAAGAGCCAATCGTTCTTCAATAAGCATCCCAACCAATATGCCCATGGCAAACCCCGCGGGATACGCGATGTAAGAATAAACATTGTCAATATGCTGAAATATCTGACCAATGGCCAATAGCCATATCAATGATTCGAAAAAACCCAAAATAGTAGAAACGAACTTCCTTCCGCTCATCACGAAAATGATCCGGATGGTATTTATCGACACATCTAAAATCCGTGCTATAAAGATTAGTAAGGGTAAAATGATGATCCTGAAAGTTTCTGATCCGATTCCGTATTCTGCAAAAAATTGTTCCATTATAACCGTAACAGTTTAGCTTTAAAACAGTTTACCCAAACAGGTCCCCGAATACATCGGTAAGTCGCGCGAAAGGCTTTATGGCGATCTTATAGTTACCTGGTTCTATGCCCTTCATGCCAAATTTGGACACATATATCTCTTTAAATCCCAATTTTTCCGACTCGGCGATCCTGCTATCCAATCTATTGACAGCTCGAAGCTCTCCGCCAAGACCTACTTCCGCGGCGAAACAAGCTTTATCCGAAACAGAGATCTCTTCCAAAGAAGAAATGACTGCGCTGCATACTGCCAGATCTATCGCCGGATCCTCCACCTTTATTCCTCCGGCCATATTTAGGAATACATCCTGTAAGCCCAGCCTGAAACCACATCGTTTTTCGAGTACTGCCAGTAGCATGTTCAGCCTGCGGGCATCATATCCGGTCGAACTGCGCTGCGGTGTTCCATATGCCGCTGTGCTTACCAAAGATTGGATCTCTATCAGCAATGGCCTATTACCTTCAACAGTAGCTCCTATGGTTACTCCACTGAGTTCCGAGTCCTTCTGAGAGATCAGGATCTCTGACGGGTTGCTCACCTCCCTTAGTCCATTGCCCATCATCTCATAAATTCCTAACTCTGAAGTGGAGCCGAAGCGATTTTTTGTAGTTCTTAATATCCTGTAAGTAAGATGCCTGTCGCCTTCAAATTGCAACACTGTATCAACCATATGCTCCAACACTTTAGGACCGGCTATTGCTCCTTCCTTTGTAATGTGGCCAACAAGAAATACCGGAGTAGCTGTTTCTTTCGCATATTTTATCAGCTCAGCAGTACACTGCTTTACCTGCGACACACTGCCGGCAGCAGATTCGATATTACTCGAATACAGTGTTTGCACCGAATCAACAATAAGGAGGTCAGGGTTCAATTTCTCCACCTGTTGAAAAATTTCCTGCGTTGAAGTCTCAGCCAGTATATAGCATTCCGCAGCATGCAACTGGCTCATCCTGTCGGCCCGCATTTTTATCTGTTGTTCGCTCTCCTCTCCCGAGACATACAGCACCTTATGATTCACGGATAAGGCAATCTGAAGCATTAGCGTTGATTTGCCTATCCCCGGTTCACCCGCAATGAGTACTACAGAACCTGGCACTATTCCACCACCTAATACTCGGTTAAGCTCTCCGTTTTTGGAGTTGATCCGTTGCTCTTTTTCATGTGCTATCTCTTCTATTTTTTTTGGAGCAGAAGCCCTTTTTCCTCCTCCGCTGGTGCTACGCCAATCATTCTTATCTGACGCAGAAGGTCTTTTTGCTAGTTCCTCTACAAAAGTATTCCACATGGCACAGGACGGGCATTTTCCCAGCCATTTGGCAGATTCGTAACCACAATTTTGACAGAAGTAAATTGTTTTTGTTTTGGCCATTGGGGTTCAAATATAGAAATATCTACTTGAACAAAATAGCAGAGGTTTTAGCTGTTTTGATACAGTAAATTATGACTATTATAAAAAAGATCTTATATTGTGAAATTATTAAATTTTTTATTATTTAAGTATCATGAAATCATTAAAGTTTTGCTCCTTTTTACTATTGCTTTGTGTAGTAAAATTGGCTGAAGCGCAAAAAAGTCCATTTAAATTCGGAGAAATAAGCACCGAAAATCTTGAGATGATGAAGAATCCATTAGATTCATCTGCGGGAGCATTAATTCTTCTTGACTTTGGAAAAACCACATTTGATCACAACTTTCAAATTGTTTTGGAGCACCATATACGTATTAAAATATTCAACAGCTCCGAATTTGATAGAGCAACTGTAAAAATTCCCTATGCTACTGATGATCGTGTTGAAAGATTAAAAGCTGCAACATATAATCTGGTAAACGGTAAAATTGTGGAATCAAAATTGTCTAAAAAAGATATTTATGAGGAAAAGGTAAATGATAATGTAAAGCAAAAACGTTTTAGCCTTCCGGATGTCAAGGAAGGAACAATTATTGAATACACCTATCAGGTTAACTATGGAAGTTGGATGAGCCTGAATCCCTGGTATTTTCAAACTTCAGTTCCGGTTTTACATAGCGAGTATATAGTCTCTCTGCCGGAGTACTTCGATTATAAGAAAATCATGTCAGGTTATGTTATACTTAGCGATCATGATATCTCAACTAAAGTCGGACATTATGGGTCCAGTACATTTAACATGACCGTACAAAAATTTGTAGCTAAGAATGTACCAGCATTCAAAGAAGAACCCTACATGACCACAAAGGATGACTATATCTCAAAAATTCAATTCGAGCTTAGTAATATCAATATTCCTGGTACGCTGACCAAAAGATACATGCCCTACAGCTATGAAGAATTAAGTAAAAATTATGCTGAGAGTGAGTCGTTTGGGAAAAAGCTGACTAAAAATAAATTTCTTACTGATGAAATAGAACGCATCACATCGGATTTAACAGACAGCAAAGCAAAAATCGAAGCTATTTACCACTATGTCAGGGACAACTTTGAAGTAGATCGGGAAGTACAGACTGAGAGTTTAAGAAAAATATTCAATTTGAAAAAAGGTTATCCACAGGATATAAATATGCTGCTTATCGCCATGTATAATGAAGCAGGTTTTGAATCCAATGCAGTCAGACTGAGTACACGCAGCAACGGCATGCTGCATCCGCTCTATGCGATTGCTTCGAATTTCAACTACACCATTTGTGTTGTTAAAGATGGCGAAAACGAATACCTGCTTGACCCCAGTAAAAAATACCTGCCATTTAATACCCTTGATAAGAACTGCCTCAATGGCAGGGGAATGGTAGTGACAGCTCAGAACTTCAGATGGGTGGACCTTTATCCTTCCACAAATAACAAAAAGCAAGTTTTTGCTAGTCTTGAGCTAAGCGAGGAAGGATCTCTAAAAGGAGCAATAAGCTTGTCTCGCGTGGGTTACGAAGCCATTGAATTCAGAGAAGATCATAAAAAAGATGTTGATGGATATAAGAAGACTTTCTCAGAAGCCCATACTACATGGGTGATCAATAATCATGAAATAGAGGGAATTGATATAGCAGAAGAGGCTCTGACAGAAAAAATTGATATTGAATTAGATGCTTATGCAGAGACTATGGGTGATATAATTTATCTCACCCCCATATTTTATGGAAGAATAGTCAATAATCCACTGAAATCACCCGAGAGATTGTATCCTGTGAACTATGGAACTCCCATCGAAGAACTGGTTACCTGTAGAATTAAAGTGCCCGAAGGATATGTTATAGACGAAAAGCCTGATCCGCTTGCAATAGGTTTACCTAACAATGGGGGTGCTTTTATCTACAACGTTCAACAAATTGGAGATTATATAAGTGTAACCTCTAAGTTCAACATCAAAAAAATTGAATTTTCGGCAGAGGAATATCAATATTTGCGGGAGTTTTACACTCAGGTAATTGCAAAACAAGCTGAGCAAGTGGTTCTTAAAAAGAATGGTTAAAATGAAGATAGTATTATTAGCAATCATATTATTCTGTACGGGGTACTCATCCTTCTCAGCTAAAGATCCTAAATACCCTGTTAGTGCCATTCCTATCAATTTAGTGGAAAATGCCAATGTTGTCTATCGTTTAGACAAAGGAGAGTTCACCATAGAAAAAATAGATCAGGCTACTTTTAAAGTTCATCAGGTTGTTACAATACTAAACGAGAAGGCAGCCGGTCATGCCGTTGTTGGAATTGGCTATGATAAGTTGAGAAAGCTTAAATTTACTTCTGCATTTGTATATAACCAACATGGTGAAGAGCTTTATAAGCTAAAGAAAAGTGATATCATTGATGAAAGTAATATATCTGGTTTTTCTCTCTATGAGGACAATCGCATCCAGGGAGTAGACCTGAGGCAGAAGCAGTACCCCTATACAATAGAATATGAATATGAAATTCAGTATAAATATCTATACAGTATACCGGATTGGTATGTTATACCCGGAGAAAAAATTGCCATTGAAAAATCAGAATTTGTTGTAAAAGCGCCTGTTGATCTTAAGCCGAGATTTAAGGAAATGAATATAGGATCAGGCAAAATGCAAGAATCTGCTGCTGATGGATTGATCAGTTATCATTGGGTCTTTGAAAATCTTAACGCCATAGAGCTGGAGCCTTTTAGCAAGGGGATACTTGACATAGCCCCAATTGTAAGAGCATCTCCCTCAAAATTTAGCTATGAAGGCTATAATGGAGATATGTCCAGTTGGGATGGACTAGCCAAGTGGCAGCTTTCGCTAAACGAGGGAAGGGACGTGCTCCCGGTTAAAACTATCAATGAAGTTAAAAATTTAGTCGCGAATGCCTCCTCAAGGGAGGAAAAGATTAAACGAGTGTACCTGTACATGCAAAAACGAACTCGCTATGTAAGCATACAATTAGGAATTGGTGGATTTCAACCTTTTGCAGCAAGCATGGTAGATGAAACCGGATACGGAGATTGTAAAGCGCTGACAAATTATACACAGTCACTTCTAAAAGCAGCAGGTATACCTTCCTATTACACCTGGGTAAACGCTGGAAGTAATCCTGATCCCGTCTATAAAGATTTCCCAAACGATACATTTAATCATATTATTCTATGTGTACCTAATGAAGCGGACACTATTTGGCTTGAATGCACAAACCAATCTGTTCCCTTTGGTTATTTGGGAAAGTTCACAGGCGACAGGGATGTACTGGTAATCAACGAAAACGGTGGAAAGATCGTGAGAACACCTGCTTATGATCATCAAAACAATATGATTACAAATAGTCTTAATGTGACCCTGGATGAGCAGGGCAATGCTCACGCTCAATTAATAAAAGCTTTTAAAGGTTTGGGCTATGAATATGGCGACCTGGATTATTACCTTACTTTAACGGACAGAGACAGGAAAGATTGGCTACATCAAAATTTGTCTATTACTAATTATGAACTAGGAAACTATGAATTCATAGAGGAGAAAACCAAAATTCCTTCTGTGCAGTTTAAATCAGACCTACATATTCGCAAATTGGCCTCTATCAGTGGAAAAAGAGTATTTGTCCCCTTAAACCTGATGAGCGTCAACAAGTTTATTCCCAAAACTACAGTTGATCGTAAAGCACCAATCTATTTTAAATATTCATCGATCACCTCGGATACAATTATTTTTAAGCTGCCTGAAAGTTTACATGCCGAATACATCCCTGAGGATGTAACCCTAGAATCAGTATTTGGAACATACCAAATGAGGGTGGAAAAAAAGGAGAATCAACTCATTTATTATAGACAGCTAAAACTTAATAAAGGAAAATACGGACCTGAAAAGTATAGTGAGTTTGTAGATTTTTTTAAAGGAATACGATCCACGGATTTGAAGAAAGCTGTATTTCTTAACAAAACATAAATCCATATTTCTCGCTTCCCATAAAAATTTAAAGAAACTAAATTCTCTTCACAAACGATTGATCTCTTTACGGCAGCCCTTTTTCCATAAAAATGGCTTTAACAGGACGTTTCGTGGCGATAAGGTTTTTGACCAACCCTTTGAATAGCTTCTTAAAATTGCCGTTTTTTGCAGCAATTAAAAATGCGTCCTGCTATGAATAAGAAAGTATTGCTCATGATCCTGGATGGTTGGGGACTGGGAGAGAACCCCAACATCTCGGCCATTGCCAAGGCCAACACTCCTTTTGTGGATTCCCTGTATTCCACATATCCGAATAGTAAACTGCAAGCTTCAGGGCTGGCAGTAGGGCTACCCGAAGGACAGATGGGCAATTCTGAAGTAGGCCATATGAACATCGGAGCAGGAAGGGTGGTATATCAGGACCTGGTGAAAATCAATAAGGCTTTTGAAGAGCACACCATTGATAGTAACCCGGTACTTACAGAGGCTTTTGACTATGCCAAAAAGGAAAACAGAAAAGTGCATTTTATAGGTCTGGTTTCTGACGGAGGTGTTCATTCACATATCAACCACCTGAAGGGACTGTGCTCTCTGGCCAAGGATAAAGGCCTGGAAAGAGTATTTATACACGCTTTCACCGATGGTAGAGATACTGACCCTAAATCAGGAGAGCGATATCTAAAGGACCTTGTAGAGCATACAGAAAAAACAACCGGACAAGTAGCCTCTGTAGTTGGTCGCTATTACGCCATGGACAGGGACAACAGGTGGGAACGGGTGAAGTTGGCGTATGACCTGCTGGTGCATGGGGAAGGAAAGAAAGCCAACGATGTGGTCAAAGCTGTAAGAGAGTCCTATATTGAAGATGTTACTGATGAATTTATACTACCCATTGTCCATGTGGATGAGGCCAATGAACCGCTGGCGAAAATTGAAAATGGCGATGTGGTAATTTGTTTCAACTTCAGAACAGATCGCGGACGGCAGATAACCCAGGCGCTAACTCAGAGGGATTTTCACGAGCAGAATATGCACAAGCTCGACCTTCACTATGTAACTATGACCACCTATGACGATACCTTCACCGGTGTGAAAGTAATTTTTGAAAAAGACAACCTTAAAAACACCTTAGGCGAGGTGCTGGAAAGAAACCACAAGAAGCAGATCCGAATAGCAGAGACAGAGAAATATCCGCATGTCACTTTCTTCTTTTCCGGTGGTAGAGAGGGTGTCTTTGAGGGAGAAAAGAGAATACTCTGCCCTTCTCCCAAGGTAGCTACCTACGACCTAAAACCCGAAATGAGTGCAGAAGACATACGTGACAATATTATCCCTGAGCTGGAAAGCAAAGAGCCTGATTTCATTTGTCTCAACTTTGCCAATCCTGACATGGTGGGCCATACCGGTGTTTTCGAAGCTGCCGTTAAGGCCTGTGAAACGGTGGACAGGTGTGCAGAAGCCGTAACTAAAGCAGCCCTTGAAAATAATTATACGACCATTATAATAGCGGACCACGGAAATTCTGATATTATGATAAACCCGGACGGCACACCAAATACTGCACACACGACTAACCTTGTCCCCTGTATTATCGTTGATAAGGATTATAAAGGGAAGATCAAAGATGGTAAACTGGGAGATCTCGCCCCTACCATTCTTAAATTAATGGGAGTAGAGGTTCCTTCTGACATGACCGGTGACATACTAATAGCATGAAGTATATTCTGTTTTTACTTTTTGTTTTGGCTTTAGGCGCCTGTCATGTTAAGCCCGACAAAAAGGTATCGTACTATTATGATACTGACAGCCTTTTGCAGCAGCAAAAGAACATATTGCAGCAACGTCATGCCAGCATATTAAAAACCGCTACTATTCAGGGAAACAAAGAGAAGTCCACTATCAAGCCAGACGGCTCAGTGTCCTGGGATCAGGAGTTTCAGATCTTTGAAAAGATAAATATCAATAAACCCGTACTCAGAGGTGTATATGACGTAAAGGAATACGATGATATTAGAAGTAACCTGAAAGTAAAGGAGTACCATACATCAGAAAAAGATGCTGAGGTTCTCTTTTTAAAGATCTACTATTTAAATAAGCCTGCTAACCTGAGAAAGATAGAGGCAAAATATGTTGAAAACAATCCCATTTATCGTTCTCAGCGCCACCTCGAATTCCTTTTCGATGACCACACAGGCGCCCCTTTACTTCACCAATATACTGTTCGTGGTTCGCAAAAGATGATCTTTAAAGACAGTGTACTGTTCACTGTAACAGGCAAAATAGACCTTTAGATCTGCAGCAATGCCTGCAGAAAGTTCAGGTTTTCCTTTTTGTCTTTCACCACCAGCAACGGTATGTCAGTATCATAGCGAGTCATTTTATCAGCGACACTGCCTAACAAGACTGCCGCCATTCCGGTTCTGCCTTTTGAACCAATTACGATAAAATCCGTGCCCTTCTCGGTGGCCAGCTTGTAGGCTTGCCCGGCCGGATCATCATCTTCATCGAGAGTAAGTACAATCTCAATATCTGTTGCTTTGATATTTGCCCTTTGCAAAAATTTCTCAGCATCTTTATAGGCATGGCCTTTCATGATCTCGGCAAATTCCTCAAATGACTTGCCACTCAGATGGTATCCCGATGGAACTTCGTAGGAATTGTGTAAAACAATTGAAGCTCCTGATGACTTTCTGATCAGCAATGCTTCTTCAAAAGCCAATGACGATGTCTTTGAAAAATCGACAGGTACCAATAATTTGGATATCTTATTATTGGCATTTTCAGGAACATACAATATCGAACAGGGTGCGGTTCGCGCAAGCTTACCAGGAAGAACCCCGGATCCTTTAGAGTGTACTTTTCTGCCCATCACCACCAGATCTATCTCCTTTATTTTCGCCCACCTCAAAATATTCTCTTCTGCGCTCCCTTCCCGTACTTCTACTTTATACTCGCAATTGGCGGTAAAGTGTTTTTTAATTTCAACATCTATTGTTTTTGCTATAGCCTCATCAGAGGGAGCCACCAAATCAGGATATTTTTCCAAAAGCTCTTTTGGTAGGTCTAATGATTTGGCCACATGCAAAAAATAGATCGTCTCAATCTGGAAAACCTCTGCCATATATGAGGAATACGCCAGAAGCGTTTTGTCCATATCTGAAAGATCAAGGCCTACTAAAACGCGTTTTATCTCGTACATATCAAACTGATGTTTTGCTCTGCCTAAAGTTAGATTAAAAATGTAATTGCTGAAAGTATACAGACCCTAAAGACAAATTTTCAATTCGATGAAAATGAATTTTCGGGCTTCCGGCTTAGCATGGTGACTGCTTAAGAGCAGGTAGTGATCCTTGAAGACAAACAATGTGCATATGAAATTAGTCAATGATACATTATCTGGATAGATTTGCAGTCTGCAATATTCTAGTACTTTAACACTATTTTAATGGCAAAGAAAAGAGGTAGAGATCCTTTGGGAGCCGAGGAGAAAAGGAAATTTAATAGATCCAATTTCAAAAAATTGTTGGGCGTGTTTAAATACGTCCTGCCATACAAGGGGCTTTTTGTTGCCGGCATGCTCTGTCTTTTCTTTAGCAGTATTACGCTATTGGCATTCCCCTATTTTGCCGGAAAGCTGCTGGATGTAGCAGGAGGTGAGCCCTGGCCATACTTGTCGACCATCAATCAGATCGCCCTTGTTTTGATTGGTATTCTGTTGGTCCAAAGCTTCTTTTCGTTTCTTCGGGTATATCTTTTTGCACAAGTAAGCGAACGTTCTATGGCTGACATTAGGCTGGCGGTATATAGTAAAATGGTTGTTTTACCGGTAAAATTTTTTGACAGCCGAAGGGTAGGTGAACTGATCAGCAGGATCACTTCCGATGTTTCGATGCTTCAGGATACTTTTTCCGTCACCCTGGCAGAGCTGTTCAGGCAAACCGCCACGCTGATCATTGGCACTACCGTTATTTTTGTGATTGCCCCAAAGCTAACGGTATTTATGCTGGTCACTTTCCCTGTACTGGTAATAGCGGCCTTATTTTTTGGCCGTTTTATAAGAACGCTTTCTAAAAAAACACAAGACAAGCTGGCAGATGCTAATGTGGTGGTAGAAGAAACCCTGCAATCTGTAAACACAGTAAAAGCATTTACCAATGAAAAATTTGAGATCAGCCGGTACGGAAAAGCGCTGCACGAAGTAGTAGCAATAGCACTGAAAACCGCTAAATACCGGGGAGCCTTCATTTCTTTCGTGATCTTTGCTTTGTTTGGGGGTATTGTGGGTGTAATGTGGTACGGTGCAGTGTTGGTTCAGGATGGCGTTATGACAGTGGGCGATCTGCTATCGTTTGTGCTCTATACTACTTTTATTGGAGGATCGATCGCAGGGCTCGGAGACATTTACGGACAAGTGCAAAGGGCGATCGGAGCTTCTGAGAGGGTGCTGGAAATAATACATGAGCAAGGTGAGGCTAGTGGAGATTATAAGCAAAACATTAGGTTGAAAGGCAACATTGAATTCGACAATGTTTCTTTTGCATACCCGGCAAGAAAAAAAGTAAGTGTACTTAATGGTCTTTCGCTTCATATTCACCCGGGTCAGAAAATAGCATTGGTAGGGCCAAGCGGAGCCGGAAAATCCACTATTATCCAGTTGCTTATGAGATTTTACGCTATCTCACAGGGACGTTTGCGTGTTGATGGGCAAGATATCAACAACTATGACCTGTCTACCTACAGGAGTAACGTGGGGATCGTTCCTCAGGAGGTGATCCTTTTTGGAGGAACAATTAAGGAAAATATTGCCTATGCCAAGCCTAACGCCACTCAACAGGAAATTGAAGAAGCTGCTAAAAAGGCTAATGCTTATGATTTCATTATGAAATTTCCCGAGGGGTTCGAAACTATAGTTGGAGACAGGGGTATAAAACTTTCCGGGGGTCAGCGGCAGCGTATAGCCATCGCCCGTGCTATATTGAAAGATCCGGCCATACTTATCCTGGACGAAGCTACCAGCTCACTTGATGCAGAATCAGAAGTATTGGTTCAACAAGCGCTTGATGAGCTGATGAAAAACAGAACCACTATAATAATTGCTCACCGACTTGCTACTATCAGAAAAGTTGACAATATTTTCGTAATTAAAAATGGAGAAATAGTAGAAACCGGAACACATGAGGAACTATCAGAATACGAAGAGGGTATATATAGTTACCTGTTAAGACTGCAGTTTCAACTTACTTAATGCTTATGGATCACAAAAAGTTGCTTAATCAATTTAAATTGAAGTCTACACCATGTAGGTCCGAAGTGCTCATGCTTTTGCGTACACACGAGCACGCATTATCCCATTCTGATATTGAACAACAAGTGGATAGATCCTTTGACAGAGTAACGGTATACCGTACTTTGAAAACATTTCTTGATAAAGGATTGATCCACAAAGTACTTGATGATGAGGGCGTTTCAAAGTATGCTTTGTGCAGCGAGTGCTCCAAAGAAAATCACAACCATGAGCATGTGCACTTTAAGTGTGAGAGCTGTGGGCAGACCCAGTGCCTGGATAATATCAGGATACCTGAAATAGACCTACCGGCCGGATTTTTGGCTAAAGAAAAAAATTTATTAATTCAGGGTGTTTGTGATCAATGTGATCAATAAAATGTGTTATATTGGTTACTATTTTACTAAGTGGTGAATAAACCACTTGTGTAATATTTTGCTTTAATTTAATTTCGTAGTTTTGCGAGGATATAGTTGGTAATAATTTTTATATTTAATGACCTTATTACCCATTGGTTAACATTAAAACTGATCCCCAAAGTACAGTAATCACAGGGTATGCTTTTAGCGCTTTTTGACAACTCACATGAGACTCTATTATTCGCTCTGTTTGGGGTAGTTATTGTCCTCTTTTTAATAATTGACCTCGGAGTCTTTAATAAGAAGGCGCACATAATCTCAACCAAATCGGCTCTTTATCAATCCATCTTTTGGGTGATAATCTCCGTGAGCTTTGGCTATCTGATCTACCTATACGATGGGGGAGCCACCAAATCACTTACTTTTTTCTCGGCTTATCTTACCGAATATGCCCTTTCGGTAGACAATATTTTCGTCATACTTCTCATTTTGAGATATTTTAGGGTAGAAGAACAATACTATCACAATATTCTCTTCTGGGGTATTCTTGGTGCACTTGTATTCCGGGCAATTTTCATATTTGTAGGCGCATATCTAATCGGCCAGTTTTATTGGATACTCTATATATTCGGAGTGTTTCTTGTCTATTCCGGGATTAAGATCTTTTTTGAAGGTGATGCCGATGACATTGATCCGGGTAAAAACCCTGTTTTAAAGTTTGCCCGGAAGTACCTCCGGATCACAAAAGGTGACTTCGGGGGCCGTTTTATTCTCAAGCGCAACGGCCGGTTAATGTTCACTCCGCTCTTCCTGGTTATATTATTAATTGAAACCACTGATCTAATATTTGCCGTAGATTCAATCCCTGCAGCATTTGCCATTACCCAAAGTGAATTCATTATCTATACTTCTAACATATTTGCTGTTCTGGGTTTAAGGGCGAAGTTCTTTTTACTTGCAGGTATTATTGATCGCTTTTATTTATTACAGAAAGGCCTTTCATTCATCCTGATCTTTATTGGAGCAAAAATGCTGCTGGAGATCATCAATGTTCATGTCCCGATTACAGTCTCTTTTACAGTGATAATTGTGACATTGACCGCCTCGGTAATCATGTCTTTGCTGATACCTAAAGCCGAAACCGTAAAATAATTAGTGTCTCTAAGAAAACTCTAACCATCTCTAATCACCTCATTGATAACCTCTTTGGGTATTACCTGTAGCAGAAGCGAAAAGGTAAGAAAATCATCGGGAAGAGAGATGACCCTAAAAGTAGGTATTGTCTTTAATATCAAGAGGAACTTGCTACGTATCAGCTCCTTCTCATCGGAGTTCAGCTCGGTGGTACTACCTTTACGAAGGAGGTCTCGCAAGCTCTTATCCTCCATAATGTCTTTTTGTATCCTGTTTTTAAACTGGTTTGCCGTTTTGGAAATACGACTGATATAATCCTTCTCAATCACCAGATGATCTTTTCTTTCTTTCAGGTTATCCAATTGATCCCAGTTTTGCAATACAAACCCTTCAACCGCAATCATACTACTGTCAAAATCTTCTTCGGAAAACCCCAGGGATAAATAAAAATTTGACAGAAAGGTCCATTCTACATCTTCAATTTTTTTGTCAGACCAGACCGTAAGGATCGCCAATTCCAGAAAGAATTTGCGGATCACCCATGGGTCCGTCTCCTCTATAGGAATATCCTGAATGGCTAATCCATGCTCAAAATACTCGTTAGCGACTCTGCGCTTCTCAGCCGGAAGGCCGGAATTCTCTATAAAATGTTCGAAAAGTTTCTCCTCTTCACTTTCAATATGCTCATTGGCATGTGCTGCTGCGGCCATTACTTTTACTGCCGTATAACTCAGCTCCTCTTTTTCTTCCTTAAAAAATTCAAGCAGCACTTTGTCCGGCTGAGTGTGGCTCCACTGACCAAAAATATAAATATCGAGAAACAACTGTGTATGGTGAAAAAATTCTGCCCAAAAGTTACCTGCTCTCTTGAAGGTGTGCTTTACCCGCTTTTCAAGAAGTGTTTCCGTAACGGTTAGTACATCCTTCTTTTGGCCAAGCCAGCTCGTGGTAGGTGTGGAAAGCTCAGGGTACACACCATTGTAAAAATGGTTGACGCTATCCATGGTATTGTGCATCAGTTGCCAAAACTCTTCTTCTGAGGTGATTGGCTTTTCATTATATAGCTCAGCAATATTAATAAAACTATCAGCAAGGATCACTTTTATCCTGTCTATTGCGCTCCAGTTGTTATGTTCGCTTATATCCGCTATAAAAAACGGATAACCATACATAATCCCTGTTGGCTGTATGAGACCATAGAACGACTGATCAGGATTTTGGCCCTGGCGGGTCTTTTTAAATTCTTCAGATTCCACAAACATATGCTTCCGGATTTTCAAAAAATCCCTTAGCCAGCCTTTTTGAGAAGGATTCATAACTGAAAATGTAAACACTTTTGTTGAAAAATCCGAGAAATATTTTTCGCAGAGCGGTCTATACCACTAGCTTTCAGCCCTCCACCCCTTTGTCTCTACAGCATCTGCTGTTTTAAGCACTTTGTCCTTCAGTTCCTTTTTGTACGATTCCAGATTAGAAGCAATTTCGTCATCAAAAGTACTGATGATCTCAGCAGCCAGGATACCTGCATTCTTTGCTCCATCCAGGGCTACAGTAGCCACTGGTATTCCTCCCGGCATCTGCAAAATGGATAGTACCGAGTCCCAACCATCAATAGAATTGCTGGATTTTACCGGCACTCCAATCACCGGAAGGGTGGTCATCGAAGCCACCATCCCTGGCAAGTGTGCTGCACCACCAGCACCGGCAATAATTACCTTCAACCCCCGGGATCTTGCAGAGGTGGCGTATTCTACCATACGCTCGGGAGTACGGTGCGCAGATACAATGGTGAGTTCAAACGGTACCTTTAGCTGCTCCAGTATCTCTGCGGCCTCTTTCATTATCCTAAGGTCTGACTGGCTACCCATGATCACGCCTACTTTTGGTTGGCTCATTATGCAATTACTTTTAATGTGTTCTTTACAAAATCTACTTTCTGCCTTAACACGGCAACATCTTCGTCAACAATGGTAACATGACCCATTTTTCTGAACGGCTTCGTCAGTTTTTTGCCATACAAATGCACGTGTACACCCTTCTGCCCGAGCACTTCCTCAAGTCCTTCATACTTTGCCGTGCCAGAATACCCATCCTCGCCTAAAAGGTTCACCATGGCCGAGGGCAGAACAGCAGAAGTATCGCCCAGAGGCATGTTGAAGATCGAGCGCAGGTGTTGTTCGTATTGAGAGGTGTAGTTCGCCTCTATTGTCTGATGCCCGCTATTATGCGGTCGTGGAGCGATTTCATTTACCAGCACCTGATCATCATGTGTTACAAACATCTCTACAGCAAGCAATCCTACCATGCCTAGTGTATTGATTACCGTTATAGCAAGCCGCTCTGCCTCCAAAGCCACCCGCTCTGAAATGCCGGCCGGTGCAAAAAGGTATTCAACAAGGTTAGCCTCAGGATGAAATACCAGTTCTACTACCGGAAAAGCTTTCACTTCTCCGTTTTCATTCCGCGCCACTATGACCGATATCTCCTTTTTGAAATTGACCAGATCTTCCAGCACCCCGGGCGCATCAAACGCCTTATCCAATGCTTCTTTATCCTTAATTACCTGCACCCCGCGACCATCGTAACCTTCCCTACCCAGCTTATGCACGGCAGGCAGGCGATCAGTATATTTTCTAACGTCTTCTTTGTTTTCCGTTAGCACAAAATCAGCCGTGGGAATATTATTCTCCTTATAAAACCGCTTCTGGGTCCTTTTGTCCTGCACCAGCTCAATTACGTCTGGCTGAGGAAATACCTTCTTTCCTTCAGACTGAAGCTTTTTAAGCGCCTGAGTATTGACATTTTCTATTTCAATCGTCAGCAGATCACATGATTTTCCGAACTTATATACAGTATCGAAATCTGTGAGTTTTCCTGCTGTAAACTCTGCTGATATGTGTTTGCAGGGGGCATTTTCATCCGGGTCAAGCACATTGATATCAATATTGAGATCCAGGGCTGACTGTATCAGCATTCGCCCCAGTTGACCTCCTCCGAGTATTCCCAGTTTTTGATTTTGGATAGATTTGTTTGCCATTAACGCTCTTTTGTCCTTCTCGTTAAAAAAAGGGCTATTACTTCAATAATTCAACAGAAAGTATCTTGTCGCCCACTTCTATTTGGTGTACAACATCCATACCTTCGGTAACTTGTGCAAATATAGTATATCTTCCATCTAAATGTGGTGTTGGCGAATGTGTAACAAACCATTGAGTACCCTCCGTATCTTTCCCGGCTGAGGCCATTCCTACCGAACCCTCCTGATATCTGAGGTTTGTAAGCTCAGATCTTATGCTATAGTCCTCTCCACCATAGCCATCGCCACGGCTGCAGCCTCCTTGGACCACAAAATTAGGTACCACGCGATGAAAATTTTTGTTATCGAAATATCCTGCTTGCGATAGTCTGACAAAATTGGCAACGGAACCGGGTGCATCTTCTACCAACAGTCGCATCAGGAAATCACCCTTCTCTGTATTCACCCTCACCACCTGATCCTTTTCTATTGACTTTATCAGCTTCCAATCTATTGGGTTGTTGTACTCATTTTTAGTTTCCGGCATCTTCTCTTTCCCCTCAAAATAAGCTATGGCCCGATTCAGCACCTGTAAGGCTTCATTATCCTTTGGCAGAGAAAGTCTCGATTTTGCCTGATATAAAAACCCGGTGCTACTATATTCCTCCTTAAAGCCAAGCTTCGGATCACTTAGCAACCCTGCCGTAGTAGCCACCATAGCAATATCGCCTGTTTCCATCGCTTGCTCAAAAATCTCGGCAAAAGCAGGTTTAAGCTGAGGCGGAAAATCTTCCTCTGTCCGCAAGTTTATCAGTGCCTCAATGCCAGCAGTAGTTATTGCAGGATGTTCTTCCGAGAAGGTCTTTGTAATGATAAATTCGTGTGATTTTATTGAATGGCCCAAAGCGCTCAACAATCCTGCTTTGAAGTAAGGGTCTTCGCTTTCCTCATATTCCTGTCTTATTTTTTTAATAACCTCATCCTTATCAACGGCCAATCTCAAGGCCGTACCATATAAACTCGCTTTCACGCGCGGATGATTTTGTTTCTCGGCCTGTTCCAAAACTTCGGGGTCGGGAATAGCTTTGGAATCAATAAGTTCTGCAGCAGCAATAGCCACATTGATATTACTGTCACTCAGGGCTTTGAATGCAAAAAATTTAATAGCATCGAAATCAAAAGTAGCTAAACCACGCAAGCTATTCGCCCTTACACGATAATCGTTATCCGATAAGGCCGAATGTGACAGGGTTTTTAGAGCAGGAAAAGAAGGTACTTTTCTAAGTGCCATGATAGCAGCCATCCTTACATTTGCAGACGGATCTTCAGTAGAGGAGGTGATCAATACATTTTCATGGGCTCCTAAATCGAGATCGCGCGTTCTTGATAAAAAGTGAGCTGCTCCAAGCCTTGTATCATAGCTATTAGCGCTATTTAGATAAGAAATTGCTAATTCTACGGCTGCGGCATCGTGTACATTTCTAAGGCCAGCTCTATACAAACCCCAGGCCATTCCCTCCTTCTCCTCGGGGTTATTGTCAGGCTGTTGATATAGCAACGGCAACTGAGGTTGTGTAATCACCTTCCCTAACGCCTCATACAGCTCCCTGCGCACAAACAGGCTATCTTCAGCGCTCAATGCCCGAACAATGGGTTTTACCGCACCGGAGTCGTAGGATTGACCTAACGCATAAGCAGCCGCTTTACGCACTTTGGGAGACTGGTCATTCAGCAGGAGCGCCAGCATAGGGATGGCCGCGGAATCCTGTACGGAACCAAAAGCAAGGGCAGCCTCCTTTCTGTAGCGCTCGTTTTCATTATTAAAGTAACTCATTAGCCCCCGGCTGTCTCTTTTGTCCTGTAGATCATATATTTCAACGGTCAAAGAGTCCTCAAATTTACTGAGGCTACTTTCCTTCGGTTTTTCAACATGTGACTGGCAAGCGATCACTGTTATGAGTATTAATACAGGCCAGGCCATTTGGTGCAGGTAGTTCAGCAGTTTGTTCATATACATCTTTAAAATAATACCTACCAAAGATAATGATACTATTTAATATGGAAACCGATAGCTACGAGCTTTGCAAAATTTGTAAAGGAGGCTTTTCCCTGCTATCAATTTTTTAATGATAAAAATACTGTGCTACTGGTGAGTTCTGTACATTTACCGTTTACCCTGGCAATTTGACGTTTCTTTTAGTGAAGCAAGCCATGATTTAGTATATTTCGAAACTAAATTCAAAATGGAAACTACAGGCTGGTTCGGACACGACAGAAGCTTTTATTTCCTGAATGTGTTATCAAATGAAAGGCCTTAAATTTTTAATCTTTCTGGGGGTACTATTTTTCCTGATAGTCCTGTTTATGCTCCCTTTTTACTACAGTGACATCAGCACACTGTTGTCAGACCTTAATAAAGGCACTAAAACTGCTTCATCCGTATTTAATGATCTGCTTCAGTATTTTCAACATGTAGATAGCTGGAACCTGCTGGGGTTTCTGTTTCTGGCAGCTTCAATTTTGATCATGCATAGCCTGATTGATCAATCATTTCTATACCGGCTCAATAAGTTCTATTCGGGAAACTTTTACCTGGATGGCTTGCTGTGGTTAAGCAAAAGGTTGCTCAGTCTTATTTTCACAACACTTTTTTTTATTTTCATGGCTAATCTGATAGTTGATTTTTACTCTAATATCAGGATCGCCAGTGATACCAAAGACATAGAAAAAGAAAAGTATACGGTATTGCTGCTAGGTACGAATAAATACCTGCAGGATGGAAAGAGTGAGAATTTATATTATACATACCGGATAGATGCTGTGGTGGAACTATACGAACAGGGCTATGTTTCTACTATTTTGATTAGCGGAGATAATAGCCGGGAAGGCTACAATGAGCCCAGGGATATGATGCTGAGCCTGATGAAGCGTGGCGTTCCAAAGGATCTGATAAAACTGGATTTCGCAGGCTTCAGAACCCTTGATTCCATTGTACGGTCAAAAAGATTGTTTGGCTTGAAAAATGTACTGATCGTAAGTCAGGGCTTTCACTTGCAGCGGGCACTGTTTCTGTCGTGGTACTTTGGTGTAGATGCTATTGGTTATGAAGCCGAGGGAAGCATGAACATGCCTATGTTTATCCGGGAACATCTGGCGGTACCTAAAATGATCCTGGATATAGCAGTGCTCAACACACAGCCGGAATATGGGTCAACAGGCGTAAGGCGGCAATTGAGCTTTAGCCAAAAAGACATTGTATTGATATCATTTATTCTGATATATCTGAGCATTGCAGTTTACTTGTCATATGATGCCTTTGATTTTGGAAAATAAGTTGGTGAAAAGGTATTTCTAATGATGTTTTAAACCAATATCTTTGATATGCGGCAAAAATTTTAAATGTTTATTTTTTTAAACTACCTCATCATGAAAAATCCGTTGTATAGCGCCCTTTTTTTAGGATTGATATTTTTTGTTTGCTCAGACAAACTAGTTGCACAAAAAATAGAACCGATCCCGGTAAAACAGTTTTATAAAGACAGAGTAACTCGTAACCTGCAATTTTTATGTAAAGAGGCTGAATGCCTCGACAATGTAATTGTAAACGACAAGGGCCTTTACATTTACCCTACCAGTCAAAAAGTAAATAAGCCTGAGTTTATTTTGTACTGGAGAGAAATGCCTCATTTCGTTGAAATGCTGGATAAGAAGAAAACAGAAGAGATCATCGATATCCTTTCCCGAAAAGGATCCCATTACTTTTATGGCATCAATAATACCCATGTTAACCCTGCAAAGTACCCGGTAACAGAGTACAAAGGACTGAAGGTGGCACTAGACCCGGGTCATATTGCCTCTAACTTTGAAGAAGCCCGGCTGGAACAACGCTATGTCAGGGCTGAAGGTAAACACTTCAACCAAAAGCAACACATAGAGTTTTTTGAATCCAACCTGGCATATACCACCTGCCTGGTGTTGAAAGAAATGCTGGAGAAAAAAGGCGCCCATGTGATGCTGACCCATGAGTATGGCAAAAGCGCCATGGGCATTAATTACAATGAATGGCTACAAACGGATTACAAGAAAGATATCATTCACGGGTATAAAGAAGACTGGTATAACAGAGAAAAATTTGAATACCTGATGTCGGGACAGGCTCCGGATTTTATGTTGTTCCATGATGTATTCCGCAATATGGATTTCGTGGCCAGGGCAAAGAAGATCAATGAGTATAAACCAAACATTACGCTTGTGGTCCACTACAATGCTAGTGAAGGAGGAAAACGATATGGAGACCTGTATCTGCCTCCGGTAACAGAAAATTACAGTATGGTTTTTATTCCCGGGTCTTTTCTCGGAATTGAAATTGACGGTCAGGATGGGCTTGACCAACGGTTTGAGATGCTACGTCTGCTCGTAACCCATGATCTGGAAGAATCGGACGTGTTTGCCAGCAATATCATTAAGGCGCTAAATGATGAACTTAAGGTGGATGCCTTGCCTAAAGAGAATAATTTTGATTTTGCCACCCGTTTTTCCATTTTATCGGATAAGTCGGAAGGTGTCTACCACCGAAATCTCTACCTGACCAGGGTAGTCAGAGGACCTATTGCCTATTCGGAAGCGCTGTACCAGGATAATATAGAAGAAATGGCCAAGCTGGGAAAGAAAGATTTCACTATCGGAGGTATAAAAACCAGCAGCAGGGTAAAAGATGTGGCACATGTATACTTCAGTGCGATAGATCAGTGGCTGCAATACAACCAGCAATTTGCCAAGCAACTTGATGCTCTATATGAAGACAAGTATGGCGATGAGGACGCTTTTAAGGAAGAGATGGAAAAACAGGAAGCTGACTCTGGCAGCAATAATTAATTGCTTCAATAACCCATAAAAACTGCTCTTTTCTACATAAGAAGGGCATTTTTATATCTTATTCCAAAGTTGGAACAAAATTTGGTTATCTGTTGTTAACACCAAATTTTGTTGGCTATGAAAACGTTTACTTCCATCCTTAGTTTATGTAGTGTCTCTAAAAAAACGTCAGTTAGAGTTTTCTTACAGACACTAATTATTGTTCTATCAACCAGTGCATGCCATATCGGGCCGGATGGACCTCCTGGACCTGTCGGACCCCGCGGGCCGCAAGGACCACAGGGACCGCAAGGCGCTCCCGGAGAAAGTGGTTATGTGTTTGAATACGAAAATATTAACTTCACCGCACCTGACTATGAGGTGATCCTTTCCTATCCAACTGATTTCGAAGGACTTGCTTCAGATGTAGCTGTTGTTTATCTACTTTGGGATGTGCAGAATATAGACGGTGAAGATGTAGAAATATGGAGGCAACTTCCTCAGACAGTTATTACGGGCGATGGCATACTTCAGTATAATTTCGATTTCACCAAGTATGATGTGCGCTTGTTTTTGGATGCGCAGTTTCCGCTGGACAACCTCACCGCGATAGATACCGATGAGTGGATAGCACGGGTTGTCATTGTTCCCGGAGATTTCTGGAACACAAGTGGCAGGTTAGACCTTTCGGACTATAACCGGATGAAAGAGGCCCTCGGCCTTCCTGACTTTGCTCCAAAGCAAAAAGCAAATACGCGAAAGCCTGTCAATAGCATTTAGCGGAAAAACAATGTGATATAAAAAAGCCCTACCGGCTAGTCCGGTAGGGCTTTTTTATAGAACCCAAAACCCCTGTAGACCTTATGTAGACCTTGAAAAATTGACCCTCAGCCCCGAAACACTCAATTTTATACTACTGGTGGGAATAAACCGAAAACACACCTAAAACGGAAGTAGGGATTAATCTAAAACCAATTATTATGAAAAAGACAGTTTTGCAAAGATTCAGTATTCAAGACCTGGGTTCAGTGTGGAAGCGTCATAACTATGAACCGGCTCCTGATTTTGAGAAAAATGCGTGCTGCTCTGCGAAAGCGGGCGGTTGATCGCTAAATAATGGCGGGGATGCCTCTCTGCATCCCTGTCTTCTACTCTAAACCAAAAGCATATGAAATTATCATCAGTAGAGGAAGAGCTCAGGGCTACTTCCAGAAAATTACCTACCGATCCGGCCATGCAAGCCTTGAAAGCACACTGCTATGCCAATGTGAGCAACATAATGCCTGACCTGCCGAAGGCACAGTATGACAAACTCCTGATGGATGCTTATCACAACACATTATGCTGCCACTACGAAGAAGCTGACATTGGCATAGTAGAGAGCCTCGAAACATGCTTTGAAGGAAGCAATCCTCTTGATCGTGACAGGCCGCCCAGGATATTCGTCACTTTTCACTTCGGCTCTTACCGACTGATCAATGCACTACTTATCAAAAATGGCATCAAATTCAAAACATTGACCATTACAGGTTTTATTCTAAGCTCTCAAGCTCAGTATCAGCAAAACTTCGACATACTGGCTGCTCAGTATCAGTTTCCTTATGGCATGGAGATACTGGATGCAAAAAACCCTAAGATACTTTTTGAAATAATAAGGGCAGTTAAAGATGGCTATTCGATCGTCATTTTTCAGGATGGAAATGCAGGCACAGATGGTATTACAGAGGATAATAAAAACCTTCAGAATGTAAATTTCCTAAATCGCGAACTTAAAGCCAGAAAAGGAGTGGCCTACATGAGCTATCTTACCAAAGCACCGGTTGCGCCATTGCTGATCCCCCGGGTGGGCAACAAATATGTGGCTTACTTTCTTAGGGAAATCAAGCCGGAAGAAAATGAAGAGCGCGAAGACTATTGCGACAGGTTACTTAAAACGCTATATGGGAATCTCGAAAAGTATGTACAACTGTATCCGGCACAATGGGATGGCTGGTTTAACCTGCAGAAATACATTGTAAAAGGGAGCAGAACAGACACAATGGTCAAATTTGAGCCTGAGAAAGCTTTTCACTTCAACAACAAGGGATTTATTCCATTCAAAGACAAGCAAGAACATTTTCTGCTTGATATAGTTACCTACAATGCTATTGAGATCTCCGAGCCACTGCTACAGGCGCTTTGTGAATCGGAGGGCGAAGACCTCTCTGGCTTATTTGATCTCAGTGATAGGGATACATTAGAACTGGTGGAGAGGTTGTATGAGTATGAGGTTTTGGTGCAGGGGTAGTTGGTTATTTGATAATTTCAATTACTGCTATTGGTAGATCATATTTTAAAAACATGGCTCTTGGTATATATTCTATGGCTCATAATTTATCTTCCACATCTTGGCAAAAATCTGCTAAACTTTGATTATAGTTCGGATACTTGCCTTTTGTGAAATTTTTCCTTTTTGAAAACTGGTCAGAGATACTCAAGAACCCTTCCCAATCGTGGTTATATTTGATTCTCCTTCCAGCTAACACTCTGTTTAATTTTGCTTTAGGGTCTGCGCTATTTGCAGAATTTTTGGTATCGTAGATTGTCAAGACCCAGGCCTCGATTTCTTCTATTGCAACAGCATAAATTAAGTCATCCTGAAATTCATTGTTGAGCCACGCTCTAATCTTCTCAATAATTTTTTGTCGGAGCACTGTCGAATAGTTGTTATCTTTCACAGGCTTTGAAACTTCATAGTCATCCGACTCCGCTGAGTCAATTTGGACGATGATAATATCTTGGCCCTCAATACTTAAAAATCGACTGATTTTTTGACGGTTCTCACATTCCTCCTTGACAGCATGCCATCCCCCAAACGAGTCAATAGGGTTGGTTGAAAGGTCTGTTTCGTCTTTACTATTATCTGGTCTTAATGGCACAATTTGGGACGAATCAATCCCTTTTAGCCCTTTAAGAATATTGGCGATAACTGCTCTATCTGTATGTCCTTCACAAATTATTCCAATCTTCATCTTTAGAAACTTTGTGGAACGGCTCCTAAAAGTCCCTCCATCCACATTTCAGATAGCTTTAAATTTTTCTCGGGGGCACCTTTCTTAAACTTGATCCTTCTTACTCTAGTTGCTCCTTCGTCTGTTCTGTAAACCTCGAATAAACGTTGTGAGTCATCGTTGAGGTTTAGACCATCAAGTATTGCCGGGTTGTGTGTTGTAATAATTGTCTGCTTTCCCCTTTCTTTTGAAAGGTTTGTTAATTCTTTAATTAAGGCCCGACAGAGCTTGGGATTGAGAGCAGTTTCAATGTTGTCGATAGCAAAAAAATCGGGGGTTTTATTACTAATGAACAATGCTAAATAAAATATCACATGCAAAATCCCTTCGTTAGCATTTTCAGCCGAAAAGAGGTTATTGCTTTTCTGCATATACCTATCATGAAAATATAGAGTTGATGTGCTCTTCCCTAATTTATAACCAGACAACTTGAATTCATCCTGTTTATCAAATGCAATCTTATCAAGCCAGTTAAAGAAGAGTTTGCACTTCAGAAGTTTAGTGGTCTCATAACTGTTGAAATTGCTGATTAATACATCCAACCCTTCACCATAGATCCCCAGTGGTACTTTTCTGCTTGAAGCATCTAATCCTCGTAGCGTCTGTGTCGAAAGATTATAAATTAGAAACTTAGCAAGAATTTCTGTATACTTGTTAGATGCATTTACTCCGCGTTGGGTGATCAAAGAATTAAGCTCATCAATCAATTTATCTGACTCCAGTTTTTCACGTGTATTTGTTATTTTATGAACATAATCCAATATTACTTCCGGTATATGTTCTTCCGTTTCCTTTTCGATCCATTTTGAATATAAGTCGTTCAGGTTGGTGCTTTGAAAGGTGGATTTAACTAGGTGTCGCGTTCCTTCATCCGTAAATTCTGCATCAATGCAAATTTGCTTTTTGAGTTGCTTTCCTAAAAAAGAACTCAACGTTAACGTTGGTTTAGCGACTCTTACCCCGCGACTCATCAATCCATCGAGGTCAAGATCATTCCCTTTCGAAGCACCTAGCATAGCTATGGCCTCAAGAATGTTAGACTTACCAGAGCCATTTGCCCCGATCAAAACATTGAACCTTCCAAGTTCAAGTTCCATGTTTTCAATTGATTTATAGTTAAGGATGTTGATATGAGTGACTAACGCTGTTTCTTCAATATTCTCAACAAACTGGAGCCGTTTGAACCTCTCTTTCGCCTCTTGCCAATTTCTTGAACCGTATGATCTAACCGTTTCTAATGTCAGTTTCTTGATTGCATAGTGTGTCTTTGAACTCTGTGGAGGCAGATTAGGATTATCTGGATTAAGATCAATGACTTGTTGTTCTACAAAGGGGTTGAGCGCACTCTTCCTGAATGATTCTCTCGTATTGGGTTTGTAATCTTGATCGTAATTCTCATTAACAAAATCCATTATGCCTTTAGAAAGAGTTAGACTCTGTCTTTTCGCATCTTTCCAAGATGAATTTTTCCTTATCCCGCACAACGCCAAAAAAGTTAGCGCTGCAATTTTGCCCCGTTGAGCCTCTGGTAAACCAAGGTCAAAAAGAATCTGTTGTGCCTGTTCTATTTTATCCATCTAGCGTCTTTGTAGCGTTTTAGGTTCAGTACTCTTTCGACAATATCGTCTATACCCTCAATCCCTTCTAAGGATAATCTCTGATATTCCTTACCAATTTCCACTATCAATTCGAGGGGTGGCATTGGGGTTTTGTTTAATTCAGTTGCACTTATTTGAGTGTTACCGCTAAATGATCTGAAGTAAGCTTCAAATAACGTGCTATTGTACAAAACAGAAAGGCCTAGAGCCTCGACCCTTTCCAGTTCGCCATCCGGTTTATGCAGGTAGTTTAAGTGATTTTCAATACCAATACGTGAATACCCAAGTCCATTGGCAAATATTGGAGTCGCAACAAGCTTGTATTCATCATCTTTGGAACTGAATCGTCTCAGGAGTACATAATTTTTGTTTTCCAGTGTCTTTGAATTTGACTTTCTATTATCTAAAATCCATTGCTGTTTATCCTTCTTTATAACAGATAAATCTAGCTTCATCTTTAAGCAGTTATGCATCCAAATAAGAGGCACAAGCTTGCTTCCAGGGCTTCTTTTGGAAGCTAAAAGTGCAGCTGAACGAAAAGGAACAACCGGCCCGGTGGATACTTTCATTCCATAACATTCGAGGGTGTTATGCCATTGCCTAAAAACTTTAATTGCAAACTCTTCGAGATCATTAATTGGTAAATGAATGATGTTGGACTGACCATGATCTTGGATGAGAGTGGCTTCATCGTACTGACGAGCCTCATCCACCCTAGCCTCGTTGACTCCGGCAGAATGAGAAATACGAACTACCCGAGAAGCATCCGATTTCTGCTTTAAAGCTTTTAGGATAATATTTTCTTGAAGTACATTATCTTTTTTGAAACTCTCAGCTCTTGAACCAAAGATGTGAATATGTTCTAGCGTTGCAAAGGACAAAAATTGTTCTCGAAAACTTTGGAAATATAAGCCGGAGGTAAAACTTCTAGGGATTAAATATATCAGTTCACCGCCTTCTTTTAATAGCTTTAGCGAAGCAAGAAGGAAAAGCCCGTAGATATTCTGTTGTCCGTGTAAAGCGTCCTTAAAAACTTCCAAACGAGCATCTTGTTTCCCTATTTTAAAATATGGGGGATTAGAAATAACAATGTCATAACGCCCATTTTGATCATTATTTTGAATTGCCGCTCGATTGGCCAGAATAAAATCTTCTTGTATGTATCGGATATTAATCTCGACATCCTGCTTTCTTCCCCATTGGTCCGCCACACTAATCACATCATCAATCAAGGTACATAAAGATGGATCTGTATCATAAGCATCAACCTCTATGGCTCTGATACTAGGATTTAACTCCACAATTCTCTGAACAAGAGCACAGGTCAATGTCAAAGTTCCACAACCTGGATCAAGAATTCTAATCAAATCTATGTTCGGTTTGATTGACGCTAATGATGCCATAAAAGTCGCTAACTGCCGTGGTGTGAAAAATTGGCCGCGATCTTTTTTTAGCTCCTTATTAACACTCTCTGAATAGCTGCTAGCTAGCAATTCGGAGAAAACCGTAGGCGTATCTTTTAATATAGTTGCCACATCAGGCTGGACCACACTCATTGCTTTTCCATTTAAAAACAAACCTTCTTAAGATCTTCTTCTGCTTTTTGCACTTATCAGCATTTATGACCAAGGCTTCTGCCATGTACATTTAGTTTAAAGAACATAAATTTAGAATGTTATTCTGAAAATACAGAAAATCTAAAGCTTATTCTTACGTGACTGTCTAAGCTTTACCCGTAAAACCCTGGTGACCGGAGTTGTGCTTGCGCAAACCTTCAACAAGTTCATCACAGGTATGACCAACGTAGTATTTGTCTATGGACGGGGGAATATAGTATGTAGAAGTGACAATACATAAAATGAAAAAACCCGACCAAAGCCGGGTTTTTTTGGGGTTGTGGGCCCTGCTGGATTCGAACCAGCGACCCCCTGCTTGTAAGGCAGGTGCTCTGAACCAACTGAGCTAAGAGCCCCTATTCTAATTTTGTTCTCTTTACTTCGTTAAACCGACCCTCCCGATGATAATCGGGATGCTCTGATGCTGACGCTTGCGGTCAGCATACTGACAAGCTATGCTTCGTCAGTGACCAACTGAGCTAAGAGCCCCTGTTTTAATTTGATTCCCTTTAAATTAATCGCGCGTCTCGCGAATGGGAATGCAAATGTAATACAGATTTTTTTTTGTGCAAACATTTTAACTATAAAAACATTAAAATTTATGTGGCACCTTTTCGTTTGATGTTTAAGCAGTAAACATGTAGCTTTCGGTTGGGTTTGTGCAGATATAAATTTTTTCACCTTTGAGCGTAAAACGTATAGCAAAGAAAACGCTTATTTACTTAGCGTTGACAGTGGCTGTGGTCATTACCGCCAGTGTGCTCGCTACTTTTCTTTACCGCGACCAGCTCATCGATCACTTCATCCGCGAGGCCAATAAAAATATCAACACCCCGATCCATGTCGATAAAATATCGGTCTCATCTTTAAGTAATTTCCCAAATGTCACCCTGTTATTTGATGGTGTATATGTAGAGGAAAGCTTTGCCAATAGCTCCTATCCTTTACTGGAAGCCGAAACAATGGAGTTCACATTTAACCCCATTGCGGTATTCAAAGGCAACTATACCATTCAGCAAATCCATCTTAAAAATGCCAGGTGCCATTTGAAGATGGACAAGAATGGCAACATCAACTACGATATCTTCAAGGCAACAGACACTACCGGAGCACAGAAAGTTAAGCTGGAGCTTTCTAAAATTACCTTGAAAGATGTCACCTTTACTTATTCCAACGAGTTGAAGAGTGTTAACCTTGAGCTGTTTACTTCATCTACAATGGCAAAGCTGCAGGCAGTAGGCAAAATCTATGACATTAAATCAAATGGAGATATGTTCCTGCGATACCTAATGGTCAGCAACAGTACATGGGCAAAGGATAAAGAGCTGAATGCCAGATCCAACTTGGTATACGATGATCTAACGAAGCATCTCACCATTAATTCCTCCACACTTGATGTAAAAGCCTCTGAATTTATTGTGTACGGAAGCTATGAGTTTGATGACCGGCAACTGATAGAGCTCAATGTGGAAGGTAAAAACACTGATATCCAAACATTGCTTTCCATACTTCCGGAAAATACCGCTGAAAAATTCAAAAAATACCGAAGCAAAGGTGATGTGTATTTTGACCTGATCATGAAGGGAGAGATCAGCCAAAATAAAGCGCCTGCTCTAAATATCAATTTCGGCCTTATAGACAGTGAACTGTATCACCCCGATGCGCAAGCGAAGATAACACATGCTGACCTGGAGGGTTCCTTTAGCGTCAGTGACATGTCACGGCTTGCTGGCGCTACTTTAAAACTGGTAAATGTACGAGGGCAGCTTGAAAAGAATAAGTTCACTGGCAACCTCCTGCTCAAAAACTTTGATGAACCCTATGTAAAGTGTGACTTCGAAGGCAAGGTGGATATCAATTCCTTGTTTAAATTTTACAAGGCAGAAAGTATCAGATCCGGCAAGGGTATATTCGATGCGAACATTAATTTTGAAGGTTACCTGAAAGACCTGAAAACAAGAGCTGGCTCGCAAAAAATAAAAACCTCCGGTGAGATAGACCTGGAAAACATCTCTCTGGCACTTACTGACTTCCCACTTCCTCTTGAAAACCTGCATGGCAATTTACTATTCAACAACAACGACCTGGCGCTGAGCGATGTATCGGGAGAGCTTGGAAAAAGCGATTTTTTGCTTAATGGCTTCTTTAAAAATATAATTGCTTATCTGCTATTTGAGAATGAGCCAGTGGGAATCGAATCGGACCTGAAATCAAATTTTATTGATCTTGACGAATTGCTTGCCGCCAACAGTGAGGAAAATAATGATAATACAAAGTACTCCTTTAAAATATCACCGAGACTGGTGCTGAAATTCGATTGCGATGTAAAGCGCCTCAAGTTCAGAAGGTTTACTCCTTCGAATATAAAAGGAGATCTTAAAGTTAAAAACCAGGTTGCCCTTTCTGACAATATCACTCTTAATGCTATGGGTGGGTCAATAGCATTGGGCGGTCTGGTTGATGCCAGTAAAAATGACCTGGTGAGGGTGAACACCAGCTTTAATCTTAGAAACATCAACATCGACAGTATTTTCTATGTATTCGAAAATTTTAACCAGACATTCCTTGAAGGCAGGCACCTGAAAGGAAAGATATACGCGAGTGTAGATGCCGAAATGACCTTCAACGACAACCTGCACCTCTATGCCAATACGCTCACCAGCAGCATCAGCACTACCATTAAAGGAGGGCAGTTGAACAATTTCGAACCTATGCAGCAGTTAGCACGGTACCTGGACGAAGACAAACTGGACCGCCTGCAGTTCTCAGAGCTTAAAAATGACATACACATAAAGAACCGCACCATCTACCTGCCCGAAATGGAGGTTAGCAGTAACGTTACAGATATCAGGATCAGCGGTACCCATACTTTTGATCAAAGGATAGATTACAAAGTGGTGGCTCCCCTTCGCAGCCGGAGAAAGATTGATAAAGATGAAGCCTTTGGGGCCATCCAAGAAGATGCCCGCGGGCGCACGATGTTATACCTGAAAATAATAGGGACAACCTCCGACTATCGAGTACTCTATGACAAAGAAAGCGTTAAAGAAAAGGTGATCAGTGATTTGAAAAAAGAGGTAAAAGAATTAAAAGAAGCATTTAAAAACAAGGGCAAAGAAGAATCCGAAACCATTGAACTCAACGAAGATGACTACTTCGATTGGGATGACAATTAATCAGTGTTTGTAAGAAAACTCTAGCCGTCATCGCGCCTGTCCCGGGCCCGCCACCATAGCCGTTAACTTAAGCATCCCGGTAGGGATGCAATATTGG
>NZ_AMZN01000067.1 GCF_000331535.1 Fulvivirga imtechensis AK7 | reverse complement strand
GGTGTAATTGTATAAACCACATCCAAAGGACCACTGGTCCCATTCGTAAATATATCACCAGAAATCAGGTTCACATCTGTTGTACCGCTAGCTGTGTTTGCTGTGCCTCCCAAGCCAGGATCTACTACGGCACTTACATCATAACTACTGATGGCATCCCCATCATCGTCTGTAGATGGCAAAACAACTCCGATAGCATCGCCAGTACATATCGTAGCATCAAGATTGCCTGTGAATACCGGGGCCTCATCTATCGTTACTGTAATAGTGAAATCAGGGCCTGCACAAGTACCTATATAAGGGGTGACCGTATAAACAACATCCAAAGGACCATTGGTGGTATTCGTAAATATATCGGCAGAGATCAAATTTACATCTGTTGTACCGCTAGCGGTACTTGCTGTGCCTCCCAAACCAGGATCTACTACCGCACTTACATCATAACTACTGATAACTCCGCCATCATCATCTAAAGAGGGCAGCGTGACCCCGATAGCATCGCCAGAGCATACCGTAGCATCGAGATTGCCAGT
>NZ_AMZN01000066.1 GCF_000331535.1 Fulvivirga imtechensis AK7 | reverse complement strand
TGTCATTATCCTCAAAATCAACTAAAGTTGTTGGTTGCCTCGGGATGACCATTTATTTTCAGGCATCTTATATCGAACTCACGTTAGATAATAAGTGTGGTGCGCTTTCCCATCGCATGAGTGTCTGCATAAAACAAGTCTCATCCGATGAATAATGTGTGAGAGTGGGAATCGGAAGTTATTTCCCTATCTGTCCTCTCACACCACTCGCCGTAGATACAGGCGGTTCCTTGCCTTTACACCTTAGTATGTGGGTGTTGTTTTAGCCATCCAAGCAAATTATGTAACTCTAATCTGTTTTCGGATCCCGTCCTATCTTCTGATTCGGAGCCTCCTTATGGAGCCTCTTACATTAACCTGAGTTCGATATAAAATGCTTAATAAAGGGCAGTCATCCTGATGTAAGAAAGGATCTTCCTAAGTTGTGAATAGTACCCTTAAACTCAGCAAGATTCTTCGTGCCTCCCCGAGGCAAGTTCGCAGCACATTCGGGTACAGGCAGAATGACCTTAAAAAGAGGTTTTTAGGTCTGTTTTTAGATACGAATACATTTTAATCGGTTCTACTATATCGAACTCACGTTACATTAATCTAGCCGGTAGCATTTCCATAGCCGTTAACTTAAGCATCCCGGTTGGGATGCAATATTGGTAGTCCAGGGTGAAATCCCGGGAAGGATTAAATTTTTAATGCGCCATATTCAGGCTTTGGAAGGGGTGAAGGCTATCTTGGCGCATCTATGGTTGCTTGAGAAAAGCTTCGATCCTACTGCTAACAGCGTGTGCCAAGGAAGCCTGTGTTTCATGGCTAAGCCTTCCTATGGCACATTCTACTTCCTTTTTAAACCCGGGGCTTCACCCCGGGCTACAAAGATTTGGCCCTTCTGGGGCTATATTTTCTTTTAAGTTAACGACTATGGGTAGCATTTCGGGACTTGCACCCTATAACTATCGCTCATGCCAGGCGCATAATAAAAAAGCGAACCTTCCGATTCGCTTTTTTATTAAACATAATGAGTCAATACTACCCAAGCGCTTCAGCTCCTGCTACAATTTCAAGGATTTCCTTTGTAATAGCAGCCTGGCGTGTTCTATTATAAGTCAATCTGAGTTCTTTCAATAACTCCCCGGCATTATCCGTTGCCTGATCCATGGCTGTCATACGTGCACCATGCTCGGCAGCGTTAGAATCAAGTATCGCTTTGAACACCTGTATCTTCAGCGATTTAGGAATAAGGTCACGTACGATCTCTTCCCTGGAAGGCTGGAAAATATAGTCTACCTGAAACAGGCTGCTGCCTATTTCTTCTGAGGGAACAACAGGTAAGAACTGCTCAACCCTCATGATCTGAGTGGCAACATTCTTAAACTCATTGTAGATAATCTCTACCTTATCATATTTGCCGTCCACGAAAGAATTCATGGCATATTCTGCTGCCTCTGTACTTTTTTCAAACGAAACAGGGGAAAACATATCCCAATAATCGGTAACCACTTTGTAATTCCGCTTGGTGAAGTAGTCGCGAGCCTTTTTGCCTATTGTGAGAATAGTGACATTGTCATTGCTGAATTGACGCTGGTACTTCTCTTTGATAGTTCTGTTTACAGCTTTAAAAACGTTGCTATTAAAAGCTCCGCATAACCCTTTATCAGAGGTGACAGCTATCAGCAACACCTTCTCCACCTGTCTTACCTCAGAGAATTTACCTTGCTCATCGTCTCCTCCCTGTGAAGACAGGTTTTGAAGCATACTATTAAGCTTCTGAGCATAAGGCCTCATCTGGGTAATACTGTCCTGAGCCCTTCTCAACTTCGCTGCCGCAACCATTTTCATGGCCTTTGTGATCTGCTGAGTAGATACTACAGATTGAATTCTTCCTTTTACCTCTTTTAAATTCGCCATTTGTCGAATCAAGTTTTATCATCGCTGAGTATAAACTCAGCGATGTGAAAAATTATTTTTAGTGAGCGTATTCTTTAGCAAGATCCTTAGCAACCTTCGCTAAAGTATCCGTAACGTTATCCTCCAGCTTTCCGGCTTTTAAAGCATCAAGCACATCTCTATGCTTATTCCTCAACATATCCAAGAAGTTACGCTCAAATTCTTTCACCTTCCCAACAGGAACATCATCTATAAATCCTTTCGTAGAAACGTAGATAATCGCAACCTGTTCCTCTACCGACACAGGAGAATACTGCGCCTGCTTTAGTATTTCGAGGTTACGTCTTCCTCTTTCAATAGTAAGCTTTGTAGCGGCATCAAGGTCAGATCCGAATTTAGCAAATGCCTCAAGTTCACGGAATTGCGCCTGATCAAGCTTCAATGTACCTGCCACTTTCTTCATAGATTTGATCTGAGCGGAACCTCCCACTCGTGACACTGATATACCCACGTTAATCGCTGGTCTGATACCAGAGTTAAACAGGTTTGTTTCAAGGAATATCTGACCATCTGTAATAGAGATCACGTTAGTTGGGATATAAGCAGAAACGTCACCAGCCTGTGTTTCGATAATGGGCAAAGCTGTTAATGATCCGCCACCTTTCACCATACCTCTGATAGATTCAGGAAGGTCATTCATCGCCTGAGCAATCTGGTCGTTCTGGCTGATCTTTGCTGCTCTTTCCAAAAGTCTTGAGTGTAGATAGAAAACGTCACCGGGATATGCCTCACGGCCTGGAGGTCTTCTTAACAGCAACGACACTTCACGATAGGCAACTGCTTGCTTTGACAAATCATCATAAATAACCAGTGCAGGTCGGCCAGTATCTCTGAAGAATTCGCCTATGGCAGCACCGGTAAACGGAGCAAAGAATTGCATAGGAGCAGGGTCAGCAGCAGAAGCGGATACTACCACACTGTAGTCCATTGCACCGGCTTTTTCCAAAGCTGCTACCACACCGGCAACTGTTGACGCCTTCTGGCCAACGGCCACATAAATACAGTAAACAGGCTCACCTCTTTCGTAAAACTCCTTCTGATTAATAATTGTATCAATAGCAACTGCAGTCTTACCAGTCTGACGGTCACCGATGATCAACTCTCTCTGTCCTCTTCCGATAGGGATCATTGAGTCAATCGCCTTAATACCAGTTTGCAGAGGCTCACTTACCGGCTGTCGGTAAATAACCCCTGGCGCTTTTCTTTCAAGCGGCATCTCATAGGTTTCTCCTTCTATAGGACCTTTACCGTCAATAGGATTACCCAAAGTATCCACAACACGGCCAACCATACCGTCACCGGCTTTGATAGAGGCAATTCTTCCCGTTCTCTTAACAGTATCTCCTTCTTTAATATCCTTGTAGTCACCCAAAAGTACGGCTCCCACGTTGTCCTCTTCCAGGTTGAGTACCAATGCCCTCAGGCCGTTTTCAAATTCCAGGAGTTCTCCTGACTGTGCTTTTGATAAGCCATAGATGCGTGCAACACCATCACCCACTACTAATACCGTACCTACTTCTTCAAGTTCGGCTTCAGTTCGGGCACCTGAGAGTTGCTCTCTTAATATCGCTGAAACTTCGTCTGGTCTTACGTCTGCCATTGTATTTCTTTCTTAAAATTAAAATTCTTTTATATATGGATTCTGACTGAACTGCAGTTCTAATTCCTTGAGCTTACTTCTCAGGGTGTCGTCAATTTGGCGGTCGCCAACTTTAAGTACGTACCCTCCAATAACATCCTTATCAACTATTTCTATAAGCTCCACCTTCTCTTTTGAAGACATCTTCTTTACAAGCTCTTCGAGCTTCAATCTTAAACCTTTATCCAAAGGCACCGCGGTAGTTACAGTAGCTAACTCTATACCCTTGTAGGCATTATATTGATTATGAAACTCTTTGGCAATTGCCGGAAGGGCAGCCTCACGATTCTTTCTGGTAATGATCTCAAAAAATGTCAGCGTCAGATCACTAGCCCTGCCTTTGAATATCTGTTCCAAAATAACCCCTTTCTTATCATGTTTAATTACAGGGTTTTTTAGCATTAATACAAAAGCACGATTTTCTTCACACACCTGCAGAAAAGACAGCATATCATTGTGTACTTCTTCAATAACCCCCTTTTCTTCAGCTAGTGCCAACAGGGATCTGGCATACCTGGATGCTACTCTGTATTCTGACATGTGTTAGTTAAGCTTAACTTCTTGTACAAAATCTTCAATTAGCTCCTTCTGAGCACTTTCATCAGAAAGCTTTTTTCTAAGCAGCTTTTCGGTGATCTCCAAAGAGAGTGCCGCTACCTGTGTTTTAACCTCTGCTAATGCAGCACGCTTTTCGTTATCGATAGCTGCTTTGGCGTCTGCTATCATTCTTTCAGCCTGTTTTCCGGCATCTGCCTTTGCTTCTTCCTTCAATGCAGCGGCCACTTCTCTCGCGTCTTTCAATATAGTATCTCTCTGCTGTCTGGCCTCATCTAATAGCTTTTCATTATCAGCTTTCAACTGAGCCATTTCCTGCTTCGCACGCTCCGCTGCATCAAGCGCATCCTGAATGGATTCTTCTCTGATCCTTAGGGATTGAACGATCGGTTTCCAGGCAAACTTTGTCAAAAGCAGTAGGAGAACCAGGAAAATAAGCGCCTGCATGATGAACAAGCCGGGCGAAAAGTCGTTTAACAACTGATCCATTATATATTATTTAGTGTTTTTGTTTATTCATTTAAAGAAACACATCTTGCGCCTACCGCAACAAGATGTGTTTTCCATGCTTCTGCATTATTTACCTAAGATCAAGGCTCCAAATGCCAGACCTTCCAATAATGCTCCAATGATAATCATGGCAGTTTGAATTTTACCGGCTGCCTCTGGCTGACGAGCAATACCTTCCATTGCTTTTCCACCAATCTGGCCAAGTCCAATTCCACCACCGATCACGATTAATCCTGCTCCAATTAAATTGTACATGTGAATTGATTTATATAATTAAACAAAAATTCTCTTTTAATGATGATCGTGCTCCTCAACGGCCATACCTATAAACAATGCCGACAACATTGTAAAGATATATGCCTGAAGGAATGCAACTAATATTTCTATAACCGTTATAAACAAGGCCAGGGCAAATGACATTCCCGTTGCAGCAATTGGTCCGAAAACCGCCTTCATCGTGATAGTCAGCGCAATAAGGCTCATCACCACAAAGTGACCCGCGGTAATATTTGCAAACAAACGGATAAGCAATGCAAAAGGCTTGGTAAATACTCCCAACAGTTCTATTGGCATCAGGAGTATCTTCATAGGAACAGGCACCCCCGGCATCCAGAAGATATGCTTCCAATAGTCCTTATTGCCACTAAACTGCACAATAAAAAATGTAAATAAAGCCAGGCAAACAGTTACAGCTATATTTCCAGTTACGTTAAAACCAAGTGGGGTAAGCCCCAGCAGGTTTAATAACCATATATAGAAAAATGCAGTTAGCAGGTATGGCATATAGCGGTCTGCCTTAGGCCCAATATTTGGTCTGGCGATCTCATCTCTAACATATATCACCAATGGTTCAAGCACTCTTCCAAAACCCTTAGGTATCGGTTTGTTTTTATAGTTTTTCGCCAGTGAAGCAAACCCAAATAAAAGGAGCGCTCCTGCAAATAACATCCCTACCACGTTTTTAGTGATAGACAGATCCAACGGCCTTGCATTGGTCGGGTGACGATCCTCATCATAGCTGATCTCTCCTTCGGCATTGGTTTTGTATATTTTACCGTGATATAATTTGTAATAATTTCCGTTAGATTCAGCAACGGCAGCTCCATGATGAAACTTTGATGACATGAAAACATGAAGCCCATCATCCCAAAGTATAACCGGCAGGGGGAAGCCAATGTGCTTACCCGATTCTCCAAGTGTAAACAGTGTAAAATCGTGAGCGTCTTGTAAGTGGTGCCTGATGTAGGCGTTAATTTCCTCCTGGGTATCTACGGCACCTCCATCTATCTGCTCATTTTCGCCAGTGCTTGAAGCAAAAGCTACATTTGAGAAAATCAAAAGTGCAAGTATTGATAAAAAGCTTGTAATTTTGTTTGACATCACCATGCTTAAAACGAATCCGTGATAAATTTGGGTGCAAAATTAAGCATTTCTCAATAAGATCAATCTTTTTTTTCAGAATGTTTCCAGCAAATTTCTCAATATTATTTGGTGTGCTGTTGTGCATTCATTAAACGTCCGCAATAGATCGCCTCAAGAACCAGGAAAAGAAACATCGGAATGATAATATATAGCCTTTCTACCAGGGTCAGGTCCTCTGCGCCTACAATAGTAGATTTAAATACAAGGACAAAAACACCTATTTTAATAAATACGGAAGCCAGATAAGCATATCCTACCTGAGAAGGCAGTTTGGCATTAAGGTATTCCACAGAAAGACAAATGATCACATATGAAATGAAATGAAAGAGGTACATGGCCACCAAAGAGAATGCCAGTGTTTGATCCAAAGAATTTAGCAGATAATGCTGGCTAGCATATAGTGACGTGGAAAGGATTAGCACAAGAATTGTAAAGGAGAAAAACCTTTTAATCATTTTCAGTCTGAGTTGGATTTGATCACTGTTCGTATGACCATAAAAATGGAGAGAAATACGGCAACCAATGTGAATATTTTCGAGTATAGTTCCGAAGCATTCCCCGTCTTCTGATCCAGATATTGCCCTAGTAAATGTCCAAAATAAATAGAAACGGCCATTTGAATCGCTAACCCGGAATACTTTATGTAGCTGTTATACCGCTTTGGCTCCTTCTTGTTTGAGGATTTTTGCTGTTCCATTCTCTCCTATATTGATCTCCTTCATGGTCACTCCCATTTTGCATCCGCCATTGAAAGTGGCTCCTGATTCAACAATAAGTTTATTGGTAACTATATCACCATAAACAGTTGATGTAGGTTTTAAGATCAATACATCAGTAATTTCAATGTTGCCCTTCAGCTCCCCCTCTACTTCAGCATTTTGAGCCAGAATATTGCCCTCTACCTGGGAAGATTGTCCTAACACAAGCTTTGACTTGGTTTTTATATTACCAACCACCTTTCCTTCTATACGAATATTTCCATAGGTCTCAATATTGCCTTCAAGAATAGTGCCCTTACCAATAATGTTACTTGAATTGCTGATCTGTTCTGCCACTTTGTGAGTTTCTTTTGAGGTAAACATGTTCCTTACTGTTTAAAAAGTTACAAATTCTTCCGGGTTAACAGAGTTTCCGTTATTCCACAACTCGAAGTGCAAATGAGGTCCATCGGTCAAATCACCGGTGTTGCCAATAATTGCTATAATTTCCCCAGCATTTACAAAACTACCAACTTTTTTTAATAGTTCAGCATTGTGCTTATAAACTGATATCAAATTGCCTCTGTGCTGAATAGCAATTACATAACCTGAATCCTGAGTCCATGACGACATAATGACGGTACCATCTGCCACGCTCTTCACCGGCTCATTTTTCTTTGCAACTATATCCACCCCAAAATGCCCGTCTTTTACATTGTAAGGCGCAGAAACAAACCCTGAAATTGGTGAGAAAAAAAATACTTCCTGCAATTCGTGATGGGTGCCGGGTGTAAAATTTAATAGCGAGAGATCCGTCTGCTCAAATTCCTGCCTAAATTGGGAATCTATAGGTGAAAGTTTCGTTACATCTATATTCTCGGTATTGATACGCTTATTGGCAGTGGCCGTCATATCATACTCCTGATACACCTCAATGGTGTCTCCACTCAACACACGTTGAAAGTTCTTGATAAAACGATCCTTTTCTTCCACCTCCTGGGCCAGAGAATCTACCTTTAAGGTAAGCTCATACAGGTTTTTATTGGCCTCTATCTGGGCATGCCTTGGATCAAACCATTGTGCAAGTAAAGTTTTTACCAACAAAAGGCTCAGTGCCATTAAAACGATGAACACGGTAACCGTTAAAAGTATTACTTTCGCGTAGGTAAAACTAAAAGTTGATTTTTCAGCAAAATTTTCCTCATTTCTTATAATCAGAAGATAGCGGTTAACCAACCAACTTGAAAGTGTCTTTCTAGCCTTCAATTTGCTGCGGATTAAAATTTGGGGAACAAAAATAGATATTATAAACTATTATTGTATTAATTATCATAAATTTTACGTTTCATCAGTGAAATGCTCAAACTTGCAGAATTGACTCCGGGAGTTGAGAATTATCCTATGAACACTTGAATAGTTAAAACGAATAAAAATAACATTGATACGTTTGAGGCACTATTTTTTTCACGCTTTGGTAGCTATTTCTATCATTTTGGCATCTTGCTCGGCTGAACGAAAAAATATCATTAGCAAGACCTATCATAATACTACCGCACGATATAACGCCTATTTCTATGCTAAGGAAAATATACGGGAAATCAAAAACATTGTAAAGGAAAACTATGACAACGACTATAATAAGGTACTCCAAATATATCCTAAGATTGACTCCACATTAGCCAACAGCTACCAGGATCAGGTGGATGAGTGTATAAAAAAAGCCTCAATCGCCATTCAGCGGCATAAAAACAGCAAGTGGGTAGATGACAGTTATATTTTAATAGGCCAGGCACGGTTCTATAGCCTTGACTATGTGAATGCCATAGAAACGTTTAAGTATGTCAATACAAAAAGCGAAGATCCCAATGCACGACATAATGCACTGGTCCATCTGCTTCGAACCTTTACCGATTACCAGGAATATAATAATGCCATTGCAGTTTCTGACTATTTAAAAAAATATAAACTCAACAAAGAAAACACTAAAACGCTCTTTATAAACCGTGCTCATTATTATCAGGTGCAGGAGGATTACGACCACATGGTGCGCAACCTTGTTCAGGCAGCTCCTTTACTCAAAAAGAAAGACGGTAAGGGCAGGATCTACTTTATTATTGGTCAGGTATATCAGATGCTGGGCTTTGAGGCAGAAGCCTATAACTTTTATAAAAAATGCATCGCCAGCAATCCTGCCTACGAACTTGACTTCTATGCCCGGCTTTACATGGCACAGGTTACTCAACTCAATAGATCCAGCGATTTGAAAGCAGCCCGAAAACTCTTCCGGCAGCTATTAAAAGACAAGAAAAACAAAGAGTTTAAAGACAAGATATACTATGAGATGGCTGAATTTGAAATCCGTCATGGTAATCTTCAAGAGGGTATTGAATTCCTTAAATCATCAGTTCGGGAAAGCGTCAATAACACCAGACAAAAAGCTCAATCTTATCTGAAGTTGGGTGAAATTCACTATGACAGCCTCAGGAAATACGAAACAGCAAGTGCATATTATGACAGCACTATTTCAGTTTTACCTCAGGATCATGAAAATTATGCCCAGATCAAGGAAAGACAAGGGGTGTTGCAGGATTTCGTTAAGCAATTGAATACCATTCATCTTCAGGATAGTTTGCTGGCCCTGTCAGAACTGGACTCCTCATCAATAAAGCTTCGTATAGCTGCACACCTTGAAGCTGAAGCAGAAAAGGAGAAAGAACGCGAAGAACTCGAAAAAAGAAGAGCAAGAAGAAATAATCTGGAGCAATTGCGCCAGGGGACAGGTATCGGTTCTACCGGATGGTATTTTGATAATCCTTCCGCAACGGCGCTGGGACAGACCGAGTTCAAACGGGTATGGGGTGATCGCCCTCTGGAGGATAACTGGAGAAGGTCTAACAAGCGTACTGTGGACCGCTTTGAAGAGGAGACAGATGATGTAGAACCCATTACCGAGGCTGGTGATGTGGAAGATGAGGCCGTTGATGGTGTTCCGGAGACCTCTCAGGCAGACGCTTTATATGCTCAAATACCGTTTTCCCCGGAAGCCAAGGCACAAGCCCTTGATCAGATAGAGCAGGCTTATTACAGACTGGGAAGCATATACTACTTTAACCTGCATGAAGAGGAAAATGCAGCAACAGCCTTCCAAACATTGCTCACGAGATTTCCCGATACAGAAAATGAAGCCGAAGTATTATATCACCTTTACCTGATCCACAAAAATTTAGGGCTAGATACAGAACCATATAAAAGTCGTTTGCTTGCTGAATACCCCAATACAACGTATGCCAAGCTGCTGGCTAATCCAAATTATACAGAAGAGAGCACGGCTGCCAACGAACAATTAAAGAAGATATACAGAAATGCTTATCAGTTGTATGAAAACAGCCAGTTTGAAGCGGCACTGGATACATTAAACAGGGGATTGAACACTTATCAGGAGACGGTTTTCACTCCTCGTCTCAAGCTTTTAAAAATATTGATCACCGGGAAAACAGAAGATATAAATTTATACCAGTACCAACTATCTGAGTTCATTGAACTCCACCCGGATAGCGATATTACCCCATATGCAAAGCAACTTTTAGAAGCATCAAAAAACTTCCTGGAAAAACAAAGGCGGTTACTGGGTACTGAATTTGTGAAATATTTCCAACAGGAGCATTATCTGGTGATCGTTTATGAATCAGGGAAAAAGCTTACCGAAGCAATTTATCCGCTTGTTACAACTTTTAATGACACAGAATTTCCAGAGGCAGACCTAAAAACCAGCAACCTCATACTTAATGAGCAATACGCTATGACTATGGTTTCGGGAATAGCAGATATGCAGCAAGCTGTAACATATTATAAAAAATTCTTAGGTGCAGATGCAATTTCCGAGAAAACACAGAACTCAAAATTTTATAAATTTGTAATCACCAAGGACAATTTCAATATTTTTTATCAAAGCAAAGATCTTGAGGCCTATTTAAGGTTCTTCAATAAAAACTACACCAATGGACTTTAAAAATTTTTTTAATAAGCAGCGCAAAGTCTTTAAAATACTTGTCATTGCAATCTGGATATTTCTATTGGGAGGGGTATTCCTGGGGGGAATATACATCTGGAGTGTACAGACCGATTTCATGGGCTTATACGGTGGTATGCCTAGTTTAAAAGCATTAGAAAATCCGGAAAATGACCTTTCTTCTGAATTATTATCTGCCGATGGCGTCTCACTGGGAAGGTACTTCCGGTATAACAGAAGCCAGGTCACCTATGATGAACTTTCAGAAGATCTTGTAAACACATTACTGTTGTCTGAAGATCATCGCTATTTTGATCACAGTGGAATGGATTTCGTGGCATACCTAAGGGTAATCAAAGGTATACTAACACTTAACTACGCGGGCGGTGGCAGTACCATTACACAACAGTTGGCCAAAAACCTCTATACCCAGGATGAAGAACTGGAAGGCAAAATCGCCTCACTGGGAGGTTACCCAAAACGGATTGTCGAAAAAACAAAGGAATGGATAATATCCGTATACCTGGAACGGAATTTTACCAAAAAAGAAATACTAGCCATGTACCTTAATACTGCAGAATTCGGCAGTAATGCATATGGCATAAAAACTGCTGCTGAAACTTTCTTCAACAAACAACCTGGAGAGCTCAACCTCCAGGAGTCAGCAGTGCTTGTAGGCTTACTTCAGGCTGTTACATTTTTTAATCCCGTAAGAAATTATGAAAACTCGATAGCCAAGAGAAATGAAGTATTATACAAGGTGTACAAACACGGATACAAGATAAACACCCGGCAAGAATATGATTCCATAGCTGCTCTTCCTATTGAACTGGACTATGATGTAGCAAATCAAAATAAAGGATTGGCTACCTACTTCAGAAGTGTTATCAGAAACGACCTGATGGCATGGTGCAGAGAGAACGGCTATGACTTATGGGAAGATGGTCTGAAAATATATACCACCATTGACAGCCGTATGCAACGCTATGCTGAAGAAGCTATGAAAGAGCACATGGCTGAGCTGCAAAAACTATTTGATGAGCATTGGAATGGTAAGAATCCCTGGATAGACGAGAAAGGCAGGGAAATCCCAAATTTCCTTAACGATCGTTTCAAAAGAACTGACCACTACAGGGCGTTGGTTGAGAAGTATGGAGAAGGGTCGGACTCCATTAAGATCATGATGAACATGCCCCACGAGATGACTGTATTTACATGGAATGGCGAAAAAGATACGGTAATGAGTCCAATGGATTCTCTTAATTATTACAAGCGCTTCCTCCAAGCCGGCCTGATGTCAATGGAGCCACATACAGGACACATTAAGGCCTGGGTAGGTGGTGTTGATCATAAATTTTTCAAATATGACCACGTAAAGCAAGGAAAAAGGCAACCAGGCTCTACTTTTAAAGCATTTGTATATGGTGCGGCCATAGAGCAAGGCTATCCTCCATGCTATGAAGTTGTTGACATTGCCATCACCATTCCTGTTCCCGGTGGTACATGGACGGCCCCAAACGCAGATGGCACCTATGGCACAGGTGACAAAATGACTATTAGACAAGGAATGGCCCGGTCAGTAAATACCATTACGGCATACCTGATGAACCAGGTGAAACCGCAAAACGTTGTCGATTTTGCTCACCGCGTAGGCATAGAAAGTCATTTGGATGCAGTGCCTGCCCTGGCTCTCGGAGTTAGTGACGTATCAGTATATGAGCTTGTTGGCGCATACAGTACTTTCGCCAATCAGGGCATCTATACGAAACCCTATTATATTACCAAAATAGAAGATAAAAATGGTAATATAATTGAAAACTTCGTACCGAAAACACGACAAGCGATTAGCCAGCAAACCGCCTACAAAATGTTATATATGCTTAAAGGTGGTGTAGAAGAACGAGGAGGGACCTCGGCAGGGATAGATATGGAACTAAAGATCGACAACGAGATAGGGGGTAAAACCGGCACAACAAACAATGCTTCAGACGGTTGGTACATGGGCATAACAAAAGATCTGGTAACCGGAGTTTGGGTTGGAGGAGACGAACGAAGCATCCATTTCAGGAACTGGTACCTTGGACAAGGAGCAAAAACGGCACGTCCCATCTGGGAAAAGTATATGCTAAAGGTATATAAAAATCAAGAGTTGGGTTATACCAAAGGTACATTTCAGCGACCTGTCGGTGGCATAGATGTAAACCTCGATTGTAGCAGGTACAATACTGTTGAATCCGATTCCACCGTCATAGAGGAGGAACCTGCCTGGAATCCGAACGATTTTCAATAAAAGTTTAAAGATGATCCATGGAGGTACCCAGGTATTCGATAGAGCAGCGCAGTTCATTGCCTAATGCCCCGGGAGTATATAAATTTTTTACCACTGACAATGAATTAGTATATGTAGGGAAGGCAAAAAACATAAAAAAACGTGTCAACAGCTACTTTAGTAAATCTCATCAGCTTAATAGAAAAACAAGAAAGCTGATCTCCGAGATCCATTCGATGGAATTCGCGTTGGCCAACTCAGAGTTTGATGCGCTTTTGCTTGAAAATAACCTCATCAAGCAAAATCAACCCAAGTACAACATCCTGTTAAAAGATGATAAAACCTTCCCATATATTTGTATTGTCAATGAAAGGTTTCCGCGTATAATTTCTACGAGAAAGTTCGACCCCTCATTTGGTGAATATTTTGGGCCTTTTTCCAGTGTGGTAGCCATGAAAAATGTACTTGACCTTCTACGCAAGCTCTATACGATCAGAACATGCAAGCTCAACCTCTCTGAAAAAAACATCGAGCTTGGCAAATTTAAAATCTGTCTCGAATATCACATCGGAAACTGCAAAGGCCCTTGTGAAAATCTTCAAAGTCTGGCAGAGTATAATACGGAGATAGAGCAGGCCAAAAATATCTTAAAAGGTAATTTGTCAATCGTGCGGAATCATTTCAAGGAGCAGATGCTGGAAGCCTCCAAGGATCTGAATTTTGAAGTAGCACAACGATTTAAAGATAAGATAGATCTCTTGGATAAATTCCAAACCAAATCGACAGTGGTGAATCCGAAACTTTCAGAATTAGATGTATTTACTATTGTAAGTGAAAAACAAGTCGCTTTTGTCAATTACCTGCAAATCAAGAACGGGGCAATAATACTCGCCAAAACGGTAGAGATTAAGAAAAAATTAGAAGAGAGTGACGAGGACATACTCGGCCTGGTGGCCGTGGAGCTACGCGACCAACATAGTAGTGAGCATAAAGAAATTGTCTCCAACGTGCCCCTTGTCTTAACAGAACATATTAATAACACCGTACCTAAAATAGGAGACAAACGAAAGCTGGTTGAGCTTTCTCTTAAAAATGCACTTGAGTACAAACGTGAAAAACTAAAATCTTCAGGCAAACAAAAGAAAAACGAAACATTGATGCAGCTAAAAATGGACCTGAGGCTCCCGGAAATACCTGAATATATAGAATGCTTTGACAACAGTAATCTGCAAGGTACAACCCCTGTCGCGTCAATGGTGTGTTTTAAAGATGGCAAACCCTCAAAAAAGGATTATAGGCATTTTAATATTAAAACTGTTGAGGGGGCCAATGACTTTGCATCGATGAAGGAAATCGTATACCGCAGGTATCGCAGGTTGCAGGAAGAAGACCTCCCCTTACCGCAGTTGATTGTAATAGATGGTGGCAAAGGACAGTTAAGCAGCGCCTGTGAGGCTCTCAGGGAAATATCTCTTTATGGAAAAATACCTATTATTGGCATTGCCAAAAGATTGGAAGAAATATATTTTCCAGAGGATTCCGTACCTATTCATATCAACAAAAAATCTCCTTCACTATTCCTCTTGCAAAGGGTTCGGGATGAGGCGCATAGGTTTGCTATTACCTTTCATCGCCAGAAAAGAAGCAAGGCCAGCTTCAACACCGAACTGGAATCAATCAAGGGAATCGGTAAGGAAACGACCGACAAACTTTTAAAACAGTATAAATCGACTAGAAAGATCAAAGAACTTTCACTAAAACAGCTATCAGAGGCTATCGGAGCCAGCAAAGCTCAATTAGTTTTCAAGCATTTTCATAATTGATCACTGCACTTCCGTCTACACATGAGGCCACACCCATAAAGACATTTCGGTCGTGGTGATTGGAGGCATGGAGGGAGTGGTATTTTTAAGAGATAGGTTCGATAGTATAAGCGGTTAAAGTGTACTCGTATCTAAAAACCTTCCTTTAACAACATCATTCTTTTTAACGTCATCCCGGTAGAATGAAGAATTCAATCTGCCTAACGCATATATTCAAAGGGAGTCTTCTTTCCTACATCCCAATAGACGAGTGAGGGGCATGATCATCAAAGACAAATTGATGAATTAATGTCTAAAAACATCAAAAAAAAAGCAGCCAATGGCTGCTTTTTTTGTCGTTATCCGTTGGATCAATATTCCCAAAGGTTATGTTCCTTTTCCATCAACTGCATCTCCCACCACTCAGATGCCATAACTGCTTCCATTCTGTTTTTATACATATCAACAATAGGATCATCATCCGGATTTTCAAACTTGAATAATGAAGCTCTGAAAAGCCTTAGATCAAATGCATCAGCAAAGTTCTTGTTCTCAGCGCTATTATATCTGTTAATCCAGATGGCTTTCTCGGGATGGTCTTTAAACAACTTGTGAAGATCTTTATATTTAAGAACTACAAGTGGCAGTTGCACCCCATCTAAAGTTTCTGAACCGGGAATTATTAATTGCAAAGATTGTGGCTTATGATAAAGTCTGGATCTCCTTTTGTCAAAGATCACGTCTTCCATTAACATCATAAGACTTATCTGACGAGGCAGAAACAGAATAGCGTCACCTACACCAGGAGTTTCCTCCCAATCATCCGGCGCCTCCGATGGAACTGATCTGACTTCGTCAAATATAGCCGAGTAAACAATCCCGTTATACCTTACCTGATCACCTTCATAATATTCAACACCACGTTGCCATTCGTCAATTTTCAACCCTTCCTGATAGACCATCTTATTAAGAAAATCATCTTTACTCATTTTAGTCGTTAAAGAGTCATTTACATAAAGATCAGCTATTTCTCCAGACTTAATTGCATCGAGAATAAAATCTGTAATTTCTCCACCTCTTGCAAAAAAACCTTTGTTCTGTTTTTCCTTAAGATCGATCATTCTCCAGACCCTACGTTTAAACAGGTGCTCGTATCTTGGAATAGGTTCTATTGAATTAGGATTATACTGCTCCAATTCGCTCAATTGAGCCTGCATCGGAGTCGCCAAAAATCCTACTAAGACAACTAAGATATATTTCTTAAACTTCATCATGTCCACGCCTAAATTTGTTAGTCAATCGGAATACTATAAATTGTAGTAGCCGGCTTTACCCTTTCATTGTCACCCTGATAAGTTCTCCTGAGCACATTCTCAACCTTAATAATCAGGTTATCGCCCTTTCTGAACTCACTTCTCCAGGCTCTGAGGTCAATATTTTCAGAGGTAAAATCCTCCGCACGAATTTGTCTTCCGGCTCTAGCCAATTTCACATTTACTTTTTGCACTCTGTATCGAGCATCATTGGGAACCTCCCTTGCAAAGTTTTCATCAGCTTGTGCACTCACTTTAATTGCAGTCAAAGCTGCGGCAGCAACACCTTTTTCAAAATCTACAGGTCGGTTTCTAGAGGTGATCTCAATGTTTGGAGGTGGCACCTTCTTAACATCAAACGTTTCAGTACCTAAAACATTGCCATCATTACTCACTGTTAGTTTAACTTTACTTCTACCTTCAGGGATAACCGTTACCAATCCGGTTCTGTTACCCTTGATGGTTTTTGCCCCAGTAGAAGAGAAGGCAGGATTATATGCAGTTCCCAAAGCGGGCACCTGAATATCCAATTCATTGCCACAGTTCATATAAAGGGCCTGTAAAGCAGCAGAACGCACCTGAATAACAGGCTTCACCACGAAGTACTTATGCTTTATTTTATAAGTAGAGTCGTTGAGTGAGATCTCAGCCTCAAAGCTCTGTTCAGCAGTCAATGTCTTTGAATCATAATTGCTTGCCGCAGCGGTGAACTCGATCTTACCATATTTTATGCCATTCTCTGTTACATTTGACGGTACCTCTTTACCATTATACATAAATACGGGATTGATACCTGAAGATGAAGCCGTAATAAACAGATCTGCCTCAAACTTACCGCCGGCAGCAACAGTATTAGAGGACGGTCTTACCAATGGCACGATCTGATCGAACTCAACATCTTTGGCACCCACCTGCTCTGCAAGCTTTGAAAGAGCACGAGCCTCATAGTTTAGCACCTCCGTTTCCAGGTGGCTAATAGTAGCCATACCAGCCGCAGTTGGGGTATTTCCAAAGTAATAATCAGCAAAATCCTTATTCCTCTGGTTCTCATCATTTTTGGCTATATCAATGTCTTTGGCATCTTTCGCCAAAGCCGCAAATTGATCACCAGTCAGCGCCTCCAATTGCTTAGCGTAGTCGTTTAGCTTCTTCTTCAGCACATCTCCTTCACCTTTTTTTATCATATAGTTGCCTACGATGTCATAATCTTTAGCACCTACTAACTGACCATTTTCGTCTCTACCTCCTGTGATTTCGACCATTTTCTCTCTCAGGTCGCTCATGTATTTGATAGTTTCATTAGTCAGTTGGTTAACTTTCTTTGCTTTATCAAGGGCCGCCACATCAGCGGCTCTGTCACCTTTCTTGGCAACCTCGGCAGTAATAGCGGACAGGGTGTTGGTATTTTTTTCCTCCATCTCCTGACCAGAACGTCTGAGCGCCTCATCGATAAATACAAACTTTTCGAGTACCGCATTACTTACCTGTAGCGCCAACAGGGCAGTAAGAACGAGGTACATCATACCTATCATCTTCTGTCTTGGGGTTTCTTTTCCACCAGCCATGTTAGAATCGTTTTGTTAATGAATAAATCATAATATCTTACTCCTAATATTACCCTTGTTGATTAGGGCGTCCACCTCTCATGGCTGTAAGCATATCGCCATACACCCTGTTGAGAGAAGTCAGGTTACCAGTCAGTTTATCCAATTCGTTGGCAAATGACTTGGTTTTTTCACCTGCTGTCGTCATTCCTTCAAGAGCGCCAGCCATATTTGTATAGAATTTATTCATTGCTTTTACATGGCTATCCGCATCTTTTAGCTCCATCTCATAAACAGCATTCAGGGCGCTCAGATTCTTAGTAACATTTTGTACTTGAGTGTGGTATTCTTTAGAATCTTTAGTGGCATCTGCCATAGCTGCCATTGCCTGTGCTGTTGTAGCATAGGATTTATTCATTTCCGACAATGAATGTGAAGCGGATTTCACATTTTTTGCATAATCGTTGGTGGCTACTGCCGCATCTGCAAGACTGGACATCTTAGATGCAGAATCAGCCATATTCTTCATACCTTTTCCAAGGCTTTCGATTAATTCAGGACCTATTTTAGCTTTTTCCATCATTTTATCCAGCTCCTGTGTGGGAGAAACGCCTGGTTTGTTGGAAAGCCTGGGAGAGGTAGCGGATCCCTCATAATCCTCAGATAGTTCAGGATATACTTTAGACCAATCCGGCTCTGAATGAGGTGGTTCAAATGCACTTAAAAAGAAGATGATGGCTTCTGTGGTCAAACCTATCATCAGCATTTGGTTTGCACCTTCCAAATGCAAGATTTTGAACATCGCACCTATAATAACTACTGCAGCACCTATACCATATACCTTAGGCATAATGGTCCTAAATAGAAGTTCTGCAAATCCGCCTTTTTTTCTACTCATTGTCTTAAGGTTTTTAATTTAATGAAAGTTAATTTTAATGGGTTTGATAATAAAAATCAAAAAGTTAAAACTCGGTTCCCGATGATCTTCCTAAATGTGTCATTGCGTTACGGAAACCTATATAAGCTCTGACAGAATCCTTAAACTCATATGTTCTTGTTCCTGTTTCCAGGAAATACGCCACATCTTTCCATGATCCTCCACGGATCACCTTTTTTGGCAGGATGTTAGGATCATATTGAGGACTGTTCGGATCTGTTCTCTTATCTATAAACTGAGGGTTCAAATCCCACACAGTTGGCACAGAAATGGGGCTAAAGTCATCAAGACACCACTCCGAAACATTACCAGCCATGTCATACAATCCGTAGTCATTGGCAAAATAGGACGCCACAGGAGCTGTATAAGCAAACCCATCGTCATAAAAGTTCCCACGGCCGGGTTTAAAATTTGCTAACATACAACCCTTAGAATTTCGAATATATGGATTTCCCCAGGGATACTTGGCCATATCTCTTCCTCCCCGGGCTGCATACTCCCATTCAGCTTCGTTGGGCAATCTGAAAGATGGCATAGGCACCTCTCCGATACTTCTTCTGTAATCAGCCCAGTAGTTGGTTCTCCACTTGCTGAAGTATACAGCAGCTTCCCAATCAACTCCTACGACAGGATAGTCGTCATAGCCCGGATGCCAATAGTAATAGTCTTGTACAGGATCTCCCATGTGATGAGCGAAATCACGTACCCAAACGGTGGTATCAGGATAGTATTCACTCATAATGGTTTCCTCGCCAAGTATACTAATAGAATCTTCCATTAAATGGTTGATAAACTGGCGATACTCATTATTTGTGATCTCGGTGTCATCCATATAGAAAGACCCGATCGTTATTTGCTTGTTGAAGTTGATTTGAGTTGACGCTGGATCTTCATCTGCCTGGCCCATGTGAAATGTTCCGGCAGGTATTGGTACCATACCATATGGCAGTGTCATTACCCATCCTTCTCTTCCGGGCACACCTACCAATTCGCCCTGGTCACCTCCTCCGCCGCCGAGGCCTAAGAGTCCACAACCTCCTAATATTGCTGGCGCCAACAACAACAATGAGTAGAGGATTCTTCTTTTTACTTTACGCATAACACTTTTCTTTAAAACCTTTAACTTAATTAATTTAAGCTAAAGCCAACCATGTTTATTTTTCTAACTTTTTAAAGTGGAAATATATAAAAAAAAATCTATTTAAAATCTTCCGAATTAGTTTTTAACTAAAGATGACAAAAAAACCAGTTTCTCAAATTGTATAATTTATTATTAAAAGCAAAATAATTTAAATCTTTTAGTGCCTGAACCTGGGTGTGCGTACCACTTTTTTACCAGTACCAGGGTTCACAGGTAGTTGGTAGCTAAGGATAACTTCATGCGTTGTAGGTTCTTTGGCATCCTGATCTTTTACTACGTACCCAAAGGAGTAGCCAAAACTCAACGAGCGATCTTTCAAAAAATTGTATCCCAGCAAAAGATTGACATCATCAGACTGGCGGAATGCAACCCCTCCCCAAATCTGATCTTTATAGTAGGCCATGCCTCCAACTATGAAACTAAATTCATTAAAATCACTCTGCACCAAAAAAGAGGGTGAAAGCTTCAAATCAAAATTCACCTCGTGTATATACCCGAAAGTAAAATAAGCATGATTCTCCAAAGCATTTCTTACAGAATTGACTCCGAAATTAAATTCGGACTTAAGAATATGATTAACGCTAAGTCCTGCGTAGTATTTTTCCGACCTGAAGTAGACGCCAAGCGCCATATCCGGTCTCATTTGCGATTCTTTACCATTTTTATCCGCCAAAACTGGATCATCCGGGTCTATTGCACGGTATTTGTCATAGTCAAAAGACTGCGAAAAAACGCCCGCCCGGAAGCCAAAGCTAAGCTTGGAGTTCCTGATGCCTAAGTGGTATGCATATGACAGTTGTACCTCGAGATTGTTCTGTGGGCCCAGGTTGTCATTTACCACATGCGCACCAAAACCACTTCTAAACCTATATATAGGTGTAGTCATACTAAATACTTGAGTGGTAGGGGCTCCGCCATCTTCAAATGTGCCCTGATACCCAAGCCATTGAGACCTGTGCAACAATGTCAACTGAGTAATACCCTCCGTGCCGGCAAAGGCAGGGTTGTAGTATAACGCATTTTTCATGTAGTATGAAAACTGCGCATCTTGCTGGGCGTTGGCTGCGTTAAGGCTAAAAAATAACGCCCCTAACCATATGTAAAAAATAATCCTTTGCATATCTATAGTCAAAAGCAGTCTTAAATATAAGGTTTTTTTGACAATAGATTCAAGAACTTTGTTTTAAAAGGCACAAGTTTATCGATGATCTACCAAAAAACGACCTAAAGAAACGTTATTTGATGTTGTTCGCCTTTTTAATGTAAAGCTCTATTGCCCCTGTCATAGAAGGTGCATTTGGTAATGGCGCCTCTATGTCCAATATTAAGTCTGCATCCTTAACAGCCTTGGCTGTAGTAGGTCCGAAAGCTGCTATCCGAGTTTTATTTTGTTTAAATTCCGGAAAATTTACCAGCAGTGAATTGATCCCTGAAGGGCTGAAGAACGCCAGTATATCATAATATACATTTTCCAGGTCTGACAGATCACTCGCTACGGTTCGATAGATTATTGCTTCAGTATAATTGAACCCATTTCCACTCAAAAAATCAGGAATATCATTTTTTCTGATATCAGAGCATGGAAACAGATATTTCTCATTCTTATGCTTTTTAAGTATCTCGATCAGGTCCGTAGCGGTACGGTGCCCGGTGAATATCTTCCGTTTCCTAATAACAATATATTTCTGAAGGTAGTTAGAGGTTTGCTCTGAGATACAAAAATATTTCATATCTGCAGGCATCTCCACTTTCATCTCCTCACATATCTTAAAGAAATGATCTACAGCGTTCCTACTTGTGAAAATGATAGCTGTATGCTTCAGTATATCAATTTTTTGCTGCCTAAACTCTTTGATAGACACTGGGTCGACCTGAATAAATGGCCTGAAGTCTATCTTAAGCTTATACTTTTCTGCCAGCTTAAAATATGGCGAATTTTCATCATTAGGTTTTGGCTGAGAAACGAGAATGCTCTTAACAGGAAGCATTCTATCTTTCACTTGATCGGTCATAACTTCACTCAACAGTTACTCTTAGCTAATCAGAATGGTTGATTTAATCCTAAATACAGAAGCATCACAAACGGAATAACTTCAGTGCCGCAAAGGTATGAAAATAAATGTAAAATTTTGTAGGAGGCCGTGCTCAATAATTTAAAAAACAAAATAAGCACCCGAAGACCCATAAAAACGAATATTACGTTGAGTACTCCTTTATAGTAAGCGGGCGATAATATCTCAAATCCATAATATGAGAATATAATAATGAGCAAGCCAATGGTAAATATAAATAATGTCAGCCTCATGTAATTGATAAAATGTGAAACTGAAAAATTTCCAAGCCTGAACAAGGCCGACATATTACTTACAAGTAGTAGTTTGGCTATAAACCAACCAAAAAGGATAAGGGATAGCTTTGCCCATTTCCACATGCCATCCAGAAAACTCCTGGGGTAAAACAGCGATGTTTCCATATGGATGTTTCCCGCATTGCTAATAAATATGAGCACCAATGCTATCAAAAAGCTCAGGTACAGGTAAAACAACAGATTTACCTGGTTAAGAGGCCTGCTTTTTATAAGGTTTTCATCACTCTCACGCAGTGATAATGCTTTGGAGGCTTTAAAAAAATCTGTTAACGTTCTGGGAAAATAATTATACAGAGCCGCAAGAAATGCAGCTATAACAATGAGCCCTCCCACCATAAAGTTCTGAAATAGATTTTCGCCACGCGGCTTGATCACAATGACATTTTCTACCAATGGGATAGGTCTTGAGGGCATCATTCTGATCACTTCTGCACTAATGCTAAATATGTTGAGGTTCTTATTATACAGGGCTATATGTAAAATTGGATCTTTATATGCACGAGAGAGGCTATCGAGGGAATAATATGCTTCGATAGCCACTATATCTACTATATTATTGTTGATAAACACTGAAAGGGGCTTGTCACTTGTAATTTTCAGCAAGCTGTTTGAATACTGTGCCGGTGCTATATCGAAGTGAACGGTATTCTCCTTAAACAAGCTGCGACTTACAAGAGGCAAATAGCTCTTGCTGCTCTTATCATAAAAAAACCAGTCATGACTAAGATCCTTCACCACAGTAGTATCTGCAGCAAAACTGTTTTCTGTCAACAAGCCGATCAGGCAATAGATAATGACGAATAAAAGCTTTCTTACCACCATGCTTAAATTTGATTGCAATTTATCAGAATTTAGCTACATAACCGAAATGAAACTTTGAAATACGCAGACTTAATGGCTGCTCTTCAGATCTACCTAAGGCGTATGCAAGGCTAACTACCCCGGCTTTGGTGGCGAAATTTATGCCGGCACCGATCCCCAGGGGATAATCTTCAAATTGACTTTCTCCCGTATTAAAGTAAAGATAGGACTGATCATAAAAAATGAAAAGCCAGGAATCTGTTGCATAAAAAAGTCGCAGTTCCAAATTGGAAAGTACATAATCAGAGGCGTAGAAGTAGTTTTCATTGAATCCTCTAAGGCTGCGAAGCCCTCCCAACCTGAAAAGATCGTTCAAAAATAATTGGTCGTTAATTATTTTACCTCCCCTGATTCGCTGGTGAAAAACCACATGCCTGACAACAGGTATAAAGTAACCATAGCTTGCCTCTAATTGATATTGTACGGAATTCAGGTCCAATCCTTCATATACCTCTGCGGGTAGCGCCAAATTTCTCCTTATTTTTTTTGAACCAACTGCAGCTTCTACTTCTATTTCCATACCTACCCTTTTATTTCGTTGGTCGTGAAAGCGAGCGTTAGTATAGCCAACCCCATAATAGTTAATATTAAAATCACTGATGCCGGGTAAAGTCATGGTGTTCTCAAACTTTTTAGTGCTAAGAAGCCTGGAGGTCTTCCACCGGGTAAAGAAAGAAAATTCGTTTGCAGACCTTCTATAGTTAAAAGCAACCAGCCCGGTTCGGTTTATAAACGTAGTATCTTCCTTGAGTAATTCAAATGAGGTTCTGAGATGCAGCGGAGACCTGACCAGGTTAGGGTGTTGATAGCTGATATATAAAAATTGTGACAAAGGCTTTAATCTTTGCCATTCCACCGTCAACTGCTTTCCACTGTTAAAGAGGTTAACCAGACTTAAGTCAAATTGACCTGTAACCATCAAGCTTCCATTGTTTTGGGCATTGGGCAGAAAACCTATGACACCATCAACGCGATTTGCGTTAATGTTTTTTAGCTTCAGTGTAATACTCGCCATACTATTTTGAAAGGCAACCTGCACTGGGGCTGTGAGTTCTACAAAAGTAAGCGCTTCGAGCCGGGATTCGATCCTGCTTACAGTACTTTGATCAAATACACCACCGTAATGAATGTTAAGATAAGAGGCAAGCCATTCGCTTTTAACCCTATCCGTACCCTCAATAACCAGGGAATCATAAGTAATGAGCGGCCCGCCTGAATACTGCAGGATGGCCTGTATATGACTACCCTGAATCGCAATTGAATCCATTTTGATGGAGGCGAAGGGGTAGCCGGTATTCTCGCTAAGATCGATTACTCTCTTAAACAGCTTTGAAAGCTCATTATATCTGAAAGGCTTATCTATAAAAAACCTCTCTCTAAAGCCTGTTTTGCTTAACAGGACTTCGGGAACGTTACCTTTCCTGAGGGCGGCCCACTCATATTGACTCCCCGCTTCAACGTGAATGTAAACCACACTATCCCTCCAACTCACCGAACGAATCTCCGTGGCCAAATATCCTTCCGAATACAGACGAGCACGAAGATCATTTACCATTCTGAGGGCCGCTAAGGAATCCGTTACTTGTTGGCTCAAAGGCTGGAATTTTTCGATAAGCCTGGTTGTTGGATCTGAGGCGGCATATTTTAATGCGATCTGGCCATGACCAATGCTTACGGTGAGCAAGAGACATAAAGAGAGATATAGTGACTTTCTTATCAAATATTAGTTATAGTTTTACACGTTCAACTTAGTAACAACACTTTGGCTGGCATTTACATTCATATTCCTTTTTGCAAACAAGCCTGTCATTACTGCGACTTTCATTTCAGCACCAATCAAAAATATGTGAATGAAATGACAGACGCCTTATGCACGGAATTAAAATTGCAAAAAGACTACCTGGAAAATGAGATGATCGGCAGCATATATTTTGGAGGAGGAACACCCTCTTTGTTAAATAAAAAGCAGCTCGTGCAACTCTTAGCCAGTGTCAAAATGTTTTATAATGTATCGGAAGAATCTGAAATAACCCTAGAGGCTAATCCTGACGATCTTAATAGTGAAAAGCTGGACATGCTTTTCAATGCAGGTGTCAACAGGCTTAGTATTGGAATTCAGTCCTTTAACCAAGAGACGTTAAAATTTTTAAATCGGGCACACACCAGTAATCAGGCTGTTGAATGCATTGCGGCTGCACGAAAAGCCGGCTTCAGCAATATAAGTATAGACCTGATCTATGCCATCCTATACGGGGACCATCAGTTGTGGAAAGCGGACCTGGCTATGGCTTTGGAGATAGCGCCTGAACATATTTCCTCCTATTGCCTGACTATTGAACCTAAAACTGTTTTTGGAAATTGGCTAAAAAAAGGGAGTATTCCTGCAGTAGAAGAGGAATACGCTGCTCAGCAGTTTGAGATACTCATTGAAACCCTCACTAATGCCGGCTATGAGCAGTATGAGGTGTCTAATTTTTCAAAGCCAGGGTACCATTCCAGGCATAATTCCAGCTATTGGAAACAGGAAAAATATTTGGGTGTCGGACCCAGCGCTCATTCCTACAATGGAGACGTAAGGCAATTCAATGTCAATAATAATGGGAAATATCTTAAGGCGCTATCCCAGGAGGAAGTACCGTTTGAAGTAGATGAATTAGGCACTGCAGAAAAAATTAATGAGTACTTGTTGACCACTTTGCGCACAAAATGGGGCGCCAATCTAGAAAAGTTAATTAGCGAGTGGAATTATGACCTCAACAGCATTCAACGTAACTATCTTAATCAACTTTTCGAAAAAAAATATGCTATTATTGAGGATGGGCATCTGAAATTGACAAGTAGTGGGCTGCTTCTTGCAGATCGGATATCTTCGGATCTATTCAAAGATTAGTATGGAAATAATCCTTCGTCATAACAAAATGGCCTACACGGCTGACCTGTCACAGCCAATTGACATCTCTATACCCTTGCAAAATGGCACCCAAAATCCAAACTGCTACTATGCTGACCCTGTTGAATTTAGCACGATCCGCTCGGGAGATTTTGTGGGCAGCGTAGCTGAAGGGGGAACAGTTAACTACCAATCGGTAAAATTAACACCGCATGGTAATGGTACACATACTGAATGTTACGGGCACATCTCGCCCGGACACGTTACTCTTAATGAATGCCTGAAGTCATTTCATTTTATAGCACAGCTTATTAGCGTGACACCGGAACGGAGAGGTGGAGATCAGGTCGTGCTTCTAAAAGATATTGAACCCCAATTGGCGGACGGAGTAGAGGCCCTTATAATCAGAACGCTCCCAAATGAGTCAACAAAGCTAAAACGACAATATTCAGGAACAAACCCTCCATACCTGGAAGGTGAAATTGGAAATTTTTTAAAAGAAAAGGGTGTTAAGCACTTACTGGTAGACCTGCCCTCGGTTGACAGAGAAGTAGACCAGGGTGTGCTTGCTGTACACAGGTCTTTTTGGGATATAACCGGGGATATTAGAAGGGACGCTACAATTACGGAGCTGATTTATATTAATAATTTAATCTCGGATGGTATTTATTTGCTTAATCTTCAGATTACCAGCCTTGAAATGGATGCAAGTCCGAGTAAGCCGGTGCTTTTTAATCTGAAGTCTTAGCTTTTGAAAATATTTTTTCTTTTTTTGCCATAGAAAGTGACTCTAATGACCAGCGAAGAGAAGAAGGTATATTTATTACTCAAATCGGTAATTTTCCACTATCACGGGCTTGATGAGGAAGAACGTCAGGGCATTTTGGAGAGTGCCGATGAGATCGATGGCCGTGAAGAACTCAAGTGGGTAAATGAGTTTATTTCACAAGATTATTTCAACTCATTCGAAAGGGCCCGGGAATACCTTAATGATATTGTAGGGGACTACCCTCTCGATAAAAGGATTTTCTATATCGAAATGGTGTGGAAAGCCAACAGTAAAAAGGGCTATGTCACTGAACTAGAGGCTACAGCCATGCTTAAGCTGGCCCGCGACTGGAATGTAGAGGCCGAACTTATTGAGATCATTAAAAAAATGTCTCAATCATAAGCTCATCATCTCTTTAAACTTTGCTGCCTGACGCCTGCTCACCTCTACTTTATCGCCTCCACGTAATTTCACCATTAGCCCACCATTAAACCAAGGTTCAATGCCTTCAACCCAACTGAGATTGACAATATGCTTTCTACTGGCTCTAAAAAAACTTCTGGGATCCAGCTTTTCATCAAGTGCATTGAGAGACTTATGGATCATTGGCCTGTTATTGTCAAAAAAGACTTTAATATAATTTCCATCAGACTCAAACAGCCTGATATTAGACAAGCTTACAAACCAGCATTTATCTCCGTCTTTAACGAACACCTGATCTTCCAAACAAAGTTTTTTGCTATTTATCAGATCACTTGAAACGGTCTTTGATTTTAACGTAAGCTTATTGATGCTTTCATTCAGTCGCTCCGTCTGAATGGGTTTAAGCAAATAATCGAGTGCATTGACCTCAAAAGCCTTAAGTGCAAACTCATCATAGGCAGTGGTAAAAATAACTTGTGGCACGTTGTCAAGCATTTCTAACATCTCAAAACCCGTCTTTCCCGGCATCTGAATATCCAGAAACAACAAGTCGGGACTCAATGTATTTACAAGCTCAATGGCCTCATCTGCATTAGTGGCTTCGCCTACCACTTCTATTTGACTATAATCTTGTAGCAAGTTGATCAATTCCTTTCTAGCAAGTCTTTCGTCATCTATTATTAATACTTTCATAGTCTATTTTTGTATAGGTATCTCAGCTTTTACAGGTTTTTCTATATGTTTAATTATTTTGAGGGATAACCAGTTCCGTTAACACTGTATTTTTTGTTTCATTAAAAATCTTCAGGTAAGCTTCTTCCCGATAGAGCAATTTAAGCCTTTGTCTCGTATTTCTCAGCCCGAGCCCGCCTTTTCCTTCTGCCTTAGTACCGTTTACGGCTTTAAAGTGTCCACTGTTTCTTATTTGTATTTTTAATTGAGAATCCGTAACAAAAGTTCGTAGTTTTATGAAACCTCCCTCTTTCAGCTTCGATATACCATGTTTAATACCATTTTCAACTAACGTTTGCAGCATTAGCGGTGGCACTAAAAATTTATAGGAATCCGGATGGATATCAAATTCCATTTTCAATCTTTCTTCAAATCTGATGCTTTCCAGGCTCAGATAATCCTTTACTGTTTTGAACTCATCACCAAAATTGGTCAGCCGCTTTTTATCAGAGATCAATGAGTTCCGCAATATATTTGAAAGCTGTGTAATAGCATTCTTAGATTTCCCCGGGTTTTCATCTACCAAAGCACGGATACTATTCAGCGCATTGAAAATAAAGTGAGGGTTTAACTGCGATTTCAGATTACTCAACTCAATCTCATTTAAAGCAGCTTCGTGTTGTAGAGAAAGATTATACCTTTCAAAGTAATGATAGATAAAATACAAAACTGACCACAAAAAGAAAATCAAACCATACACCATGGTGTGTCCCGCTATTTCGGTCAGCTTCCAGGCTTGTGGATTATAGGCATCCAATGGCAGGCTGATAACGATCCGGGCAAAATACACGACCTGCCCCAAAATAGACACCGCCAGTATAATCCTGGGAATTAGCCTGGCCATGTTAAAGGCTAGCCAGCCCCACCTAACGATCAGATTTCTAAAAATGTGTGTCAGAAAGAGGAAAGTCAGGGCCTCCAATATCCAGAACATAAGCTGGTTGGTTTTTATGGGCTGAGTGCCAATAAAAATAAACCCCACAATCTGCACGATGGCAAACAGCGTCCACCCTCCTATTTGCAATGACCAATATAACTTATGCTTGTTCACTCGACATACCTCCTTCCGCTTCTGCAACTACAGAAGCCATTAGAGTAAAATTAATGAATATTCTGTTCTTGAAGCCTAAATTTTTGATCAGTGGATTTAATTCTCCCTCCAGTGGAATTTGCTTCGAGCTATTTACCGAAATGTGTGTCCAGGAGGCTTGAATTGCACCGGATGATCCCTATCTTCAAGCTTTTATATCAAACTCCCTTTGGTGAAATAAAATAGGATCAATTAACTACCGGCTCCTGATTTTGCTTATACCCGGGAAAAATTTCAGCCATCCGTACGCACCAGGAACAGGAAAAGAAATACGGCCAGCAGTATCAATAGCCAGGAAACTGCATTTAAAATCTTCTTCTGGCGGGGAAATACTTCGTTTTTGAGCAGCCCCATAACTATGAAGGCAAGGCCGGCAGAAATATATAAAGACGCCTCCCAAAAATCAGCGGTATATATTTGATAAAATGAGAAGGCCACCATAAGCCCTCCCATCAGATATTGAATAGATAAGCCCTTCATACTGTTACGTCATTAGCCTTATGTTTGGGGATAAATTTTCTGATGATCAAACGGGTACCTTTATCATAGGTAAAGTAATTCCACACCCAATTACTGAACACAATAAGCCTGTTGCGAAAGCCAATGATCGATATCAAATGTACAAACATCCAGATCATCCAGGCAAACAGCCCTCCGAACCTTAGTTTACCCAAATCAACTACTGCCTTATTTCTACCTATAGTGGCCATCGAGCCTTTGTCATAATACTGGAAAGGCTTCATTGGTTTGCTCTTAAGCATTCTTTTGAGATTCTTTGCCAGGTTGTTTCCCTGCTGTATAGCAACGGGAGCGAGCATAGGGTGACCATACGGGTAATCTTTGGATTTCATTAGCGCAATGTCGCCTATGGCGTATATATCATCATAATCCAGCAACCGGTTATACTCATCCACCAACAGCCGTGCTTTTTCGATGGATGTAGGAGCGATACCATCAGGATAATTGCCTTTGACCCCTGCCGCCCATATTAAGGTATGGGTCTTAATACTAGAACCATTGCTGAGCTCAGCCACCAGCCCATCGTATGAAGTAACCATGGTACTGAGCCGAACCTGAACATCAAACTTTTTTAAATATTTGATGGCTTTCCGTGAAGCGAACTCAGACATTCCCCCAAGTAGGCGAGATGTGCCCTCGAGCAGTATGATATTCATATGATCAAAATCGAGATCCGGATAATCTGAGGGCAGCACATTCTTCTTCAGCTCCCCGAGAGCTCCTGCTACTTCCACACCGGTAGGGCCGCCTCCAACAATTACAATATTCATCATTGACTCCAGTTGGTCAGCATCAGTTGTAACGGTAGCAGCTTCAAAGTTTTGCAAAATATGGCTTCTCAGATCAAGGGCCTGGGGGATTTGCTTCAATGGAAATGCATGGGTCATAATGGAATCATTGCCAAAGAAGTTGGTCCTGGAACCGGTAGCTATCACCAGGTGGTCGTAGGACATAGCGCCTATTTCCGTCTCAATGTATTTTTCTTTTGCATGTATGACATGAACCTCTGCCATTCGGAAATAAAAATTCTTTATTGACTCTAACTGCTTTCGAAGCGGCCCTGCTATGGAGTCAGGCTCCAGGCCCGCAGTAGCCACCTGGTAAAGCAGGGGCTGAAAGGTATGGTAGTTATTCCGATCAAATAAAACTATCTGGAGTGGCAGATTACTAAGCTTTTTTACCAGTGTAATACCTGCAAAACCGCCTCCGAGAATCACCAGTCTCGGATATTCTGTTTCTGGTATTGGAATTTTTTTGATGTGTTCTGATACCATGAGCATGCCTTTTGTGATAGCCGGTGTAATATTAGCAAAAGACAATAGAACGAGTGATTAATCGGCAGGTAAAATTTTTTTATTTTATACTATGGGAACTCTTTTCTACAAATATGCCTTTTAAGGATAAGCAATAATTCATAGTTGATAATTTTCAAGGTTTTGGTTGAATGAGAAGTGCCGCTGAAAAGCGGCACTTTCTATCATTTTAGGGATTCGAAGAATTTCATGGCACTTTGCCCAAGGTGGGTCGCCAGTATTTTTTTACATTCCGCACTCTCCATAAACCCCGATCTAAAAAACTCTGCCATAACGGGTGCCCAGTCACTACCCTTGGGCATGATGATTCCAAATTTTTCATTAGTATCGTCACCGGCCGCATGTCTGACGATAGATTTACCATCTCTAAGTGCTTCAAAATAATATATAAAGTCTATGTTAGTGAATTTGTTTGGCTCGGATGCCACCCGCTGTACCACTTCACTGTTTGTATTGACATACTCAATTTTCATTGCCGGATAATACTTTTTTTTCCAGGCCAGCAACGAACTCTCATTGCTGGAATTGCGGACGGTAAGAGCTATCATATTTTCAAACTTGGAAGGAAGTTCCTGCAAACTACCTAGTGCAGGAGCCGCAGCATTACTGACCAGCATGGAAACATTGGTAATGAAGGGCGGGCTGATCTCATAGATCCCTTTTCGTTTTTCCGTAATAGTAGTGGTGTTAAGACCAAAAACTCCTCCCCTGGACTCTTTAACAACCTTCAGAAACTCCGGATAGTTACTATAGTGATTAGCCACCGGATCTATTTTAAGTGTAACATTATGTTTCTCTTTCACAAACAACTCAAACTGCTTCATAATGTCGACACATACCCCCGTAAAGCTGCCATCTTTCTGCATGGTTACAAATCCGGGGGCATTGGAGTAGACATAATAGATACTCGCACTGCCTTTGGCCTTGGCACTCGCAAAGGTATCCCCATTGTATTGGGCGCAAATTGCGGATGTACAGAAAAACAATATAACAGATAAGGAGTATCGCATAATTTACTTTAAGGTATCCAAAAATTTCATAGCACTTTGCCCCAGGTTAGTAGCAACAATCTTTTTGTATTCAACACTGCCAACAAATGAATTCATAAACTCTTCAAGTAGCGGAGCCCAATCGTTGCTCTTGGGCATAATAATGCCAAACTGTTCAGTGCTCTCATCTCCACCAGGGTGTCTTTTAACAGGTAGTCGATTCTGAATTGCTTCAAAGTAGTAAGTGAAGTCTACATTTGTAAAAGCTTTGGGATCATTGATGACCCTTTGCATAGCATCACCGAAAGAAGGCACATACTCGATCGTTAGACTTGGGTAATACTTCCTTTTTATTTCCTGAATGGTTTTCTCGTTAGTGGAATTTTTGATGGTAACGGCTGTCATACCCGCAAACTTATCAGCGATCTCGCTGATGTTGTTCATGGTAGGAACGGAATTGTGTGTCAGCACCATACCGATATTGGTAATATAAGGAGGGCTGAAGCTATACATTTTCTTCCGGGCGTCTGTTATTGTTGTATTACTCAAGCCAAAAACCCCGCCATGAGCCTTATTTACTTCATCAAGAAAAAGCGTGAAGTTGTTTGGGTCTTTAGCCTCGTAGGCCATATTTACTTGAATACCATGTTTTTGTTCTATGAATTCTTCGAACTTCCGCATGATATCGACAGTAATACCGACCATCGCACCATTTTTCTTCGCCGCGAAGCCAGGGCTTTCAGCATAGGTAAGCACCCAATTAGCAGATCCTTTTGCCTTTGCGGCCGCATAGGTATCGCCTTTTAGTTGAGCAAATAAGTTAAAGGGGTTAACAGCCAGAAAGACAACAACAAAGAGTCTAAATAACTTCTTAAGGTTTAAATTTTTCATTACAGTTCAGGTATTTTACTACCTAAAAGTAATTTATTTTTTCAAAAATCCAAGAAAACGAGGAGTTTAACGAAGCTCTATTTCAACTCTGGTTCTAAGAATTTAGCGGTATAGCTTTTCTTATTCTTAATAACTTCTTCAGGTGTTCCGGAGCAAACAATGGTACCTCCTCCGTTGCCTCCCTCCGGCCCGAGGTCAACGATGTAATCGGCTACTTTTATCACGTCCATATTGTGTTCGATGATGAGTACGGTATTTCCCTTATCTACCAAACGGTTGAGCACGTCCAGCAGGTGCTGAATGTCCTGGAAGTGCAATCCGGTGGTAGGTTCATCAAGGATATAGAGTGTTTTGCCGGTATCCTTTTTGGACAACTCTGTAGATAGCTTCACTCTTTGGGCCTCCCCACCGGACAAAGTGGTAGCATGCTGCCCTAAAGAGATATAACCGAGGCCTACATCATTTAATGTTTTTATCTTTCGGACGATTTTTGGTTGATTTTCAAAAAAATCCACGGCCTCCTCTACGGTCATTTCCAGCACATCCGATATGGATTTTCCTTTAAATCGCACCTCCAGGGTTTCACGGTTATAGCGCTTGCCCTTGCAGGTTTCACAAGGCACATGCACATCCGGTAGAAAATCCATCTCTATCAACCGAAGTCCGGCGCCTTCGCAGGTTTCGCAACGACCGCCTTTCACGTTGAATGAAAACCTGCCAGGTTTGTAGCCTCTGATCTTTGCCTCCGGCAATTCGGCAAACAAGGAGCGGATGTCTGTAAATACTCCAGTGTATGTAGCCGGGTTAGATCGTGGGGTCCGACCAATTGGCGACTGGTCTACCTCTATTACTTTATCGAGATGTTCAAGACCCTTTATTTTGTCGTATTCCAAAGGTTCTTTTCTTGAGCGATAGAACTTCTGGTTTAAAATAGGGAAGAGCGTATCGTGGATCAATGTTGACTTGCCGCTTCCGGAAACTCCGGTTATGAGCGTTAAAGTACCCAGTGGGATCTCGAGATCTACATTTTTCAGATTGTGCCCTTTGGCACCTGTAAGTTTTAAATGTTTTCCATTTCCGGATCTTCTCTCTTCAGGCAGCTCGATATTACGCTTTCCTTTGAGGTAATCGGCTGTGGCACTGTTTTGCTTTAGAAATTCCTTAGGTGTACCCTGAGCCACAATATGCCCACCGTGACGACCGGCACCAGGGCCAATATCGATCACATAATCTGATTCCAGCATCATATCCTTGTCATGCTCAACAACGATCACGGAATTGCCCAGATCGCGCAAGTCTTTCAGTGCCTTGATAAGCTTTACATTATCCCTCTGATGTAATCCAATACTTGGCTCATCGAGAATGTATAAAACTCCTACTAGTTGGGTGCCTATTTGTGTTGCCAGTCTGATCCGCTGTGCTTCACCACCGGAGAGTGTCCTTAACGGCCTGTTGAGGTGCAGGTAGTCCAGTCCTACATCCAACAAAAAGCCAATACGCTTTCTAATTTCCTTCAAAACTTCAGCGGCAATGACATTTTGCTTATCCGACAACCGCAATTCAAGACCATCAAACCATGTCCATAACGTTTTAATATCATATTGGGCCAGTTGGGCAATATTTTGATGATCTATTAAAAAATGTAGAGCTTCTTTTTTTAACCTGGCGCCATTGCATTCAGGGCAGGTTACGGAGATAGTGAAATCATTCACCCATTGCTGAATCTTATCGGAACCACCTTCTCGTTGCTTTTCCAGAAAATTAATAATGCCTTCGAACTTTGTATTCCAATCGGTGCCCGGATACTTCACTGATTTGACGGCAACTGGTACAGCATCTCCATGCAAAAGCGTTTTCAGCACCTCTTCAGGGATATCTTTTATAGGAGTAGTCAGGTTAACTTTATATCTTTTAAGAATTGCCTCGATCTTTTTAAAGATCCAGATGTCTCGAAATTCGCCCAACGGAAGGATACCTCCCCTGCTGATACTCAATGACTTATCAGGAATAACAGACTCCTCAGTGATCTCTTCTATCACGCCAAGGCCGTTACATTTAGGGCAAGCTCCATAGGGAGAATTAAATGAAAAGGTATTTGGTGCCGGCTCGTCATATGACAACCCGGACTTCGGATCCATCAGGTATTTTGAAAAGTGATGTATCTGGTTTTCCTGATCAAGAAGCATCAGTACTCCCTCTCCCTGTTTCAGCGCTGTTCCCAGCGACTGGCTGATCCTGTAGCGGTCGTTCTGATCGACAACGATTCGATCTATTACAATTTCAATATCGTGGGTCTTGTATCGATCGACCTGCATTTTTGGCGCCAGCTCCTGTAGTTCCCCATCCACTCTAACTTTAGAATATCCACTTTTCCTGATCTGCTGGAACAACTCACGGTAGTGACCCTTCCTTCCTTTTACCACTGGAGCCAGAATAGTCAGCTTTTGGCCTTCAAAAGCGTTAAAAATATGATCCAGGATCTGATCTTCAGACTGCCGTACCATTTTTTCTCCTGTAATATAGGAGTAGGCCTCACCCGCGCGGGCGAAAAGAAGTCGCATAAAATCGTAAATCTCAGTAACCGTGCCTACTGTAGATCGGGGATTTCTGGATGTAGTTTTTTGCTCGATAGAAATCACCGGGCTCAACCCATTGATCTTATCCACGTCCGGCCTTTCAAGGTTCCCGATAAAAGAACGGGCATAGGCGCTGAAGCTCTCCATGTATCTGCGCTGTCCTTCGGCATAGATGGTATCAAAGGCAAGCGATGATTTACCACTGCCACTGATACCGGTGATCACTACCAATTTATTTCTGGGAAAAGTAAGGTTGACATTTTTCAGGTTGTGCTCGCGCGCCCCTATAATTTCGATGTTGTCATAGCCTGTTATATCGTGCTCGTCCCCTTGTTTCATTACATCCTCGTCAGTGATCATAGGCTATTGTGCGGCTAAAAGTTTGGCAATCCACAAAATTGGACTTTCAGATAGTTAAATGCAACTGCTGGTGGAAGATTGTTTGTTGTGGTTGAATGGTTAATCGTTATTCGTTATTCGTTAGTCGTTATTGGTTAATCGGATGTCCGAGGTATTGTAAATAGCTACTGATAAGTAATTTGCCGACTGCTTCTGTCTGTTTGTTGTTTGATGTTTGGTGTTTGGTTAATCGAAAGGCAGAAATCTTCTGAATAATTATTGGTTAAGCGATTTGCCTACTGATTCTGCCTGCTGCCGATTGCTATCACCAGGCTCCCGCTTCTTTGCGAATAGTTTTTTTACAATAAAATAGGCAGCTAAAAGTGGAATCTGTAGTGCTGCTCCTGCGGCAAACCCTATGTCGCTACTACTCTTTAGCATCGACTCCAGCTTATCGCCAAACGGGTTATCGTTCACCAGGTAAGTCCAGGTTGAACCGGGGCGTTGCAGGCCTTCTTTTCCCAGATCAACACCATCAGGTGTAATTGTCACGGTATTCATCCTATCGATTATTTCCCTGTCGATATCCGCTAACAATTTTTCAAACAGTTCGGTAAGCTGCTTCTGAAATTCGCGAAAAGGGTTAAGTCCACCAATCGCCACCAGGTGGATTCCGAGGCGAATTCGGTCTGCCTCTTCGAGGTAGTCTGCCCAATGCTTATCTATAATGGCAAGTGCCATTTGCTGTTCTGCCTTTTTCACAGTCTGCGCTCCATATTTTTGCATCAGAACTTTGTAATCTGCACTGTTTTCCCACAAACCAGTCCACTCCCCAAGCACGATGTCCTGCCTTTTTTCAAGAATGATGGAACGCTGCACTTCCACAAAGGAGGCATACTGCCACAGTGTTTTTTTGATGTCGAAATTCTTACCTTCAACAATGCGCTGTGTCCTGTTGACCTCTCTTCTGATAATGGAATTATTTATTTCAGGAGTGGTAGTAGCCTCTCTGAAACGCCTGGGGATCAGTTCATCAATTCCATGCTTTTTCAAGAGATTATCCTCTAAGCTGATAAAAAAGCGAGAGGCCCCAGGATCTCCCTGTCTTCCTGCCCTTCCCCTCAGTTGGTCATCAATTCTTCTGCTTTCAAACCGATTGGTGCCGATAACGTAAAGTCCACCCAGTTCTAATATTTCCTCCCTGCACTCTCCTTCCTCTCCCCCCAGCTTGATATCAGTGCCTCTGCCTGCCATATTGGTAGAGATAGTGACAGCTCCAAGTTTGCCTGCCCGGGCAATAATTTTTGCCTCCTCTTCATCATTCTTTGCATTCAAAACCTGCACATTGATGTCTCGGCTAATTAAAAGTCCGGCCAGATGTTCCGATTCTTCAATAGTTGCCGTACCTACAAGCACAGGTCTTCCTGTTTGATGTGCTTTTTCTATCTCTTCCGCAATTGCTTTATACTTAGATTGCCGGTCCGGAAAAATCAGATCTTCATAATCTACCCTCATGTTTGGGCGGTTGGGAGGAACAACAAAAACAGGCATATGATAGAATTCCGCGAATTCTTCTGCAGCGGCCCTGGCCGTACCAGTCATACCACTAAGCTTATCGTAGGTACGAAAAAAATGCTGGAGCGTTGTCTTTCCCAATATCTTCCCTTCGGGTTGAACCTCCAGGCCTTCCTTAGCCTCTATTGCCGCCTGTAGGCCGTGTGGCCATTTACGATTGTCCATTACCCTGCCGGTAAATTCATCGACCAACTCTATCTGGTCGTTTCGAACGATATAATCGGTATCGCGATGAAGAAGGTAGTGTGCCTGCAACGAAAGATTGACCTTGACAAGCAGTTCTTCATTTTCAGGTGCATAGAGGTTCTTACAATTTAGCAGTCGTTCTACTTCCGTAAGTCCCAGGTCAGTTAAGAATATGTTAAGCGCGTATTCGTCAGTTTGAAAATGAACTTGCTGCTGTAACTTGCACACTATTTTAGTTATCTCTTTAAAACTTATATGCAACTGATCCTGTTCCTCACCCGCAATAACCAAAGGTACCCGCGCCTCATCGATCAATAAGGAATCTACTTCATCTATAATGGCGAAATTTCTTTTCTCCTGAATTATTTCGTCTGTAGTAGTGGCCAGAAAATTTTTCAGGAAATCAAAACCACCCTCTTTAGCTGTCAGGTAAACTAGCTGGTTTTTATAGATCTCTTTGCGCTGTTGGTTATTCTGCTTTTCCTGAATACACCCTACTGTCAATCCAAGGAAATGATATAAAGGCTTCATCCACTCTGCATCACGCCTGGCCAGGTAATCATTAAACGTATGGATGTGGACATTATTTTTCAGAAGCGCGTTGAGATAGGCCGGCATGGTAGCCACCAGTGTTTTTCCTTCTCCTGTTGCCATTTCGATCACCTTTCCTTCATTTAAGGCAATTGCTGCTATAATCTGAACATTATATGGTCGCATTTTTAATATTCGGGCTGCGGCTTCACTGGCCAAAGCATATGCTTCTATAAGCTGCTCCTCAGGGGTTAAGTTGTTGATTTCCTCCTCCAATCGGGCACATCGTTTTCGCAATCCACTATCACTAAGTGGTTGCAGTGCAACCTCTCTCTTCCGAATGTGTTGCAACAATAATCTATATCTCGTAGTGTCGCTTTCGATATATCCGGAGGGGAGCAGCTTTTTCAGAAGGTGAGGCATTAACCTGAATTTAAAAGTTGTCCTAAATACCTATCAACTCTTAATCCAGGGAAAATTTTCGGCCAGAATGGCTTAATTTGAGTAGTTTTTATTAGGAAAGTGTGTCTTTTTGGCTGGCTTGGTGAGTGAATGGAGGTGAATGGATGAATGGTTAGTGGGGACACTAACCATGGGATTGGATTGGGATTGATGAATAAATGGTTGGGACAGTGGTTAGTGAGACACTAACCACGGTGGTTAAGGGACATCATATGTCCTGATGACCTTGAGCAGGTGAAACCAGTCCTGGCGATCGAAATCTACTTGCAGGGCTGTGACCGAAGATCGCACTCTCTCCGGATTCATAGTGCCTATGACGGGAACGATACCTGCGGGGTGTTTCAGGAGCCACGCCAGAAGTAAATTACCTACCTCCAGATTATATTTGGCTGCCATTTTCAGCACCTCATCATTCTTCAGCGCCAGTCCAATATTCTTTCGGCCACCCACGGGTGACCAGGCCATTGGGTTAATGCCGCGTTCCATCATGTAATCCAACGAACCATCAAACATAGCCTCGCTCCTGAAAATGGAAAGCTCTACCTGATTGGTAATGACGGGCTCATCAGAATACTTTGAAAGCAAAGAGAACTGGCTGGTTGTAAAGTTTGAAACACCAAAATTAAGCACTTTCCCATCTTCCTTGAGCTTGCTGAAAGCTGATGCCACCTCTTCAGGATTCATCAGAGGATCAGGACGGTGGATTAAAAGGAGGTCCAGATAATCGGTTTTGAGGTTCTTTAAGGATCGCTCCGCGGAAGCAATGATATGGGCCTCTGAAGTGTCATAATGCTTCACACGGTGGTCCGGCCGTTGCTCATTTACTAACCTGATGCCGCATTTTGATATAAGTCTGATGCCATCTCTTTGGTCTGAATTGGTCGCCAGCCAGTTTCCAAAGGCTTCCTCACAGGTATACCCTCCGTAAATATCAGCATGATCGAAGCTGGTGATGCCTACCTCTAAAGCGGCATTGATCAGCGTCTCAAGCTCACGCTTTGATAGTTCATGAATATGCCACTTGCCTAATACGATAGGAGTAAGCTTCAAAGGGGATCCCGAAATGGATTTTAACATCATCAGTTTCTTAGTTCTCAGTTCTCAGTTTTCAGTTTTCAGTTTTCAGTTTTCAGTTTCACTTTACTCAAGCCTACAGACAAAAAACTAAAATTTTAGCAGCAGCCTCCGCCATCGTAAAAGAAAGTAGAGTCGGAGATAAAAATATCATTTCTACCCAAAGATGCCAACGCTCCGGCTGTTTTATCACATACGGACAGTGGTTGATTTTTCATCAGCACATGCCCTTTATGATCGTCAAAGTATTCCTCATTGCCATAGAAAATGGCTGTTTTACCGGTAAAGACGCAAGGACCATCTTCCGGCATGGGATCTTTAATGGCGCAAACTTCTACGCTTTCGATGTAAATATTTTCTTTCGTATCGTAATGCCTGGGGTCGAGGATGCGATAAGGCCGTTTGGCTCTGATCTCCACGGTGCCGAAACCAATATCTGTGATCATTTTAACGTATTCTTTTAAAGGCAGAGCTCCGCTCAGGCACAGTGCTCTCAAACGTTCATCATTTCTAAGATTTTCAGGCATTGTTTGGTTGCAAACAGGATCGGAGAGTAGGAGCCGGCCATGGGGCCTTAGCACCCTGTACATTTCTGCCAGCGCCTTTTGCAGGTCTTCCTTGATGAAAATGTTGAAAAGACAGTTTTGCGCAGCTACATCTATTGACGCATCTTCCACAGGCAGGTCAAGTGCATCACCTTTCCTTAAATCAACAAATGAAGATTCGAACCATGGATTAAGTCTTTCTGCCTCTTTAAAATTTTGACGGCTGGCCTCCAGCATTTCATCCACAACATCCAAACCAATCACCCCTCCACTTCTACGGCTGAAATAGGCAAACTGCAGCAATTCCATGCCACCACCGACCCCAACATAAAGTATGGACGGGTTATTCACTAAATCTCTGGGATGCACAGTGCTGCCACACCCATAATTCATTTCAAGCATCCGTTTGGGGATGTTTAACTCCGGAAGTTGCCAAACAGGGGTAGTAGTACAGCACAACCCCACGTCCGGATTTTCTGCAGCCTTGCGGTATATATCTTTAGTGGTTTCTAAATAGGCGCTCATAGTCTCTTGATCAGCTCAACATATAATTCGGTCAGTTTTGCTTCAGCCTTTCCGGCCACGGCTATAATATCTTCAATGCTTACCGGATGCAGGTTATCCGGATCGCAATCATCAGTGAGCACAGATATGGCGCAACAAGGTAAGTTCATGTGGTTAGCAACAATTACTTCCGGCACTGTCGACATTCCTACTACATCAGCGCCAATCCTCCTAAGAAAGCGGTACTCCGCTCTTGTTTCAAGATTTGGTCCTGTCACAGCTACATAAACGCCTTTTCGCAGGTTAATTTGCTTTTCAGCAGCAATTTCTTCCAGCAGTCTGTTCATAGCCGTATCATAGGGTTGGCTCATATCCGGAAAGCGCGGCCCCAGTTCATCAAGATTAGGCCCCACCAGCGGGTTGCTATTTTGCAGGCTAATGTGGTCATCAAGCAACATCAGATCACCTTTCTGCCAATCAGTATTCATACTCCCCCCTGCGTTAGAGATCAGCAACTGCTTAATTCCCAGCATTTTCATTACCCTTACGGGAAATGTGACCTGTTGCATATTATATCCTTCATAGTAATGGAATCGCCCCTGCATAGCAATGATTTGCTTACCATATATCTTGCCGTAAACCAACTTTCCGCTGTGAAATTCAACAGTAGCTATGGGGAAGTTGGGTATATCGGCATATGCGAGTTCCTTTTCTATTTCAATTTGCGAGATGAAGTTAGTGCCGAGACCTGTTCCCAGGATCACTCCGATTTCAGGATTGACAAAACCTTTGCTTTGGAGAAACGTGGTAGTTTCCCTGATCTGATCCATGTTCATTATTGAAGACAACGTATGTTAATGTAAATATAATCAAGCTACCGTACCCTGACAGCTCGATCCTGCACCCGCAGTACAGCCATAGCAATGCTGACTGATAACAATATTACGATTTTCCAATTTCTTTAGATCAAAATCCCGTATATGTTGTCCGGCTGTTTTTTCTACCTTCAGTCCCAGCATCTGGTTGAAATCACAATCATACATATAACCATCATAATCAACGGATATCGTATTTCTGCACATTACTCCCTTAACGGCAGCAGGATTAAAGGATGCCACCAGCTTCTCCATATATTCTTCATAATTCTCCGTTCTTATCAGAAATTCAAGAAACCGGCTGATAGGAAGGTTGGTGATAGTAAACAGGCTATTGAATTCAATACCGTAATGCCCTTTAAGTTCTTTTTTAAAATCTCTTTCCAGTTCAGCCTGATTGCCTGGCAGAAATGCTCCCCCCGGGTTATACACCAAATCTAAAGTTAAGTCCGTACCCGGCATGCCATAGCCGATCTTGTTGAGCATGTTCAAGGCCTCAATAGACTTCGCAAACACACCTTCTCCGCGCTGGCGGTCTGTTTTATCAGGCTGATAAAAAGGTAGGGAGGAAACTACTCTCACATTATTTTTCCTGAAAAACTGTGGCAGGTCATAGTATTTCGGATTGGCCAGTATTATGGTTAGATTTGATCTTACTATTATCTCCTGAACTCCTATTTTATTGGCTTCCTCCACAAACCACCTGAAGTCCGGGTTCATTTCCGGTGCCCCACCGGTCAGATCGAGGGTAAGGATATTTGAATTCTTCATAATATCCAGGCAAAGCTGCATCGTTTCCCTTGTCATGATCTCTTTGCGATCGGGACCGGCATCCACATGGCAATGCTTGCATACCTGATTACACATGTAGCCTACATTGACCTGAAATATTTCAATCTCTGCCGGTTTCAAAGGAAATTCATTGAGCGGCTCAATTTTCTTTCTGAAAGTGGGCAGCCTTCCCTCTCCGAAAATACCATTAGACAATATTTTCAGTTGGGTAGTGGTGTCTGAAAGATTGTGATGCTGTGCTTTTAATGATTTGATCATTCAGAGAGCGTTCTAAATCTACATTGAAAGTTTTTTTACTTTGTTCATCATCTGAACACCATGGACCAGTGATGCCCCCCCACGAATGGCGGTGGTCACATGAACAGCCTCCATCATTTGTTGTTCTGTAGCCCCTTTTTCTAACGAGTCGGAAGTATATGCGTCTATGCAATATGGACACTGAATGGCGTGTGATACTGCAAGGGCAATCAAAGATTTCTCTCTTGCAGTAAGGGCTCCCTCTTTAAAGACATCACCATAATAATCGAAAAATTTTTTCGCCAGCTCGGGCTGAAATTCAGCCACATCTCCAAATTTTTTCAGGTCTGCCGGGTCGTAGTAAGTCTTTTGCATAACAGTATATGTTTGTAATAAGTCGGATGTTAATGTACAAATATAAACGGACAGAACATGGGCATGTTTAAGTTTTACGAGCTATTTAAATGTGGTATGTCAGGGGAATGACAGATAAGAAACCCCATAGCAGAAAATTGGAACAGTGCTGCAAGGCACATTAAGGCTTTATTTTTTATCCCTTTGCTACTTTTATGACCTCAGGAAAAAATTAATTTTTTTCCAAAAAAGGCGTTGCAAATTAAATTCCCTTACTTAAATTTGCAGTCCACTTGGAAAGGTAACTGACCAAGAAACACAAAAGCGAGAATAGCTCAGCTGGTAGAGCGCAACCTTGCCAAGGTTGAGGTCGCGGGTTCGAACCCCGTTTCTCGCTCAAGATTCTCAAACGGAGAACGAAAAAAATCGCCTGCATTAAGCAGGCTTTATTTTTAGATGCCTTTTTGACTACATAGTAGTCCAGGCCCGGGTGGTGGAATTGGTAGACACGCAGGACTTAAAATCCTGTGGCCATTGCGGCCGTGCGGGTTCAAGTCCCGCCCCGGGTACTTAAAACCTCTGAGAGATCAGAGGTTTTTTGTTTTACAAGGCTTAAAATTGGTCGCTGCTCAAGCAGTGGCTTTCTCCTTCTCTTTCCTCTTCGTCAGCTTCTCTATAAGATCAGGCACCTTTTCAAAAATACCGGCTATAGATTTGCTTTGATGCGTGTTTATAAATGATATTTCATTTTCTTTAGTAACAAGGAAGCCAATGGGGTCAATACCTATACCACCACCGGCTCCTCCACCTTCTCCTTTACCTGTTTTTGTTGAATCTCCGTGACCTCCTCCACTGCCAAAACCTATACCAACTTTCACCACAGGTACGCAAGTGAACTCACCCAACTTAAAGGGTTCCCCGATTACTGTTTCTGTTTTTACCTCTTTCTGAATAAAGTCAGTGAGGCGCTCTAATAAAGTTTCAAAATTCATCTCCATGGTTTTTATTTTTTAGTTAAGAATCGTATAAATGTCCAAATCAGCTTGTTGAGCTGAGCTTTAACCTCCATGTGAAGGTAATATTGTCCGCATAGGTTAGTAGTAATGCTGACCGGGCCTCGGTTAACCAGCATAAGCACCGGCACCAGTTGCGCGTTAAGCACCACATTATTCACATCTACCGTGCAGGTAAAGCGTTTCAGGGTTATGTTACGAAATATTCCCCTGATCATATACTTCCACGCTGCTGCAGATCTTTTGAACTTCGACTTTTTCTTTTTTGGAGGGATACTTTTCTCCGGCTCTGTCTTTTCGCTTTCGCTTCGTTTGTATGGCACCAAAAAACCAAACACCCGCACACTCCACCATGGTGTCTCTCCAGGGTGCAGCAACATCCGTATAGTTCCCGCCTGACTTAACTCATATTGGTCAATGGCAGTGTCTATCCTAACATAAACCGGCACGAATACGACCCACAGCAGTAGGCCAAGGATCAGTATCAATAGTATGTAGATGACCACCATCAATTTTGAGCTTCTTTTATTGGTAAAGCTACCAGTCAACGCCTTAAGGCTTCAATGATGATAGTCTATTGGGATAATGATTGATGTCAGGATGTGAGGCCTTTTTCTCCGGAGCGCACTATTCTTTGTCGATGTAAAAATTCGCGATTAACCCCTCAGCGTGGCTCCACAACCTGGCAGACCCCTTCTCCATCACGCATACTTTGCTGATCACTTTTTCACGAGGCACATTATACTCGGCCCAGGTACCTCCCTGGTTGGAATCGTTTTGCAGCACTGGTTCGAGCCTGTCAAGGGAATGAGCAAATTTAGCTTCTTTGGTTTCCCCTCTTCGAACTCTTCCCAGATCGCTATCAACTCTTCGGCCTGTTCTTTGGGTAACATGCCAAATATTCTTCTGGCAGCCTCACGCTCTGCTTCTTCGTTGCCAGCATCTCTCTTGGCGTCATACAGGAAAGTATCTCCGGCATCTATTTCCACAATGTCATGGATCAGTACCATTTTCAAAACCCTCAGCAGGTCGATCTTCTCATTGGAATGCTCAACCAGCACAAGGGCCATTACCGCCAGATGCCAGCTATGTTCGGCATCATTTTCATTGCGGTCACTATTGAACAGCCTTGTTTTGCGCTGAATGTACTTGAGCTTATCGATCTCTTTAATGAAGGCCAGTTGTTTTGAGAGGTTTTCCAGAGACATGATTTTTTAATTTCCTAAAATTTAAATTGCTATTCTGTTTTAAACGGTGCTGTTTTCGCTAAGTTTTGCAAACTACAGGATGTCACAGTTACATAGTGCTTGTAAGAAAACTCTAAGCGGCTTTAGGAAAACGTTCCCGCCAAAGATCGGGATGAATTCCCAAAAAAGCGATAGTTCCGTACAGTTGTTACAGTTGTCGGGAAGAGCATTTTTGAGGCAAGCGCAACGCAGGCGTTTTCTTAGAGACACTATATAGCCAATATTTTATCAGCGGCAGATCAGCATTCCCTACAATAAAATACTACCTGATTTCTCATAAGCGGTGATCTCATTTCTCAGCCACTCAGGAATTTGAAAGGTACTTCTTTCTTTCATGTCGAACATTACCTGAGTGCTTCTGCCCTGGGCATGAAGAATAGTTTCACCCTGTTTTTCAGAACAGATGAGGTATTCCAGTTCAAAACTTTTAGCTCCGAAGCGCAAAGTGCGCACCCATACGGCTGGGTTGTGGTCAGTGAGCTTAAGCTCTCTTTTATAGTCGCAGGTAATGCTTGCGATCAGGAACATATTTTTATGCCAGTCCCACGTGGAGCTGGCGGCAGACATATATTTTCCCCTGCCTAGTTCAAAATATTGTATGTAGATCGAGTTGTTAACATGTGCCAAAGGATCGAGGTCCATCCAGCGTACCTGAAGCTCCTGCCTAAAAGTGAATGAGTTGAAGATATCCATGCCGGCAAAGATACGGTTTAAGTTGGAAGGCGGAAGACGGAAGATCAACTCTTCGATCCGTGGCGCCCGCATGAGTTCTGGCTTTGCTTCTGTTCAGGAAGATCCTGAATATTTTCTCCGTTCCTCTCCGAAATTTTCAGGATGACGTGGTAATTGGGGCAAGCAATATTTTGGGGAGATGGTGTAAATGTTATTGATAAACAGTGGTTTCCTTGAAAAATTAGATGATAGTGTAAAGCAGATCAATCTTTTGAATATTCCAGGTCCCCAACTTTTTTCGCTTAATTCGTAAATTATAGTTTTAAATCCGAATTTTCTCACCTGTTCCCTTTCTCAATCTCATATCTCACGTCTCAAATCTCATATCTCAAAACATAAAAAAACAAAAGACGGGAAACTTACCTTAAAACTAAGATAAACTTCCCGTCTCATTTAACATATCCCGTAGAACATATCAAATGTCAGGCTACTGTTATTGTGACTTCACCATCCAACCTGAGTTTTCAGGATCTGACTGAATATGTCCTGCTTCATCCTTCCATTCATTTTCGTAAAAATGAATAAATTTCAAGAAGCCAGAAAGCATAAGCAGCCTGGTTTTTACACCAGTCTTTTATCACTTACCTGATGATGTAAAGTTGCAACATAAAAGAAGATTTTACGATGACGAAAGCCATCAGATCAGGAGACTTTCATCATTGAAAACAGAGGATGACTCAGCGACCTTGAACGTTATAATGCCTCCTGCAAAAATTTAGCTAATGAACCGAAGAATCACCATAGTAGCCATCGTATTGCTGTTATTGATCATTTTGTTTAGTATCCTTAATACACTTGGTTAGACTGCAAAGGCACGAGTGATCAAAATCACCCCAAGGTATGACGTACCTCCTTAGAAATCATACAAAAACCTGCGTACTTAGCCACACTGAACCTTTTACTACCGAGCCATGGACCTAACAAAATATATATTCACCGTAGTTATAGCTGGCTGCCTCAGCTATTCACTGCCTGCCCAGAACCAGAACGGAGACTCTGCCGCATTAAAACAATTGGTCCAAAATAGCCAGGAAGAAATAGAAGCGTTGTCGTTGTACCCTGACAATATCAGAGAGGCTATTCTGGAAAGCACATTACATCCGGAGCTGCTGGTAAAAATTGGGGCTATTCAAAATAAAACCAGTCAATCTTTTAAAGAACTGATCCAGTATCTTCCTGAGACAGACCAAAAAAAATATTGGGAGCTTACCAAATATAATGGCCTGATCAAAAAGCTTGTGGAAGGCGGGCAAAAAACCAGGAGCCAGGTCCAGGGTATACTTAAAGATTACCCCAATGAAGTGCATGAAGCTGCGCTCGATTTTGGAGTAGCCCGTCTGCGTACTTTGGAGAAGATACATGCCCTCACTCTTGAAGCTGATGAAGCAGTAGAGGTGATGCTAAAGCCATATCAGAAAAAGACTCAGGATGCCATTCATTTATTGATAAAATATCCGGAAGTGATCTACATGCTCACGGAAAATCTGAAGTTAGCCATATTGGTAGGTGACCTGTACGCTAAAAACCCGGATTTAGTAAGGCAAAAATTGGATGCCATTCAGGCAGATGTATCACGCAGATATGCTGAGGAGATCAACGAATGGCAGGAAGGCCTGAAAGATAACCCACGTGCACTGCAAGAATTTGAACAGGCTTCAGCAGCGTTTTCTCAAGATAACGGGTATATAGAATATGACCCTATGTACCCTAATGCCGTTGCCCCGAAAAAAGGCACGAAAAAGGAAAAGGGAGCTGATGATGAACGGGTAGATGTGTACTATCACTATTACTACCATTATCCTTACTGGTTTGGATATCCCGCCTGGTATCCTTCATTTTACTGGTACTGGTATCCTTATTGGTATCATTGGGGCTATTATTACGGTGACCAACGCGCTATTATGGTGGTGGGGCTTCCTTCTTACTATTTTGTCAGATGGTATTTTGGTATACCATACCATCACTACTTGTATCCTCACTTTTCGGATTATGTGATCCGGTACTACAACAAGCGAGGACCCGGGCCAAGCAGGAGCGGCTTATCCGCTGCTGTGGGCGAGTGGGAAAATGAAAGCCGCAGTGAGGTCACCCGCCAACTGATCAGTGACGACAGCAGAAGACTGGAAAAATTGAAGGAATATGGTCAGTTTGAACGCAACTACCGGAAAGTTAATGAGAGCAATCGCACCGTAACCCGGGACACCTACCTGGAACAAAATAGTAAGCGCTACCCTAACCTTACAGGAGAAACCCGTAATACAATCTACTACCGTGAAACACCGCCTGAAAAAACGATCAGACAAAGCACGCCTCCGAGTGAAACCTACAAGCTCAACAGGGCCCGCGACCTCCACCAAAGAACCTGGGAGCGATCAGAGTACAATCACAGGTCAAAAACGCCAAGCAGCCAGCCCGCCAGCAGGACAGGAGCGTCAACAAAACCCAAAACAAGAACCGGAACAGGAACCTCCAGAGAGAGAGGAAATTAAGCTAGACGCAGCGTGCTACGCAATGGACAGCAATGGCTGGCGCTACATCTACCGCAAGTATCTGTAGTACCTGGTTTTTGTAGTAATTCCTACCGGACCCTGCCAGATACCACCTGTCAGACCGATGTCTTCTACTTCTATGATTATAGTATTATCTTCTCCACGCCTGATCAGCTCTGGCGGAATGTCATATGCACGAAGTTCATTATACGAACGGCTCCGGCCTAATCTCAGGTTATCACGAGTAGCGCCTATTAATGCTCCATTAAAATAGGTTTTGTCAAAATCATCCACTTTACCCATGATCAGTACCAGCTCATTTCTATCAATATTATCGGGCAACCGGAAAGTTTTTTTGTAGGTGGCCCAGCCATCGTAGCGGTCATAACCCTGCGCTTCCCATGGTATAGGCACCATGATCTCATTCCACGATCTGCTGTCATTGATCCGTCCTATTTTGAATTGCCATAACCCCTGAAGGTCGAATAGTAAAGCCGCATTGGCCTCAGAGCGGTAGATCCCAGGTCTGCCGCTGACGATACCTCCCTCATTTACTACATCAAATACGCGTATTGCTATGGTGTTTTGACCGTTGAAATTAATATATTCAACCGGCAAGTGGTATAGCCGCTTTGCAGAATAGGCGGTTTTGAATTTAGGAGGCATAAATCCTGAGAAACCTATCATTTTGCCATTCACATACACTTGGTCAGCATCATCGATGTAGCCCAGATCGAGGTAAAGCGTCTGATTTCTCGGAAGACTCTGTCCATTAAAAGTGGTTCTGTACCAGGCGAAGCCATCATAGCCGTGAAAACCCTGGTCTTCCCATATACCCGGAACATTAATAGACTCCCATTTTGAATCATTAAAACCGGCAGTTGACCAGTCATGGTTGTCACCAATGGAAAATTTCCACTTACCCTCCAGATTAACTAATCGCTCCTGGGCATAGGTTGAAATGCATATTATACTTATAAAAAAGGTAAACAGGTATTTCAATTTCTTTTCATTAAACACATAAAGTTAAGGGGTTCCTCATTCATTTCAGAATAAGTCACCCCAAAACCACCCTTATGAAAACTTTATTTCTTCATGGCTACCGCCTGATCTGCAGGTAAATAATTATCCCAGTAGTTGACCCACATTGTGTTTTTGGTAAGTGAAATCGCATACTTTACTGATTGTTCGGTATCAACTACTTCCAACCAATATTTACCCGGCTTAAGTTCCCTAATGTCGTAGAACTTAATGAAGCCATCTTTGAATCTATTGCTCTTTACATTTTCCGTAAAAAGCACCCCTTTTTCATCGTAAAATTTTACTTCTACGTTTTTCTGACCCGGATTAACATAAAGCAACTTCAATAAACCATTTTTACCAGAAGGCAATATTTTTACGGCTACATCAGTTTTCTTCGGATCTGTTGCCATTGATGCTGTGCTGATACCGGCTACCAATAAAAGCACGGCTAAAATCTTTACTTGTAGTTTCATTGTTTTAACTGTTTTTGACCTGTTGTTTGAATCTACTACAAATAACGGCCTGACAGCAGGGCAAGATGTCATGGAAAAGTAAACTGTTGTAAAAGAATGTCACAGGTTGTAAGGGAGTCGGAAGTCGGAAGTCCGAAGATCGAAGTCGGGAGCCGGAATGCCGCTCTGTTCTTCGGACATCTCCTCAGATCGGGGAGACCTTATGAATACTTTCGGTGCTTTTTATTTCCATCTTCAATACAAATTCATCAACGTCATGGCGCCTGTCCCAGGTTGTCTCGGGAAGGTATCGAAGCCATCCCCAAATTCAAAGTAGGTGATAGGCAATAGCAGTAGGCAATTTAGCCACTAGTGTTGAGTTTTAAGTGAAAGACGAACCTCCATCCAAAACACGTGAACCAATCTCTTCTCGGTAGGAGACACAGAGGTGGGTCAGGCTGTTTAAAGACAGGGGCCTTCGAACTTATCAATATATCAATTTATACCCAGCACCATGCACTGTCATAATGATTTTGGGGGAGTTAGGATTTGACTCTATTTTTTGTCTGAGCCTGACTATGAAATTGTCCACAGTGCGTGTGGTAGGTTTTTCTTCGTAGCCCCATACATCTTCCAGCAGGTCATAGCGGCTCACAAGTTCATTTTTGTGGCTGTAAAGGTAATGCAACACTTCAAACTCCTTATGCGACATTTTCACATATTCTTCACCTTCTTTTGCAGTGTAGTTGTTAAAGTCTACCGTGACCTTCCCTATACTGATTGATTCTCCATGGTTAGAGCCAGTGGCCTGACTTCTGCGAAGAATAGCTTTAATACGAGCCATCAGTTCCCTTACACTGAAGGGTTTGGTAACATAATCGTCTGCGCCAAATTCCAGCCCCAGTACCTTATCAATTTCTTCTCCTTTTGCAGTGAGCAGGATGATGGGTGTTTGCAGCCCTTGCTTTCTCACTTTCTTACACACATCAAAGCCAGAGAGCTTTGGCAGCATTACATCAAGCAAGACAAGGTCATAGTTAGCAGACTGTATCTTGACCAGGCCTTCCTCACCGTCTCCGGCCCAATCTACCTGATACCCCTCGAATTCGAGATTATCCTTTAGCCCCAGGCGCATGGCCGGCTCGTCTTCTATGATTAAAATTGTGGACATCCTATTTTTTCTTTTTCGGAAAATAAATGGTAAAGGTTGTGCCTTTATTCACTTCACTTTTCACCTCTATCTTTCCGTTATGAGCTTCTACAATCTGTTTAACAAGAGATAATCCCAATCCTGTGCCTCTGGCTTTCGCCAAATCCCCCGAAGGCACACGGTAAAATTTATCGAAGATATACTTCTGGTCTTTCCTTTGAATTCCAATCCCCTGATCCTTTACGGATACAAAGGCCATGGAGTCAGCATTACCTGTCACGATCTCAATGACCTTTTTATCCGGGCTGTATTTTATGGCATTGTCCAGGATATTGATGATCACTTCCTGCAGCGCTTCCTTATCAGCCCATATGGCCTCATTGCTCTGTGGCATGAAGGAGTATTCAAATCCTTTGCTGATTAAATGATATTCGTATGTGCTGAGTACTTCCTCCACGGCAGCATTCAAGGCAATTTCCTGAAAGATAAAGTTGTTTTTCTTGGCTTCAAGCTGAGAAAAATTCAGTATTTTATTGACTATCCCTGCTAATCGGTTGGTCTCCTTGTGGATAATGCTTATGTATTCCTGCTCCTTTTCCTTTGATTTCACACGGTCCATTTCGAGTGTTTCAGCAAACATACTGATAAGCGCCAGTGGTGTGCGTATCTCGTGCGACACGTTCGATACGAAATCAGCTTTATTTTGAGCCAGTTGTATCTCTCTTTTTACGTTTCTATAGGCCAGCCAGACACCCAGCAGCAGCACTACATCCAGTACCAGGATCAATCCCAGATTAAGATACGTCCTTTCTTTTACAATGCTATCAATAGACTGCCCCTTAAGGTTGATCCCCAGGTAATGATCGGGTAGTATCCAAAAGTCCTTAGTTACAGCTCTTGAGAGGTAGCTTTTGTCATTAACAGTATCTACGGTAGAATATACGGGTTGTTCCTGCCCCTTTTCAAAAGCTGATATGATAAATTTATCCCTGGCAATGGTTTGCAGTTTAGCGCTAAGAGTTTCCGTAATAAATAATGATGGTGTAAGGCCGATAACACAGACAATCCTGTCTTTTACCGGCTCGTTAAGAATAAATGCTACCGCCACTTGTCCAGTGGCATGCCCCGGTAAATCCAGGGGCTCCACTTTTTGAAATCCGCTCTGCTTATACCTCACCAGCCTGTTGATCTTTTCGAGGTTCCTTAAGATCATTGAAGCCATCGTATCAAAGGCCTTTACTCCACGAAGAGAATCTGTCATGGAAAACGCTATAGGAGGCACGCCATTCGTTGTGTCGGCCAGAAAAATGTAACTGATACCCGGGTTGAACTGTAGCAGTTCATATATCTTTTCCGGAATGGTATCGTTCGTGTCATATTCCTTAAGCCCTGCTTCTATTTTGGATATCCACCTACTGGTTACATCATCAGAATACTGATTTACAGAATAAAGAATAGCATCCAACTGATTCTGATATATCTGATTGATCACCTCTTCATTTTTATTAAGTGATGAGATCTCATAAGCAGAATAAAAAACTGCAGGTAGCAAAAATACCAGCAATAGAATAAGGCCTGTTTTTCTGATGGAATTCACTAGGATAGCTTACGGAAAGGAAGGGGCTGAAGTTATAAAGGCGGTTTCAAAAGTCGCCTTCCAAAGACTAACTTTTGAAACCTTAGTCGATTAGTTCAGGAGAGGGTTCCAGATCTTCATCTTCCAGCCATGGTTTAGTCATCCTATCCACCTGCTGGAAAAGCGTAAAAGCTTCCTGAAAACCTTTAAAGTGTACCCTTCCTGTTTTTCGAAACTTTGTCTGAAATTCTAAAAACAACGAAGTCATATCTTCTTTATATTATCCAATTCTACAAACGATCTGGGATATAAAAAAGTTGCCATGCGCCTACTTTTTATTTTTCTTCCGGATTGATGCAGAATGTTAACGAGCTGAGTGCGTGGTGTGTAAATGACTCAGGTATCTATGCGGATTTTCTTAGATCTTGCGGGGTTAGGCTACCTTCTTTCATCTTAGCTGCCAGTTCCTTCGCATGCTTCTTATTTTTAGAATACAAGATGTGTTCAGGCACGCCCTTTAAATCCCAGACAAGGCCCATCCAGCTCAGCGCTTTGAGGCCGTAGTATGTGAAATCTATTTCCCACCAGAAGAAGCCATTTCGGGCTGCTACTTCATAATAGTGGTGATTGTTGTGCCATCCTTCTCCAAGAGTTAGCAGAGCCAGCCATAAGCTGTTTTTCGATTCATCACCAGACTCATAGCGCTGCTTGCCGAACTTGTGCATAATAGAATTAATGGAAAATGTGCCGTGGTAAAGAATCACTGTACTCAGGAAAAATCCAATGAAAAGGGTAGAAAAACCATGATGTGTAAACATCAATAAAGGACTTCCTCCATTGACCCAACCGCCCACAGCCATAACAGTAAGCGCCAACACTAGCGGTGGTACCATATAATTTTTATTCAGCCACACCAACTCCGGATATTTGGCATAGTCACCAATAGTTTTATAGTCTGTTTCTTTATAGTCCGGGCCAACAATCCAGCCGATATGCGAATACCAGAAGCCATAAAGCTTCATAGAATGTGGATCTTCCGGCTGGTCGCTATGCCTGTGGTGATGCCTGTGGTGTGCAGCCCACCATAGCGCTCCCTTTTGAGCTGAGGTTTGTGCCATAAAGGCGATGATAAACTGAAACCAACGTGATGTCTTATACGATTTATGAGAAAAATAACGGTGGTAGCCACCGGTTATCCAAAACATTCTACCAAAATACAGAACCGCGCAAACGATCCAGTCAAACAATGTTGCCCCTGTCCAAATGGCCGCCAAAGGCAGGAGGTGTACCACTGCAAAAGCAATCTCCTGCTTCAGAATGGGCTTATTTCTTTTTTCTAATACTACTTCTGACATACCGATGTCATTAAAAAACACTAAATGAACCGTAAAGGTACGGATTATTTAGTATTAAGGTATATTGTTGAATAAAGGTTCAGTTAGATAAAATAAAAACAATTAGGATAGACAGTTTGCAGATATGATATATTGTCATGCTTGTCTCAAATAAATAAAATGACTTACAAAACTATCCACATCCATCTTTTGTTTTACACTAATATCAAGTTCCATTTAGCTTTATGATCTTGTAAATAACCAGACCAGATGCAGCAAGTGTCCTATGTCACTAAACCTGATAACCAAAATTGATGTTTTATTTACTGTAGTCATAGCCATTTTATTAGCGTTACTTTATTCGGTACTACAAAGCACCTTCTATACAAGGAGCGGACGCCAATTGGTAACACAAATGCAGGAGTTTCTATACTATCTTGAGAAGGTGGAATCCTCCATTACCGATATTGAAGCTGCACACCGTGGTTTTGTTATCACAGGGAATGATGTTTTTTTGGACCCAATGACAGAAGCCAGGTCAGAGTTAGCCAAAAGTCTAAATATCATAGATAGCCTCTCACAAAATAATACAGGCCAGAAAGTAAATCTCAGTCAACTCCGGAGCTGGGTGCAGAAAAAAATAGAGATCAGCAATACGGCTATTTCACTTAGAAGAAATGAAGAACAGACAGCAGCTTTGAGGTTTATTTCTACCGGTAGAGGAAAAAATATTATGGATAGCATCAGAATTATCAGCAAAGCTCTGGAATCTGAACAAATGGCCAATATAAACAGTATTACTAACCGTAATGAGCATTATATTGTCAGACAAAATACTTTCTTTTTAATCTTCACCGGATTCGTTATTGGTGTAGTCTTTCTGTTCTACATACGAATCAGAAATGATGCAAAAACAACCCTGGAATTACAAAAAAAGCAGGATATATTAATTCAAAAGCTTAATCATCAAAACAGACAATTAGATGATTTTGCACATTTGACATCTCATAACATTCGCTCTCCTGCCAGCAACATCTCCTCCCTGATATCACTTTTAAATGAAGACAGCACTGTTGAAGATTATCAACTCATATTTCAAAAGCTAAAGAAGGTTTCTCAGAATCTTAACGAAACGCTTAATGAGCTTCTTGAGATGCTTCAGGTAAAGAAAAGTACAAGCGTGGAGAGAGAAGAACTGCAGTTCGAAGAAATCTATAATAAGGTTGTCAATTCTCTGCAGGGGGATATTCTTATGAGTGGAGCTGTGATAACGACCGATTTCAGGTTTCCGGTAATTATTTATCCCAAGGCGTACCTGGAGAGCATTTTCCATAATTTTTTATCTAATGCCATCAAATACCGATCTCCGGACAGAACGCTCCACATTCATGTCGAAACTGATAAAATTGATGGATACATTCAGCTCAGGGTTACAGACAACGGCCAGGGAATTGATCTGAACAGATATGGAAATATGGTGTTCGGACTAAGAAATACATTTCACTCCGGCCACGATTCTAAAGGGATAGGCTTATTTATGACTAAAACCCAGGTAGAGGCCCTTGGTGGAAAAGTAGAAGTGCAGAGTAACGTGAACAAAGGATCTTCCTTCATTGTATTTTTTGATAAGAAAAGCACCACTACCGTTTCTTAGAATTATTCCAATCACTGATACGATATCGCATTAAGCCCTATTTCTTCTCCAATATCGTCTTGATCTCGTTCAGCTTCAGCAGGGCTTCTACAGGAGAAATGGTATTAATATCGAGCGCCTGCATCATGCTGGTAACTTCCTTGAAGCGTGGGTCTGCTTCAAAAAGGCTCATCTGATAGTTGGCTTTGGGTACTTCTTCCAGCTTTTTGCGGGTATCATTTTTGTGCTTGTCCTTTTCCAGGAAATGCATGATCTCATTGGCTCTGATCACCACTTTATTGGGCATGCCAGCCAGTTGGGCCACATGGATACCAAAGCTATGCTCACTACCACCTTCCTTCAGCTTACGCATGAATATAATCTTGTCACCTACCTCCTTTACGGAAACATTAAAGTTTTTAATGCGAGGGAAATCTTCCGTAAGCTGATTCAGTTCGTGATAATGGGTAGCAAATAATGTTTTCACCCGGTAGTCCCTGTGGTTATGCAGGAACTCTACAATAGACCAGGCGATAGACACACCATCGTAAGTGCTGGTGCCCCGACCGATCTCATCCATTAATACCAGGCTGCGGTCGCTCAGGTTGTTGAGTATACTGGCCGTTTCGGTCATTTCCACCATAAAGGTAGATTCACCTTTGGACAGATTATCAGAAGCGCCTACACGGGTAAATACTTTATCAATAATGCCTATGGAAGCACTCTTTGCCGGCACAAAGGAGCCCATCTGCGTCATGAGTACGATCAGGGCTGTCTGCCGTAGCAGGGCCGACTTACCGGCCATGTTAGGACCGGTGATGATCATGATCTGCTGGTGATCGTTATCCAGGAAAACATCATTGGGTATATAGGACTCACCTAACGGCAATTGCTTTTCAATGACCGGATGCCTGCCTTCTTTGATGTCGATAGCAGTGCTGTCGTTCACTTCAGGCATCACATATTTGTTCGATTTGGCTATTATGGCAAAGGAATTGAGGCAGTCAATGGTAGCCAGTACTCTGGCATTTTGCTGGATTTGCGTTACATAGTCGGCTGCACTTGTTACCAACTCCATAAAAAGCTGCTGCTCTATTACAAACAGCTTTTCTTCGGCATTTAATATCTTATCCTCGTAGATCTTGAGCTCTTCCGTGATGTACCTCTCCGCGTTAACAAGTGTTTGCTTTCGGATCCATTCTGATGGTACTTTTTCTTTGTGTGCGTTGCTTACTTCCAGGTAATAGCCAAAGACTTTATTGTAAGCGATCTTTAGTGAAGGTATTCCCGTACGCTCGACTTCACGTTTTTGTATCTGAATGAGGTAATCTTTACCTGAGTAAGCTATTTTTCTCAGTTCATCTAACTCCTCATTCACACCATCTCTGATCAGGCCACCTACATTGGCAGTGAGAGGCACCTCTTCTTTAAGCTCTTTGTTGATCTTCTCAAGTAAAAATTCACAGGGGTTGATCTGGTCAGCAAGTTTCTTCAGCTCTTCAAAGCTGCTTGCCTGCAGTGTTTGCTTGATAGGTGCAGTATTCTGAAGCGCTTTTTTAAGCTGATTCATCTCACGCGGATTGATCCTGCCTACTGCTACTTTGGAGATCAACCTTTCCAGGTCGCCTATTTGCTTCAGGTTTTGTTGTATATCATCCAACAACTCCTGATTTTCATAAAAACCTTTTACGGTCTTAAGTCGTTGGTTAATAGCCGTGATTTCTTTCAGCGGAAGTACCATCCATTTTTTTAAAAGCCGTGACCCCATAGGTGTTACGGTGCAATCCAGGACATCAATAAGCGGTACACCCCCATCGTGCTGAGGATATATTAACTCCAGGTTGCGGATGGTGAACTTATCGAGCCACACATATCGGTCCTCGTCAATCCTTGAGATGGAAGAGATATGTTTCACCTCACGATGCTCCGTTTCCTCGAGGTAATGAAGTATGGCCCCTGCAGCAATAATGGCATCATCCATACCCTCTATTCCATAGCCTTTTAAAGTGGCTGTCTGGAAGTGGCTGGTCAGTTTTTCATAGCCAAAATCGAAACTGTATATCCATTCATCAAGTGCAAAAACATTGTAATCGTCCTGAAACAGATTCCTGAGCTGCTCTTTTGCTGCCTTACAATAGATCACCTCGGAAGGATTAAAACCCTGAAAGAGCTTGGAAATATAGTCGGCAGATCCCTGGGCGGCCATAAACTCACCTGTGGAGACATCGAGAAATGCTACACCTGCTTTTTCTTTATTAAAATGAACGGAGGCAAGGAAGTTGTTGGCCTTTTTTTCAAGTACATTGTCATTAAAAGATAACCCCGGTGTCACTAGCTCGGTAACTCCTCTTTTGACAATACCTTTCACCGATTTCGGATCTTCCAATTGATCGCAGATAGCTACGCGGTTGCCTGCTCTCACCAACTTGGGCAAGTAATTATCCAACGAATGATGCGGGAATCCTGCCAGCTCAATGTGGGAGGCAGCGCCATTGGCCCTCTTAGTAAGTACGATATCGAGTACTTTACTGGCCTTTATGGCATCCTCGCCAAAGGTTTCGTAGAAATCACCCACTCTAAACAGCAACAACGCCCCCGGGTACTTTGCTTTAATAGCATTGTACTGCTTCATTAACGGTGTTTCCTTAGCATCCTTTGTTTTAGCCATCGTAAGATAATTACAGTCACAAAGATTAATTATTTTAAAGCTATTAGCAATTTTTTTTGGCGCTGAGGGAACAGAGATTAACCGAACAGCGTGAAGTAATAATCTCCGCTTCTCTCTGCGAAACCTCTGCTTCCTCTGTGGTTGAGATTCCTACTTAGATCGCTTCCACTGAAAACACCTGTCATGCTCACCGATTTTTACAAACCGGTTCTTATCCAGGACCCGCTGCGATGAAATATTATCCACGGGTGTGTCTGCCCGTATGGCTTCAGCTCCGGGATGTGAAAACACCCAGTTCACCAGTGCGGCCAGTGCTTCCGAAGCCAGCCCTTGGCTGTGGTACTTCTTATCGATGAAATACCCGGTCATCACTTCTCCATGTTCATCCGGTAAGCCAGTGAGGCCTATGCCTCCAACCGTCATATTTTCCGCCTTTAGAACAATCTCCCAATTGGTAAACCAGGCGTACTGCTCAGGATACCTGCGGGCGCCCTCCAGCCAAAAGCCCATAGCTTCTTCCATTTCTGCCATAAACACGTCATCCACTTCCATGGCGGATCGCCTTAGCCCCAATGATGCCTCCAGAAGCGGCCGGCCTTGCCTGAGCAGTTGGAGTTGTTCAAAACTTTAATGGTATTAACTTTAATCGTTCGGTTTCGATTACTAACATTGATGTAGAATTTAAATTGTCTTGAAATAATTTGAAAGCAACTCTTGATGAGCTTCATGTGAATTCAGGACAATACAATTCCAGGTCTGTGCTCAGGAGTGTATTGAGGGCTAAATGTTAGATTTGTAAATTTCAGAGGCTATTTGCTAGTCTGAGGTAAAGTAACAAAAATTTTTTATGATGCGAAAGCTCGATAATGAGGAACTGGAACGTAAAACGGTGGAGGAATTTAAAAAAAGCGAAAAACTGCCTGTAAGTATATTGCTAGACAACGTGCGCAGCCTCAACAATGTTGGCTCTGCCTTTCGTACCGCTGACGCTTTTTTGATAGAGAAACTTTACCTGGGTGGCATTACGGGCACGCCTCCTCATCGTGATATTACAAAAACAGCTCTGGGCGCTACGGAATCAGTAGAATGGGAGCACGTGGAAGATCCTGCTACCTTTGTTTTGGAGCTAAAAAGTCGTGGCTATGAGATCATTTCGATCGAACAGGTGGATAAGAGCGTAATGCTCGATAAGTTTATACCCGAAAAAGGAAAAAAATATTGTCTGGTATTCGGAAATGAGGTTTTTGGTGTGGATGAAAAGGTGGTACAAAATTCTGATATCTGCATAGAGATCCCTCAGTATGGAACCAAGCACTCGCTCAATATCTCGGTAAGTGTCGGGATTGTGGTTTGGGATTTTTATAATAAGCTTACTGGTGATCTGTTTCGTGTTTGATGTTTAGAGTTTGAGGTTTCCTGTTCCTGTTTGAAGTTTGATGTTGTTGGTTTTCACGTTGCCGATGCTTCCGACTTCGGTCTTTCGACTGCCACATCATTCATCGGATGCAACATGCTTTGAGAAGACACTCATCCGATGAGAAGCATGTACGCTACACCTATTACCGATCACCGTTTACTGATCACTCGAACTACACCCCTTAGAAAGAAGCATTCGTAACTTAATACTCAATACTCACGACTAAATACTCAGAACCCTATTTTGCCTACTGCCTCTGCCTTAGACCTTGAATCTTAAGCTTATTGCTCCCGGTACCTTCGTAGCCATTTGCGGTAAAACCACAAAGGCACCGGTTACAATAAAATTATTCTAAATTATTGCACTGCTGCCAGGGCATCCAGGGTCCCCCATCCAAACTCTGAACTCCTGCTAGGGTAGAGATCAGCGGTTTGCTTCATTTTATTTAGCACCTGATCGCGCGTCCAGCCTGGGTTTTTGGACCATACCAGGGCTGCAATACCTGCAGCGGTGGCAGTAGCCACGGAAGAGCCTCCAACTGTTGATGGCGTGTTGCCACTCATTGCCAGCGATAGAGGATGCTTGTTGGTATTGGCCCTCTCCATTACAATGGTAAAGTCTACCTTACTTCCTGAATGACAGATGTCACAGCGTGTATACCCGTTGCCTTCTTTAATACCGGTAACGGCTACTGTCTCATTCATGTTAGCCGGGAATATTACTCCATACCAATTAGTCCATGAAGTCGAGGTTCCGGCGGCTGCAAAGATCAGTTTGCCTTTACCATGGGCATAGCGTATGGCATCGGCCACATTAGAGCTGCTAAATACATCGCCTATCGACATGCTGATAATCTTCACATCCGATCTGTTGCCCAGGAATACCAGAGCATCGGAAACCCCAGTCTTTTCATTTCCGGAATTTATTACCACATCGCCAGTACCTCTCACTGCTATCAGATTGGAGTTGTAGGCCACACCGACTGACGTTCCTGTATTGCTTCTTGGAGCTGCAATAGCTCCTGCCATTGCTGTACCATGTCCGCACTGATCGTTAGGTCCATCGGGGGATGCCCACCACCACCAGGAGCTGACAAAGAAGCCATGCTTCGAGACGGTGCGTCCGCTTGAGTAACCTGAATTAAACTCTCCGTTGAGCTTAAGCTGGTCGGGAGATACCCCTGTGTCGATCAGACCTACACCGATACCACTTCCGGTTGAGTGGTTCCATGCCTGAGGGATATTCATGTAGTTATAATTCCATGAAACTTTGGCATTAGGAGCTACATTCACATAATCACCTGTCGGAATGCCGTAATCCGGATCATTAGAACATCCTTTTTCACTGGTTTCGCGACCATTGTCAGTCTGCCGTGAATCGAGCTCGTAAGTGAGTGGCTCTAAATACCTGATGTTAGGCATGCTGCGCAGGCGCGAAATCACCGCAATGTCTTCAATCTTCATCTCTACCTGAGGCAGTACTTCATGCGCCTTTAGCACTATATCATCAGCATTAAGCTGGCGTGCATTGCTTTGGTTTATCACCTGTAGGGCTTCTTCTACTACATTATTTTTTGCCTGTACCCAGGCCTTTTGGTTGATGTCAATAGTAGCCATTCTGGAATTGATATCCCCTTCCCCGTCAGGTTTATATCCGACTACAAGGGAGCTATCGCTGTGCATCAGAGCACTCCACAATACCTGGTCGGATACCTGCTCCCAGTGAAATTCATTGGTAGCTTTCAGGGAGTTAATGATAAGATCATCGATTTGATCCTTGGGAATCAGTTGATCCTTTTGATCTTTAAGAGGTTCTGCTATTTCATTAGGGTCATCTGAACACCTGATGAGCAAAAAGCCCAACAGGATAAACAACATTCTGTAGTTGGTCATTGGTTTTTGGTTTAGGTTTGTTAGAAAATTGATTTTCAGGGACAAAAGCCCTGTTTCGAAAAATTCGATATTTTTCAATCCAAAACCAATTCGGAAAGGCATCAATAACTGACGATGTAAGTTTTAACGGGTTTTTGCTGCTTCTAAAAATGGAGGACCTCTTTTAATAGCGTATAACCACTCCTGCTGACAGGTACTGTCCGGGCATTTTTTAAAACCGCAACGAAAGCATCCTTGGAGTATGCTTCCAGCCTGTCGATCTGATTGATATTCACAATAAAGGATCTATGAACGCGCGTAAAGCCATCTTTCGGTAGCGAAGTCTCCAGATATTTCATGGTAAGCTGCTTGAGGTGTTTTTTCCCTTCGCTATAGATCGCCACATAATCGTCTTGTGCCTCGATATATTCTATTTTATCCAGGGGAATAATAATAATTTTATGTCCTACCCTCACCACCACACGATCCAGGGTCTCAGCGTATTGTTCCCGGGTCTGCCGTATATCTTTTAAGCCATGAACATGTTGTGCATCTAATTTGCTCAACGCTTTTTCTACCGCTTCGTTAAACCGTATCTGCGAATATGGCTTCAGCAAATAATCCGCAGCACTTTTTTCAAATGCCTTTATTGCATACTGATCGAAAGCAGTACTAAAAATGATAACCGGTATATGATCCAAAAGCTCCAGCATCTCGAAACCGGTTAACTTAGGCATCTGAACATCCAAAAAAATAAGATCCGGCTGCAGTTCGCTGATAGTTTTTACTCCCTCAAAACCATTGGCGCATTCTCCAACTATCTCAATTTGAGGGAAAGCTTTCAGGTATGACCTTACAATGTCCCGTGCAAGCTTTTCATCATCAATTACTACTGCTGTGATCATGATCTTCTGTTTGTTGAGGTATGAGCAAATGTACAGTAAAAATGGTTCTGTTCTTTTCTATGGTCATCAGACCCGAGATACCATAGATCAGCTCAAGTCTGTTGCTGACATTCTTCAACCCGATCCCTTTTCCTTTTTGGACTATTGCCTCTGAGTCATAGTTATTTGAAATGGATATTTTTAAAAATCTGTTTTCACAAACACACCTGGTACTCACTTTCACATCGTCCAACTGTTCATAAATACCATATTTAATAGCATTTTCATACAATGGCTGCAGGATCATGTTAGGCAGGGTCATGGAAAGGCACTTCTGATCTATTTCGTTAACCGCCAGCAGCCGTTCGCCAAACCTCACCTTCTCGATCTCCAGGTAAAGGTTCATCTGATCAAGTTCTTCTTCCAGTGTATGTTTGTCAACATTCTTACTCCCCAGTGACGACCTTAGAAAATCCGAGAGCTTGATGACCATATCCCGGGCCTTGTCGGCATCAATGATAGTAAGCGAGCTGATGGAATTGAGACTGTTAAAAATAAAATGTGGATTGATCTGGAACTTGAGCATCTCAAGTTCGGCATGTTTCAGCATATCCTGAAGCTGTAATTCTTCCCGCTCCCGCTCTTTCAAGTTGTGGGTATATTTGAGCAGGTAATAGATCACTACAACCAAAGCAAGGGCAAATGTGCTTTGTACAATTCGCCAGGGAAACCCGTCGGTGAGAAAGGCCATATAAGCCCCATCACCCGAATACAGCGCTTTTAGAATGGCACGGGCTCCAAATGATACTATTGAACTTGTGATGAGTATACCTACCACCTGGCTGATGATACTTCCTGCGGTACCTTGATGACTTGGAGAAATATACTGGACCACATACCAATAGCTCAAGCCTATACCCATGATGAGACAGTTGTGTATAACAGCATCAGAAAGCGCCAGGTCCCAGTCGAAGCCGAAGTAAAGATGTAAGGCTGCCACATGTATAATAATAACTGCTATCCAAATGGCAACATAAAAATATAATGCTTTACCAGCAAAAGGATGTTTCATACTTCTAAAATCGGGATTTTTACGTAACCTGAACGTCCTCAAACGTCTCCTTGTGACCCCCGGGTTAGGTTCTGCTCATTTCCAGGGGGATTCCAAATCAAGTTTGGAATGACGACTGACTTTTGAGACAGTCCCGTTAAACATTTCCTGTGTATATTTTTTGTTTTCAACTGTCACATGCCCTTACATGCTGTAGTGCATTCCGACACGTAAGTATTGAATTCGCCATAAACTTTATTCATCCTGGATTGGTATTATTTGGATGAATAAAGTTTATGATCATTTCATGCAATGGAAAACGAAATTTTTATACCTTATATTTTACTTCTCCACCTCCAAACATCACGAAACCTTTCACAACCAGCACCTTGTCTGAGTTTGGAACAACTTTAAGTGCCGAAGATCGCTTATCACTGAATCCGCCCAAAATAGACGTTACTTCAACCTTAACATTCCAATCGGGAGGCACTATGATCACAGATCCACCGAAAACTACGAAAAGGTCGATCACATTTACCCCTTCCGCCAACTGTGCTCCACGAAGGTCTATTTCTGAGCCGCCGAACATGGCTGTTATTTTGCCTCCCTTGAAATTCTGAGAATCAACCTTCCGGTCTCTGCCACCTATTATGGCAAAATCATCAATATAATCTAAACTATTTTTTTTTTCGTCAGAACTATGCTCCCTTCCAAAGCCTGACCTTCGCATGATCAGCGAAATACCTATTACAATAATAATGGCAGGCCAGAAGATGTGCCAGATATTTCGGACATAGAACAGGCCAATGTCCTGAAGAAGGAAAATCGTTCCTACTGCTATCATGATTATACCTGCCTCAGATCTGTTTCTACCCAATGTGAAATAAAGACCGAGCACGATCAGGAACGTCTTCCAGGAGAAGAAATAGTGAGGGATATAATACGGAATGATATTCAGGTTGTCTAACAACCATACGCCACCTATGGCTACGAGGATAACTCCTAACCATAATCTTTTGTCGTTGGAGTGATTTGTGTGATGCTCGCTCATGATTTTGTCGTTTTAATTTATATACAATTATACTGTGTTACGGACAGCTAAGTTGGTGATAATCGGCAAGTACCGAAGGGTTACCGGTGAATGCCGAAAGGAGATGGGTTAAGCAGTTCTCAGTTCACCGTTTGTCGTTCACCGTTCTCAATTTCTTCGTTCTTAGTTTATTAGTATTGGAGGCTTTGGTTTTGCGTTTCCAAAAACTATAAAGTGGGAGTTAAGAACTCGGAACTTTTCCTAAATTTGCCGGGAAAATCACAAAATGCCAGACCAACATGGAATTCAGAATAGAAAAAGACACTATGGGCGAAGTAAAGGTACCCGCGGATAAATATTGGGGCGCTCAGACAGAACGTTCGAGAAACAACTTTAAGATCGGTGAGGAAGCCAGCATGCCGCTGGAAATTATCTATGGCTTTGCTTACCTGAAAAAGGCCGCAGCACATGCTAATCATGCTTTGGGTGTGCTGGCTGAAGAAAAAAGAGATCTGATCTCCAGCGTATGTGATGAGATCCTGGAAGGCAAGCATGATGATCAGTTTCCACTCGTGATCTGGCAAACAGGCTCAGGTACACAGTCTAACATGAATACCAATGAGGTAATTGCCAATCGCGCGCATGTATTGGCCGGCAATAAATTAGGTGAAGGAAAATCTGTTATCCACCCCAATGACGATGTAAACAAGTCGCAGTCTTCCAATGACACTTTCCCTACAGGTATGCACATAGCTTGTTATAAAATGGTGGTAGAGAGAACGATTCCCGGGGTAGAGAAGCTGCGCGATACGCTGAAAAAGAAATCAGAGGAGTATATGAATGTGGTAAAAATAGGCAGAACACACCTGATGGATGCCACACCTCTTACCCTTGGACAAGAGTTTTCAGGGTATGTTTCTCAACTCGACCACGGACTGAAGGCACTAAAGAATACACTGGATCACCTTTCGGAACTGGCATTAGGTGGCACTGCTGTTGGTACCGGCATCAACACTCCTGAAGGCTATGCTGAGTTGGTAGCTAAAAAGATTGCCGAGTTTACCGGACTTCCTTTTAAGAGTGCAGACAATAAATTTGAGGCCCTGGCAGCTCATGATGCCATTGTAGAATCTCATGGCGCTCTGAAGCAACTGGCTGTTTCATTGAACAAAATAGCAAATGATATTCGCATGCTTGCCTCTGGTCCGAGATCTGGTATTGGTGAGATCAACATTCCGGCTAATGAGCCTGGTTCGTCCATCATGCCGGGTAAAGTGAACCCAACACAGAGCGAAGCGCTGACTATGGTATGTGCCCAGGTAATGGGCAACGATATGGCTATCACTGTTGGTGGCGCTCAGGGACACTATGAACTGAATGTATTTAAGCCGGTTATGGCTTATAATTTCCTGCAATCGGCAAGGCTAATTGGTGATGCGTGCGTATCTTTTGAAGAAAATTGTGCTATAGGCATAGAGCCTAATTATAAAAATATTGAGCAGCACCTGAATAACAGTTTGATGCTGGTGACTGCATTAAATACTCATATTGGCTATGAAAAAGCCGCAAAAATTGCTAAATCTGCACATGAAAATGGTACTACACTAAAAGAAGAGGCCATAAAATCCGGCTTTTTAACGGAACAGGAATTTGATCAATGGGTAAAACCCGAAGACATGGTTGGCAGCTTAAAGAAGTAATTTTTTTAATTTTTAGTTAAATTGAGTATATTTTCAACAAATTTTTACAAAATACAGCATAATGAAAAAACTAACCGTGATACTCGTGCTTGCCTTTGTGGCTACTTTTTCGGTAGAGTCACTCGCCCAGCTTTCAAAAGCTGAGAAAAAGGAATGGAAGAAAAAAGCCAAAGAATATTCCAAAAACCCTGAGCAAATGAAGCAATTGGTAGAAGAAAACCAAGAACTTCAAGGCCAGGTGAGCAAATTAAAAAGCGAAAACACCGCTATCCAATCAAAAATGAGTGACAAGGATGCCAAAGTTAGCGAGCTTCAGGACGACCTGGCAAAGCTAAGGAGCGATCTTTCCGCTGCCAGAGCTGAAGTAAGAGAGCTAAAATCCAGGCCCTCAGAACCCACTTCAGGCGGAGGACAGATGATCGATGGCGTTGTATTTAAAGTACAGATAGGTGCATTTAGAAATAAAGACCTTTCCAAATACTTTGAAAACAATGAAAACTTTAGCGGTGAGAATGAAGACGGGATGCAAAAGATCACCCTTGGGCAATTCCGTGACTATTGGGAAGCAGATACTTTCAAAAAATATTTAAGAGAAATGGGTGTTAAGGACGCATGGATCGTGCCTTACAAAGATGGTAACCGTGTGCCTATTAAAGACGTACTCGAAGGAGTGATAGCAGAAGACGCTCCGGCTGATTCCGAATAAAAACAAATTTCTCAACGGAGGCTGTCTCAAATAGCCAAGTCTTTGGCCATTCATCTTGTGATGCTTATAGCATTACAATTTAATTGCATTTTGAGGCAGCTTCCTTTTTTATGTCAATTCCTGGCGCATGGTAGATAAAAGGTGGGTACTCAAGGACAAACCAGATGAGAATATCACGGATTCTCTTTCTAAAGCTATCAATGTAAGCGCCCCTATCGCCACCATTCTTGTCCAACGTGGCATAACTGACTATCATTCTGCCAAAAGCTTCTTCAGGCCTACCCTGGATATGCTCCATGACCCCTTTTTAATGAAAGATATGGACGTGGCAGTGAAAAGAATAGAAGAAGCAATTGCCAACAACGAAAAAATACTTGTTTATGGTGATTATGATGTTGACGGAACAACCTCCGTTGCGCTTTTCTATGGATTTCTTGATTCCTTTTACCGCAATTGTGATTTTTACATCCCCGATCGCTATAAGGAAGGGTATGGTGTTTCTGAAGCAGGCATAGAATGGGCCAAAACCTACGGCTTCTCATTGATTATTTCTTTGGATTGTGGTATCAAATCATCCAAACTGGTAGAAAAAGCCGCCTCCTATGGTATTGACTTTATTATTTGCGACCACCACCGGCCCGGTGAAGAGCTACCACCGGCCATTGCTGTACTCGACCCGAAGAGGGATGACTGCCCTTATCCGTATAAGGAGCTGCCCGGATGCGGCATTGGCTTTAAGCTCATGCAAGCCCTGGTTAGCAGAAATCCCGGCTGGCACCCTGACCCCAATTCCTTCCTTGACCTGGTAGTGGTAAGCATCGCTTCCGATATTGTGCCCATTACAGGAGAAAACAGGGTGCTGGCACATTATGGCATCAGACAGTTGAAAGAATGCGCCAGGCCTGGCTTAAAGGCATTGATGAGTCTCTCGGGCATTACTCAAAAGATAAATATTACAGGTATTGTGTTTGGAATGGCTCCCCGCATAAACGCAGCAGGAAGGATAGCACATGCCAAAACTGCCGTGCATCTGCTGCTGGCTGCCTCGGAAGAAGAGGCCTATCACTACGCGGAGCAACTCAATATCAAAAATGAGAAGCGCAGAGATTTTGACGCGTCCATCACTGAGGAGGCATTGGCAATGATAGAGGAAGATGAAACGCTGAAGATGGCCAAAACCACAGTACTCTTTAAGGATAGCTGGCATAAAGGAGTAATTGGTATCGTTGCCTCGCGATGTATTGAGCGCTATCATCGCCCCACGATTATCCTTACCATGTCAAACAATCGCGCCACAGGCTCAGCGAGGTCGGTTCCGGGTTTTGATGTATATAATGCCATAGCCAGTTGCAGTGAACTGCTGGTACAGTTTGGAGGCCACATGTATGCAGCCGGACTTACACTCGAGCTGGAGAAAGTAGCAGCATTCCAGAGAAAATTTGAAGAAGTGGTAGCTAATTCAATACCCGAAGAGCTCCTGGTTCCAGTGGTCGATATAGATACTCCCATTACTTTCAATCAGGTAACCAAAAAATTCTTTAATGTGATAAGCCAGATGGCTCCCTTCGGGCCAGAGAACCTGTCTCCCATTTTTATTGCTGAAGATGTAAAACTGGCAAGTTCTTTGAGGGTCATCAAAGACAAACATTTAAAATTTACTGCTGTGCAGGATGACCGGAAACTGGAAGTAATTGCTTTCAATATGGCTGAGCATGCAAGCAGGATAGCGAATGGCGAAAAGTTCAAAATTGCATTCTCAATTGAAGAAAACAACTACATGGGCCATCAGTCAATTCAGTTAAATATAAAAGATATAAAGTTCGAATAGTTATTTTTGCCACCTATGATATTACGCGCTGATAACCTCATTAAGAAATATAAAAAACGTACTGTTGTTAATGATGTCTCCGTCAAAGTAGAGCAAGGTGAGATCGTAGGTCTGCTTGGCCCCAATGGTGCCGGAAAAACCACAACTTTCTACATGATCGTGGGCCTGATAAAACCCAATGAAGGGGTAATATTTCTTGATGATGAAAACATTACTGATCTTCCTATGTACAGACGGGCAAAAAGAGGAATAGGATACCTGGCACAGGAAGCTTCCGTATTTCGAAAGTTATCCGTTGAAGAAAATATCATGGCGGTACTTGAAATGCGGAATATGCCTAAAAAGGACCAGAAAGAAAAATGTGAATCGCTGCTTGAAGAGTTTAGCCTTACACATGTACGCAAAAATTTAGGAATGGTACTATCGGGGGGAGAGAGAAGACGTACGGAAATTGCGCGAGCACTGGCAGTAGATCCTCATTTTGTACTACTTGATGAGCCTTTTGCTGGTGTTGACCCAATAGCCGTGGAAGAGATACAAACAATAGTTGCCAAGCTAAAACAAAAGAATATAGGCATCCTCATCACCGACCACAACGTAAACGAAACCCTATCCATCACAGACAGAGCTTATCTTATGTTTGAAGGACGCCTCCTAAAAGCAGGGTCAGCGGAAGAACTTGCTGCTGACGAGCAGGTGAGGAGAGTTTACCTGGGTCAACATTTTCAGTTGAAAAGAAAAATTTAAACCATCTCTCACTTTTAGCTTTTTAATATTTTATATCTTCAAGGTTGAGATCAAAACTAGCTGCGGTGGATATAATAAATTCGATAGTGACCTGGGTGATGAAGAAGCGGATACATGATATCGAGCTTTTTATAAAATACCCTCATGATGTACAGCATGAGCTATTTAGAAAACTGCTGGGAGAAGCCAAAAATACGGAGTTTGGTAAAAAATATGGCTTCAGAGATATTACCAGTTATAAAGAGTACACAGAACGTGTACCCGTTCACGCTTATGAAGATATATTCCCCTATATTCAGCGCCTGATGAGGGGGGAGCAGAATGTACTCTGGCCTACTGAGATCACCTGGTTTGCCAAATCATCGGGAACCACGAATGCCAGAAGCAAATTTATTCCCGTATCTCCAGAGGCTCTGGAAGACTGTCATTTCAAAGGAGGCAAAGATCTTATTTCCATATATGTAAATAATTATCCCGATACGCGGATGTTTACCGGCAAAGGTTTGACTATTGGCGGAAGCCATCAAATTAATGAATATGACCCCAATGCCAACTCCTACTACGGAGATGTGTCAGCGGTGATCATGCAAAACCTTCCGCTTTGGGCGCAGCTTATCAGAACACCCAAGCTGGATGTGGCGCTGATGGATAAGTGGGAGGAGAAAATTGAAAAAATGGCAAAGATCACCTCGCAAGAAAATGTGACTAACCTGGTCGGGGTCCCGACCTGGACCATTCTTCTCATTCAAAAGGTAATGGAGTTGACCGGTAAAGACAATATACTCGAAGTATGGCCGGATCTTGAGGTGTTTTTTCATGGAGCAGTAGCATTTGATCCTTACAGGGAGCTTTTCAAGAAGCTGATCCCGAATGAAAAAATGAACTACTGCGAAACATACAACGCTTCAGAGGGTTTCTTCGGTATTCAGGATCAAAGGGATTCTACCGAGTTGTTATTAATGCTGGACTATGGTATTTTCTATGAGTTCATACCATTTGATGAGATAGGTAAAAAAGAACCGATAACGCTATCTCTTGAGGAGGTAGAAGTGGGTAAGAATTATGCCATGCTTATTACTACCAATGCCGGCCTTTGGAGGTATAATATTGGCGACACTATTAAATTCACCAGTGTTAACCCCTACAGAATAAAGATCTCGGGACGTACAAAGCATTTCATCAATGCTTTCGGAGAAGAAGTGATTATAGAAAATGCCGAAACTGCGATTACCACCGCCTGCAAAGAAACAGGGGCTATCCTTGACAACTTCACGGCTGCACCTATCTATTTTGACGAGGGTTCAAAAGGAGGCCACGAGTGGATCATCGAATTTAAACAACAACCCGATGATCTGGAGAAATTTAAGCATTTGCTTGATGAAACGCTTCGGAAGGTGAACTCTGATTATGATGCCAAACGCTACCAGGATATGGCGCTACTTCCTCCTGTTGTTCATAGTGTGACAGAGGGCACATTTTATCGCTGGATGAAGAAAAGGGGTAAGCTTGGCGGGCAGAATAAAGTGCCGCGATTGTCAAATAATCGTGAGCATATTGATGATATTTTGCAAATGATCCGTCAAAATAATTTGTAAACCACAACCGGTAACCTGTTGCTCATTGTATGCACTAAGCTGAAAAAATGCTTACAATGAAATGTACTAAATTAAAATTAAAGTGGCTTCTGGTTGTGCTTTTATTATCTTTTTCCGGTTGTGGTGAAGATGGAGATCCCGGCCCTCAGGGACCCCAGGGTGAACAAGGGTCACAAGGTGAAACAGGAGATAAGGGCGACAAAGGCGATCCGGGAAACGCCAATGTAATATATTCTAACTGGATCAAACCAGAGTGGTACGAAAGCGGATCCAATTATTACATATGGTACCACGTAGATGAAAACATGACAGCCGATGTAGTTGACCGGGGTATTATTTTCATTTACTACAGAAGCTCTGCAACCTCATCCTTAGTAATGCCGCTGCACTACGAACCCTCAGACGTAGACTTCATTCCCCTCTTTCAGAAATACTATCAATCCATAACATATACCATCTACCTGGGAGCTTATAGCACCAATGCTTCACAGTTGGCAGCCATTAGAAATAATTATCAATTTAGATATGTACTTGTGCCGGGCAGTAACCTGACAGGGGGGAAAGTGGCAGCCGTTGACTACTCGGATTACGATCAGGTGAAAATATTTTATAACATACCAGATTAGTAAAGAAGCTGTCTCACGAGAGGGAGGTCGATGAGACAGCTTCTTTCGATATAATATGCCTGAAAATAGGCGGTCATCCTGACGTGGATCTTCCTAAGTTGTTAATGGTATCCTTGAACTTAGTAAGATCCTCCGTGCCTCCCCGAGGCAGGCTAGGCAAGGTCGGGACAGGCAGAATGGCCCTTAGAAGAGGTTTTTTAGGTTTGTTTTGTATACGAATACAATTTAATCGGTTCTACTATATCGAACTCACGTTAATTAATTAGTGTCTCTAAAAAAAAACGTCAATGTCTGCGTTATGCTCGTCCCAAAAATGCTCACGTACCCCGGTACGCTCCGCTTTTTGGCGCTTCACAAGCCTTGACCTTAACGTTTTCTTAAAGCCACTTAAAGTTTTCTTACAAACACTAATTAAAATCCTTCCCTTCCTTCAAAGTCTTGAGGTAGCCATCGATAAACTGCTTGCTTCCATCAGGTGCTTTTGTGTAGGCCTGCTCCTCATATTTCAGAGCCTTGGCATAATCACCAGTAGCTGAGTATCCGCGCGCAAGACCGTGGGGCGCCAGCCAGTGATCAGGCCACTTTTTATTTGCTTTTTTAAATACTTCCAGCGCCTCTGCACCTTTATCCTGGCCGATTAGCTGCCTGCCGTAGTTATAGTAATCCGCGATGCCAGCAGCAGGATCTTCGAGCGCTTCATTCATTACTTTGTCAGCTTCGGCAGTGTTGCCCATAGCAGTTAATACTCTTGCCTTAACTTGCATCGTCTGAAAGTTCTTTTGACTAAAAAATTGTCCCTCTATAGCATTATTGGCCCAGGCTAATGCATCTTCAAGGTGAATTTTATTCTGAGCCAGATAATTGGCGGCTGACATCCAGTTTTGTAATATAAAGCCTTGTGCGCCCTGCAACTCCTTCTTTAAGTTGTTATACACCAACTCTGGTGTGTTAAATTCAATTTTAACAGGAATACGCTTTTTCTCCCAGTCCAGTACAAGCGTAGCCTGCTTGTCACCCACATCCACAAAATTGTAAGTGAGTAATGGGGTCTGTTCGTTATCCTGCCACTTGACATTTACTCTTAAGGCATCATCTTTTTCATCATAGAAATAACTTCCCCAAGCAGTATTATTTCTTGAAAAGATAACGGTTACATTACCCTCCTCTGCAACTGCCATATGCAAACCGTAAGTTCCGGCCTGAAGAGCTTTGCCCTCTATTGTAGCATCATGGCTAAGCTCTATGGTTGTATTTTCGTTGGCGCCTGCTCTCCAGGGAGCTGCCTGCGAAGTGCCAAAACCCAGGTTATTATAGCCATAAGGCACCAGGCCTCCCCATATTTGCCCTGTTCGGTCCTGTCCCTGAGGGCTTACCACATCAGGGCGTGAATAGTTAACGGTAACATCTGCAATACCGACACGTTGTCTTACCTCTGCTGCCGCGCTGGATTGCGGCAAAGTAACACCTTGAGCCCACAAGCTGGTGCCAAATAGCATCAACCCACTTATCAAGGTCAAAATAATTGATAATCGTTTTGATCTCATGGTTAAATAGTTAATGGTGAATGAATAGGTCTGTGGGTTCTGATGATTAAGAACAAATACGCAATTTCTGCCTTTTGAGTTGGTATAAAATACATAAAGTGCCGTTCAGCAGCGATGAGTGGTCATCGGGAAGGGCATCAGGGAAACCCACCAATGTTATTACGTTAACTTGAAACTTTGAGTTGATATTGTGGATAATGACATTATGCCATCATTAACCACAGAGGAAGAAGAGGAGCAACAGAAATCATAAACCACCACGTCATCCTAAAAATTTTTGTAGAGCAACGGAGAAAATATTCAGGACCCCCAGATCCGTTGGCGGGGGCTGAAGTTCAGTCACAGCCAGTAGCGAGGAGATCCCGGATCTTCACTTTGTTACGTCCGGGATCATGTAATGATAACTTGTCATTGGCAGGAAACCAACAACTTTGAGTTGATTTTGTAGACAATAACATAGCTTCAGAACGGCCTTGAGAAAATGGCGTTAAGAATTTCACGCCACACGTACATGTCATAAATCACACTGTTGAGCCCATTTTTTCACGTGACGAGTTTGTGATTTGTCATCGCAGGCATTGCAAAACTTGTCATTGGTACGGAGGAAGGAACTTCCCAAGCTGTTAAAGTCTCCTTGAACTTAGTAAGATTCTTCGTGCCCCACGATAGTTGGCAGAAGGCGGTAGGCAATCAATAAAGCATCTGGCAGATATTATTAGCCGAACACCGAATGCCCTTAACTCTAATCCTTCTTCGATTTGAGCAAATAAGTTTTATTCTCCTCTCCCTCCATCATTCTTCTTATGTTTTTATGGTGGGTCCAAACGATAACCACGAACAGGAAAAATCCGAATATCACAAGCAGCGGCTCGTTTGTTTTAAATCTGGGCACTAAGAGTAGTAGTGCGGGAAAAGATAATGCTCCGATAATAGAAGCCAGGGAAACATATTTCGATACGATCAATGTGATCAGGAAAACAACAATACAAAGCAGGGCAACTTCATAATGGATAGCGATCATCATTCCTAAAAGCGTAGCTACGCCCTTACCTCCTTTAAAGTTTATGAAAACAGAAAATATATGTCCGGTAACCGCCACCACACCCATTATCAATTTAAAGGTCACCAGGTTTTGCTCTTCTATAAACTCCATATTCATCAAAATGACAGCCAAAGAAGTAGCCGCCATCCCTTTGATGACATCACCAAGCATAACAATAGTACCTGCCCTTTTTCCAAGCACGCGAAAAGTATTAGTAGCTCCAGGGTTACCACTGCCATGCTCGCGCACATCGATTCCGTGCAGGGCCTTGCCAAACCACACTGCTGTAGGTATTGAACCCAGTAAATAAGCTAATAATATTCCTACTCCTATTGCTATTTCCATATTATATGTTTTGTCCAAAAATAGGTAAGCATATAACTTACCGAACTATTAGTCTTCAAATATAGGGATTTTTTAATTTACGTGAAGTGTCAGAAGCCATCATCGTCATCTTCGAAGCCGTCATCCTCTTTCTTACCACCAAAGCCATCATCTTTTGGCCGGTCTTCTGCTTCTTCGATTTCAGAGTTGAGATCATAAAATTCATCTATCCCATAATATTCTAACCGAAACCGGTTAATAAAGTTCAATGTTTCCGCCTGATCAGCAGGTGCAAAAATCAGGTCTCCGATCTTTGCCTTGGAACCATTGCTCCTTTTGCTTATGAGATTATTGAAGTTATTATTAGATGAAAAAACAAGCAACCGATCATCTTCAAGGCTAAAATAGAACCAGGAAGCAGGGGAGGCCTTTATGAAAACATTGAATATTGTTCCCCCTCCATCGTTCTTTTTTATTTCCATAAAACCATCGAAAGCACCGTTGATATCATGTTTCATTATGTTTGAGAGCCCCAGCTTCCCCTCACTATAGAATGCCTTATGGTCCGCAGACCATTTAAGGTCTACATTTGAAAACACTAATGGTACAGCCGTCTCCTTGGCAAATTCACCTAATGAAATATACTCCTGCAGTGAACGGTTCTCATATTCCTTTGCGGCTCTCTCCCCGATTATTTCGGCCAGCTTGTAAAGCAGTTGGGTGTGATCGCCAATGGCTTCCGGTGCACCAAGGTTGTTGACCACATCGATGATATCCAATGCCATTATGTCAAAGGCCTGAACGGGAACGGTGGCAAAGTTAACCGTAATAAGGGAGTTGATATTAAACTCATTTCTTTCAATATTCCCAGTGCCCAATGCGGCGGCCCTAAGGGCTACGTCCTTTGAAGACCTCATGAAATTGACAGGTCCCTCAAACTTGATATCCTTAGTGTCCTGGTTGTATCTAAACACTTTTCCGGACAGCTTACGCCCTGCAGTTTTTACGGTATCCTCTATAGCATATTCATTACTCTCCTGGTCGTAGAAAAGAACACCTGAGGGCACGAAAAAATCATCATCGTCAGGTGTGAATTTTTCTGATATAAAATTACTGTAGAGACTGTTGTCGCCAGCAGAGAAATGCAGACCGGCTTCTAATCGCCTTCCCCCTTCAGTTACACTATTATCAAAGTTAATCATTACCTGCCGCTGATCTCCACTACTGGAATGAGCTATCCAGGTATTGTAACCGGGCTCCGTAAGGCCAAGCTTAATATACCCGTCCAACTGCATAGCAGGCTTATGGGCATATAAGGTCATGTCACCTTTATAGTACATACCTGCCGAGATCAGAAGGTTCTGCATCTCACTTACAGCGCCATTTGCTACTGTATGCTGCTCGTAAACTTCCTTTTTCCGGTTGTTTGCAACCAGCATCTTTTCCAAATGGAAATTCTCCATTTTGATAGGCACCGTATCATTAAGAGCCGTTACAAACTGATAGGTAGCATAGCCGGTAAATTCATTTCGCGATTTAATATCTATTACCCCTTCCGTAAGTCTGTGGTATTCATACAACGTATCCATCACAATAGTTGTGTTGATCAGGCGGCCTATTTTGGAATTTTCAAGTATGAGTACCTCATTGTTTTCAGGTGTAATTTTAGCATCGGCAACAACAATATATGGAATGCCACTAACTTTTAGCTCGAGTGTATTAATATCGTAAACGGCCTCGGTGGCATTAAACCGCAGTGAATCCAGGTCCTCACGTGTAGTATAAAAATATGAGCTCTTTAATGGGACATCATCCGGCTTTCTCATGGTCACTTTTTGCTCATCGAGATCCCAACGTGCCTGAGTAATGGAAGTTTTAAACTGAGCATACGGAAATTCGATAGCGGCTTCTCCCTCTACCTCCGGGCTCATGTCTGCGTAATTCTCTTCCAGGTCAAAGCGTAGACGTATATCTTTTCCTGCCAGGGCGGGCTTATCGGGATTGTCCGACTTTAACTCGAAGTCAGCATGCCGTGCAGAAAACCTGTCATGCTCAAAGGTCATCTTTTTAGATTTTGCCTCTGAACCCCTGGTAATGAGCGTACCCATACCATACACCCCACTGTTGGAGATAATAGCAGTTCCATCCAAAGATGCCGTTTCGTGATAGAAGTGTATAGGATCATCAATATTACTGACGTACATGCTGTCCTTTTTGGGCAACCATTTCATGCTGTAGTTTTTAACGGACACCTGCGGAAAGATCACACCATTATATTCTTCTTCCCTCATATCAACGTAATCACCCACGGTGGTAACAGAGTCGGGATAGAAAATAAAATCCTGCGACTCCAGCGTAGTGGTCAGGAATTCGATCCTGCCATTTGCTCTGAGTCCTTTTTTATTCAAAGTAAGCTGGTTGTAAAGCTTGCCCTCTCCCTGATAAAGCTGATAGCCCTCCGAAGGAATGGTATGTTCGAAGCCAAGCGCGTAATCGGGCATGATCTTCAGCTTCTCCTCAAAGGAAGGAAACATCCCGCTGGACACAAACGTGCCCTCAAAGCCAATGGTGGCCGGGTCTGATCCACTCAGGCTGTCTATACCAAAGGGCGGTACAATAAAATAAAAAGACCTGTCATAAGCACCGGCCAATACATCTCTTCTGTCGAAGTATACCACCGCACCCTTTCCTGAATCGAACTTGGGATACCTGGGTAAATTCTCTTTCCCTGACTTATTATCAGGTTTGTTGATAAAAAGCGTTCCCGAGGATGCCTGAAGATTGTTGGATACATCACTGACCATAAGTGAATCCGGAGAAACCAGGGCATTATCTACCTTTTTCCTGCCGGATCCGCCACGGCTGTTAATATCTTTTACGTAAAATTCGATGGAATCTATTTCATTGAGGTAGATAAGGAAGCTATCATATTTAAAAGTAAAATCACGACCAATATATTCAAAATTACCGGCTGTCACTTTACCGTTAAAAGTAAAATCGCGATCGCGCAGCAAAGTTATCTCGGAGCTGTCCGGTTTGATCACCACATTTAAAGAATCGCTGATCTTGAAAGCATCAACACCGCGTATTTTCATCTCCCGTCTGGAAAAATCAAGGGTAGCATTCGGCTTATAGTGTATTACTGACTTAATTATTATATCATCAAAATCTTTCTTCCCAAATTTGGAGTCGAAGAAATGGAATGCTTTTTCCTTCACGGTAACAAAGCCTTTCCTGGAGTCGTAGCCGACCAACCCCTTTTGAGAAAGGTGTAGCATGGCTCCTTTCATCACATTGATGTCCTTTTTGTAGTGCTTTGCCAGATCTTCCACATAGAATTCTTCCGCTCTTTCTTTTTTTGAAAAAGCTATTACCATCGCCAACGGATTAAAAGGATATACCTTATCACCCAACGATCGATAATCTTCTTCTTTGAAGTGATCTGACGATTCAAAATAGGCAGGCACCATTCTTCGTGCTTCAAGAATAGACACATTCAGGCTATCACTGTTTAAATCCCACCTGATGATATCGGCAGTGAAATCTATATTGAAATAGGTAGCAGTAAAGGGCGTATTTCTATAGCCGCCCTTATCCTTCTGAAGGACAAGTCGCTTGTTGTTATAGTCGTAGTTCAGTCGTACTGCCGGATGGTAAATGGAATCATTTCCCTGGTATATCACTACAGCCGCGCGGATAGCAGATACCGTTGAGTCACTAAACTCGAAAATCTTAGCACGGGCCTTAAACTTTTTGGATGATTTATCATGTACTTCTATTTTCGACAGGTCTCCTAAGAGCGATGAACTGTAGATCTTACTCCCGTTCAGTGAAAATCCACCGTTATAGATCAGGCCTTCACCAATATTGTTGACCCTTATATTGCTATAATATGATAAAAAACGTGGGTATTTGGCATCCGTGGTAGTATCATGCTTCACTCCTTGATATTCAAATACACCGTCAATAGGTCCGTCTAATTTTCCTTTATAAGTAAGTTTGGCAGATTCCGCCTGCAGGTACGCCTTATTAACGGCAAAACTATATACACTCAAATTGCAATAGACTGAATCTGCGCCAAGGCCGGCCATCGTCCAGTCAAATTTTCCTCCTTCACCAACAAACTGATTGGTCAATAGTAAAAAAGTACCTTTAGTATTTTGGAGAAAAACTGAATCATACGGGGTCACAAAGTTCAGTGTGGCTTTATCGAATTGAATAACAGGCCCTTGAATTTGTGGCAATGATGCCCCACCCCTGATGGCCTCAACCATTTGCTGATCTTCATCTACAGTTTCCTCGTCCCAATTATCATCCCATTTGTCATTTCCCGGTTTGTCGTCCCATTCAGTATTCCAATCGTCATCCGCGGGTTCTTTATCCCATTCATCAAAATACTCATCCTCAGCAGTATCATCATTGTATTCTTCTATTTCCGCTTCTATAAGGGCTGCACTTTCAACATATTCAAAAAAATAGTCGTCATCCGACACCAGCATTTTATTGGATCTGTTAAAAAACAATGCCCGGTGTTCAAAAAAGACTTTTGCCCTTTGCAGGTAAGCCAGCGTTTCCTCTATCTTATGTCCATCGATCACTTTTTGAGTTACATTAAGATATTCCAGCCTCTTCTGTTCATCCGCTCCCTCTATGTTTACAGCACTGGCTATTGCTCCAAAATATGCAGAAAAGATCTTTTTGTTATTATGCCCCCGATTAAGCAAAGTAGTAACCTGAGTAAGGATTTTATCCTGCTGATCCTGTGAGATCTGTTCCCAGGCCATTAAAAAGTTATCCTCTACACCTAACACCTTCTTGCCTCGATCATCGGCAAGCATCACCCTGACCGTGTCTCTCGGTATGACATATGACTTGCTCATTTGAGCAATCAAGGGGACGCTCAGCAGCCATAACAGAAAAAATAAATATGTAACGGTTATCCGCATGTTCAATCCCTGAAATTCCTAAATAATTGTGAATAAACCAATTGAATGACGATTACTTGTAAACACATTCCTAAACGAAAAAATTGGCGGAATGATGTTTTTCTTCTATTTTTTCTCAAAAATGAGCACCGACCAATAGTTGCGGCTGTTCTTGTTAAGGAATTGAAGATGATTTTCCTCTGCTTTTTTGATCAAATCGGCCTCGTCCGATTCGTAAAATCCACTAAGCACTAAAGTGCCCCCTGGCGATAAATAAGAAACATAAGCACCCAGTTCCGCGAGAAGTACATTTTTATTGATATTGGCAAGGATAATATCAAACTGCCCCTGCAAACCAAGGGTACCAATAGTACCTTCTAAAACAGCAATATTCTCGCACCCATTAAGCACCACATTTTCGGGGGCATTTTCAATACTCCATGAATCGATATCATAGGCAATTACTTCTCTGGCACCTAGTTTAGATGCCATAATGGCCAATATCGCTGTACCACATCCGGCATCAAGCACACGCCTGCCTCTATGGTCGAGATCCATTTGTGTCTTAAGCATCAGATATGTGGTGGCATGGTGGCCTGTGCCAAAGGACATTTTAGGATTGATAATGATCTCATAAGGGTATGATTGATCTGAGGGATGAAATGTAGCCCTTACCAGGCACTGGTCGTCCACAATGATTGGGTCATAATTTTTTTCCCACTCTTCGTTCCAGTTTCGCGTTATTACTTCTTCCAGCTCATATGAAATGGTAGTAGCATCTTTATATCTGTCGACAAGGTCCTCCACCTCTTGCTCTGCGAATTTTTCTTTTTCGATATAACCCTCTACTCCCTCATCCGTCTCCATCATAGAATTATAGCCAAGCGCATCCAGCTCGGCTATAATAATTTCCTTAAAAGATTCAGAACAAGCAAACCTGACGCTTATAAAATCTACAGTACCCATTTCTACAGGATTAAAAAGATTTAATTATATCGGTAAAATCTCTGGACTTCAAAGAAGCTCCTCCGATGAGGCCTCCGTCCACGTCTTTGCAGGCAAACAGTTCTTTAGCATTATCAGGTTTGCAGCTACCGCCATAAAGGATAGGTGTTTTTTCGGCAATATCAGTTCCATACCTTTCCCCGATATACTCCCTAAGGGTGGCGTGCATTTCCTGTGCCTGATCAGAAGATGCTGTTTTTCCGGTGCCAATTGCCCAAATGGGTTCATAAGCGATAACCACTTTCGAAAATTGATCATCATGCAAATGAAACAGGCTGTCTTTTACCTGGTTACACACAAACTCATGGTAAAGGCCATTCTCACGTACTTCAAGGGCCTCCCCACAGCAAAAAATGGGTATAAGATCGTTGGCCAAAGCTATATCCACTTTACGTGCCAGTTGTTCGTTAGTTTCATTAAAATATTCTCTTCGCTCACTATGGCCTATGATCACATACTCAACTCCTACTGAGGCAAGCATTGGGGCAGAAACCTCTCCTGTATATGCTCCTGAAGTATGTTCACTGCAATTCTGAGCCGCAAGGTGAACCTTCTTCGTATCTTTAATCAGACTTTTGACCCTGGTCAGATGTACAAAAGAAGGAGCAAGTACAACAGTTACATCTCCACGTACTTCATCAGAGATCATGTTGATTATTTCTGAAGTAAGCTTCAGTCCCTCATCCAGGGTATTATTCATTTTCCAGTTTCCGGCTACAATTTTTTGTCGCATAGTTGATTTATCTGTTTTTGGTGCGCACAAAGATAATATTAATAATGTTTTTTAACTGATCCTGCTCCAGTTAACCACGGTTTTACGCATAGATTCGACCTGTGCCCTTACATTTCTGTTTTCAGGCCGTTCCAACTCAGGATCATCATTGAGTATGGCCAGCGCAGCACTACGGGCAGCCTGTAATATCTTCCCGTCCTTACCCAGGTCAGCTATCAATAGGTCCAGCACACCGCTTTGCTGTGTACCCATCAGGTCACCGGGGCCACGAAGTTGAAGATCGGTGTCTGCTATTTCAAAACCGTTGTTGGTTTTTACCATGGTGTCGATCCTTATTCGCGCCTCTTTACTAAGCTTATAGCTACTCATAAGTATACAGTATGACTGATCGGCCCCTCTTCCAACACGACCCCGCAACTGGTGTAGTTGGGCCAGACCAAATCTTTCCGCATTTTCAATAACCATTACCGAGGCGTTAGGTACATTCACCCCTACTTCAATTACGGTAGTGGCCACCATGATCTTAGTCTCTCCTTTGACGAAGCGCTGCATCTCATAGTCCTTAGCATCGGGCTTCATTTTGCCATGCACAATACTCACGGGTACATCGGGGAAGGAGCGGCAGATGCTCTCATAACCATCCATCAGGTGTTTGAGGTCCAGCTTTTCTGACTCTTCAATGAGAGGGTATACAACATATACCTGCCTGCCCTCCGCAATTTGCTCTTTCATAAAGCCATTCACCTTCAGCCGGTTGGCATCATAGCGATGCACCGTTTTGATAGGTTTTCTACCCGCAGGCAACTCATCAATTACCGAAACATCCAGATCACCATAAAGCGTCATAGCCAGTGTTCTGGGTATAGGTGTAGCTGTCATTACCAGTACGTGTGGGTAAAAATCCTTATTTTTCTGCCACAACCTGGAGCGCTGAGCCACGCCAAAGCGATGCTGCTCATCCACAATGGCCAGTCCGAGTTCTTTAAACTGAACAATGTCTTCAAGTAAAGCATGAGTGCCGACAATAATGTTTAAATCCCCTGACTTCAGATAGCTGTGAATAATTTTCCGCTCACTTTTTTTTGTTGATCCCGTGAGTAGAGCAATGGTTATCTCCATTTTGTCAGCGTATTCCTGTAGCCCCTGGTAGTGCTGACTAGCCAGGATCTCGGTAGGAGCCATCATCACCGCCTGGCACCCAGACCCCACCGCAAGGAGCATACAGATAAAGGCCACAATGGTTTTTCCACTACCCACATCGCCCTGAAGCAGCCTGTTCATCTGTTGGCCCGACTTCATATCGTGGTATATCTCTTTGATCACTCGTTTCTGAGCGGATGTAAGGTCAAAAGGCAGGTGTTCATTGTAAAACCGTGTCAACGCACTGGTATCCTGCAAGGGTTTGCCCTTAAACTTATCTATGCGGGCCAGCTTTAGCTTCAGCAACCGCAACTGAACATAAAATAGTTCTTCAAACTTTAGCCGGAACAGCGCCTTTTGCAAGGCATCAGCGTTTTCGGGAAAGTGTACGTTAAACAGTGCCTCTTTTTTAGACAAAAGACGGTATTCAGATTGTAAGTTTTGGGGTAGTGTTTCTTTTATACGACTTTCCGAGAGTTGCAACAGTACCCGCTGCAATTTGCTAATGGCCTTGCTATCCAGGTATTTCTGTTTCAGCCGCTCAGTGGTGTTGTAGACCGGGTGCAGATAGCTGATGCCATCGTTGTTATTGGTCAGAAGTTCGATTTCCGGGTGGGCTATGTTCAACTTACTGCCAAACATTGTTGGCTTACCGAAAACCATGTACTCTACACCAGGCTGTAATTTTTTCAGCACCCATTGAATTCCCTTGAACCATACAAGTTCGATCTCCCCTGACTCATCACGCAGGTAGGCCTTTAATCTCCTTTTTCTCGGAGGACCTGCAGCCTCGATATGCCGTACCCTTCCTTTAATTTGAACGTATGGCATGGAGCCATTTAGTTCATTGATTGGATAGAACTTAGTGCGGTCTTCATACCGGAAGGGATAATGCTGTATCAGATCTCCATAGGTAAAAATATTGAGTTCCTTGTTGAGTAGAGCAGCCTTTTGCGGCCCCACACCTTTTAGAAATTCTATTTTGGTATCAAAGAATCCCTGCATGGGTTCAGATTATGTCCTTAATTTTTAGTCTTTCTCTTAAGTCCTTTTTATTAGCAGGCAGATCACTTGTATCGATTGTCCATAGCCTATGATGGTCAACACCAAAATATTCATGAATGACAATATTCTTCAGGCCATACATTTGTTCCCTTGGCATCTGTGGGTACTTAGCCTTTATCTCCTTTGGAATGTTTTTTGAAGCTTCACCAGTTATTTCAAAATTCCTGACAACAGCATCAACAATAAGGTAGTTCTTTTCAAATTGGTCAAAAGACATATCGTGAACATACCCTTCGATCCTATTCCTGGAAACAAGCATATCTTTTAAGTAAAAGTCATACCTTCTGCTTGCCATTTAATAGCGAATTAATTTGGTTTGGTTAACAATTTCCTCTTTTAACTCGCTTCTCCATGCATTAAAAGACACCAGGTCCCCTTTAAGCTGAAGGGAACTCTCAAGGAAGCTTTTGAGATCAAAGGCCCACCCTAGCGGCTTTTTAAATGATACTAAAATATCTATGTCAGAATCCTTGGTATAATTTCCTGAAGAATAGGATCCAAAATATCCAATGTCGTCTACAAAGAACTTTGTAGAAAGAATAGGTTTCAATTGTCTTATTTTGCTTTCTATGATATCTGGAGTAAGCATCACACTAAAATAGCTAATTCTTTTCTGAATCTGAATTAGTCCACTCCAGTGTATTCATCATGTGTACAATGTCGATCTTCACATATTCGATGGCAGGTTTCAGCGAGTCATTTTGTACCCTTGTATTGAAGTAAAGCGCACCTCGCAGGAAGTTTTCCGTAGAATCCGTAGTGAAAAACTGAAATTGGCTGGGCACCTCGCCCTCAAGTTCAGCAAACACGACCGCTTTTCCGGAAGGAGTTGTTGAAATCGCTTCATCAATTGCATACGCCTTTATCTGATGTTTGGCTGTCAGAAAGTATGCATCGTTGAGATAGTCTTTCAGCGAATCCAGGCTATTAACCTGTTTATAGGTAACATGCACATTGGCTTTGATCTGGGGATAATATATCTCAACCCAATACCTGTCGGAGATCCATGATGTATCCTTTAACAACCGGGCATGCTTCGAATATTCAAATTGGTATGGAAGTGTATCCGGCAGGGGCTGGTATTCATGCGCAGGAAGAATAAACCTGTTGTAACCTTTCGGTTTGGGCACATAATCCTTTTCACAAGACCATAGTAACAAAAAGCCAACTGCCAACAACAATAGTTTACCTGTAGTCCTGATTTTCCTCTTCATTTTCCTTAACTAATACTCTGACCTTCTTTATGCGCTTGTTATCCACAGCCACTACCGTGAATACGAACTTGTCATAATAGATCTTTTCGCCTGTAGAAGGTAATTTTGAATTTATTTCGAGCAGCAGGCCTCCAAGAGACTCGCTCTCTCCCTTTATCTTTTCAAAAGTTCCGGGGGTTACATCCACAATTTTACTAAAGTCATTCAGTGTAGTACGTCCCTCAAAGAGGTAGGTATGCTGGTCGATTTTGCTATAGGCAATGTCCTCATCATCAAACTCATCATTAATTTCACCCACGATCTCTTCAATAACATCCTCCAGAGTGATTAATCCGGAAGTCCCTCCGTATTCATCTACAACTATTGCCATATGCACCCGTTTCTCCTGAAAATCTTTAAGCAGCGCATCAATCTTTTTAGTCTCAGGCACAAAAAATCCGGGTCTGAGTAGTTTACGCCAGTCAAAGTGCTCATCCTGCTCCACATATGGTAACAGGTCCTTAATATACAGTACTCCCTCTATATTATCAATAGTATCCGAAAATACGGGTATCCGCGAGAAACCTGATTTATTGATCTTATCCATCAGCTCGTGAAAATCCATGTCAAGGTCAAAAGCGGTAATATCCATTCTCGATTTCATCACCTGCTTTACAGTAAGAGTGCCAAAGTTTACAATACCCTTTAAAATATCTTTTTCTTCTTCAGTGGTCTCTTCGCTGGTAGTGGTCATTTCCAGTGCATGATGCAGCTCTTCTACTGAAATATCATACCCCTTCTTTTGAAATCTTTTTTCGATCACATTGCTGGTGGTCATCAGCAAAAAGGACAATGGCTTTAATATCGAATTCAGGAATTTCAAAAGTGGCGCTATAAACCGGGCAAAACTCAGGTTATTGGATGTTGCATATACTTTTGGTAATATCTCACCAAAGAATACTATGCCCAGAGTTGTGATGACGGTTAAAATTACTACCGGAGTACCCTCTGTTGTTTTGGAATTAACAATTTCCCACATGACAAACGTAGACAGTGTGACAATAGCTACGTTAACAAAATTGTTCATGATCAGGATTGTAGCCAATAGCTGCCTGGGGTGCTGGATCAGCGAGACGATCTTATGGTCATTGGGCCTGCTACTCTCTTTGCAATCGCTTACATCCTTTGCTGTCAACGAAAAAAAGGCAACTTCGGAACCACTTATCAATGCCGATAGGGCTAAAAGCAGCAGTAAAGTGACTCCACTGGCAATGTAAAACAGTGAATCACCGCTAAAGATTGCCGTTAACAAATATTCACTCGGGGGTTCTTCTACGGGTTCCAACACTTAGGATTTATTCCAAAAACTAGAAGGGGAGATCATCTGATTCATCCTCGATGGTAATATCTGCTGCTGCTTGCGAAGAAGATGCTGAACTCTGCTGATTACCAGGAGCTGAAGCCATACCGGTACTCTCAGAGCCGCTTTTAGGGCTAAGCATGGTCATGTTGTCACCTACAATTTCAGTGGTATATCTTGTTATTCCATCCTTCTCCCATGATCGTGTACGAAGTTTACCTTCTATGTACACCATGTCTCCTTTATTCAGGTATTTCTCAGCTACATCGGCAAGGCCCCTCCACAACACTACGTTATGCCACTCCGTCTGCTCTTTTCTTTCCCCGGTATTTCTATCTTTATAAACTTCGGAAGTAGCCACGGGAAAATTGGCTACTGAGGCTCCGTTCTCCAAATGTCTGACTTCAGGATCTTTCCCCAACCTTCCAACAATGATCACTTTATTTACTCCTGACATACTTGATAATTTGTTTTCAATGCAAAAATACTAATGTTTTATAAATCTAACTAAAAAATAGTATCATTCAAATAACGGCTGACTAAAACGGGTTTGGGTAAGTCATAAACCGCTTCCCGGTCATAAAGTTGTAATTCAAATTGAGGTAAAACAGTTTTCACAGGAGCATTTTCCTGTAACGAAACAGTGTAAAAGCGAGCAAATAACCGCCTGTGAGTAAGCACATGTCTGTAATCTTCACTTACCTCAACATCTTGTATATAAGGGTGAAGGTGATCCAACAATTCGTTATTTTCCAGCAACCAGCCATAATCGGTAAAAGCTTCGGATTCTACCATCAAATAATCATACAGACCCTGCCAAATATCCCCGTCTCCACGTTTCCTCATGGCCATGTGGTCCTTATATTTTAGTACTACATAATGAAAGTACCTGTTTTTCACCTTGACCTTCTTAGATTTGACAGGCAGCTCGTTTTGTTTATTATTTCTACGGGCGAAGCATTCGATATTAAATATGCATTGTGTACAGGCCGGATTTTTCGGGGTACACTGCAAAGCACCAAACTCCATTATAGCCTGGTTATAAATATCAGGATGAGTTTCAGGCATCAGTTCGGCAGCCAACTTTTCAAATACTTTCTGTCCGCGGCCATCAGCGATATCGGCATCAACTCCGAATATCCTTGACAGCACCCTGTACACGTTACCATCGATTACGGGTACCTTTTCCATGTAGGCAAATGAGGCAATTGCCGCGGCCGTATATTTACCGATTCCGGGTAGTTTAATTAACTTTTCGTAGGATTCGGGAAATTTCCCATCGAAATTTTCATGTACCTCCCTGGCGCACTTATGTAAGTTTCTCGCCCTGGAGTAATATCCTAAGCCCTGCCACAAGCGTAAAACAAATTGTTCATCGGCAACAGCTAATTGTTCTACGTTATTGAAATTATTTATAAATTTAAGGTAATAAGGCAATCCCTGAGCAACCCTGGTTTGTTGTAAAATGATCTCAGAAAGCCATATTTTAAAGGAATCACGGGTTTTTCTCCAGGGTAGATCTCTTTTGTTGACATTATACCACGAAATTAACTTTTCTATGAATTCTTTGTTATCCAAGTGTAAACCTTTTATCGTGCAATTGGCTGCTAAACAGGCGTTAGATTTTTTACATATTTAATTTTTAAATATCGCCATGCAGCCTAAATTTGTTGACCAATATACACCTAGTTAATTAATCGTAAATCAAAAAATACTATTATTCGTGACTAAAGCAGAAGTAATATCCGAAATATCAGACAAGACGGGCATCGATAAATCAGACGTAACCGTAACTGTTGAGGCGTTTTTTAATATCATAAAAGCATCTATGGCAGAAGGTAACAACATATATGTTCGTGGGTTTGGAAGCTTTGTAAATAAAAAGAGGAAAAAGAAAATTGCCAGAAATATATCCAAAAATACGGCAATCGTTATTGACGAACATTATATTCCAAGCTTCAAGCCGTCAAAAGTATTTATCGAAAAGATAAAGGCCAGTCATAAGGTAAAAGAGGTGAATGCATAATTAGTGTCTCTAAGAAAACGCCAATGTCTGCATTGCGCAGTCCCGGGAATGCTCGTCCCTACAACTGTACGGGACTACCGCTTTTTGGGACTTCATCCCGCCCTTTGGTGGGAACGTTTTCTTAAAGCCACCCGGAGTTTCTTACAAGCACTAATTAGGAACTTTGCTTTCAAATCTTAATGTTATCCTTGAACTTTGCATTGACTATTAAAAATATAAAATGCTAAAGACAAGGATAATATTGCTTATAAGTGCAGTAGTACTGGTAGTGCTCATCTTCAGCCTTCCTAAAGTTGTGATTGATAATGACCCTGATGAAATGGCGTCAAATACAACTGAGGCAGAAGCAACTGATAAAAGCCCTGATGCAGCAGCACCTGCAGAAGATAACGTGCATGACCAACAGCTATCTGTCGAAGCGCAGAAAGAGATCCAAAATTTAAAGGAAAAATTTGCTGCTAGTAAAAATATTGAAAAAAGTGTTATCTTTGCAGACTCTTTGGCGGAGCTGTATCTAAGTGTTAATAAATACGATAGTGCAGCTAAGTTCCTTGACATAATAGCTGAAAATAGTCCTGGCGAAGACAGTTGGCTTAGAGCCGGCAATGCGTATTATGAAGGCTTCACCTACTCTATGGAGCCTGCGAAGCGCACTGAGATGGCAACCAAAGCGCGGGAATATTTTGAAAAGGTGTTGAAAGACTCTCCTGACAGGCTGGACGTGAAAAACAAGCTGGCCATGACGCATTTATCGTCATCAAGTCCTATGAAAGGGATTATGATGCTTCGGGAGATATTAGAGCAGGATCCTGGCAATGAGAAAGCTTTGTTTAATCTCGGCGCTTTGTCTATGCAATCTAACCAGTACGACAAGGCTATCGAGCGGTTTAGCAAGCTGGTAGAGCTCTATCCTAACAATACACAGGCGCACTTTTTCCTGGCAGTCAGCTATATGGAAACCGGCAAAAAAGCTGCGGCCAAAGAGCACTTTGAAATAGTAAAACAACTGGATGATGATCCACAGCTACAAGCTACCGTGGATTCTTATCTGGAAGAAATTGAATAAATAAAATATTATTAACCGATCCCGATTTCCGGGAGTAAAAAATTAAAAATTATGCCTTGCGGTAAAAAAAGAAAAAGACATAAGATCGCTACTCACAAGAGAAAGAAAAGACTGAGAAAAAACAGACATAAGAAGAAGTAATTTGTAATAGCCCGGATTTCGGGCTATGCGTCTATACGCATCTTTGATTAAATAAAGTTTTAACCTCAAATTACATACATTTTGAGTAACGAATTGATCATTAATTCGACTCAAAACGGATGTCGTATAGCCCTATTAAAAGATAAAAGTCTTGTTGAGTTCCATCACGATGAGGATGGTACCCAGTTTAGTGTAGGAGATATCTACCTTGGAACCGTAAAAAAGGTTGTTCAGGGTCTTAATGCAGCGTTTATAGATATCGGATACGAGAAGGATGCATTTCTTCACTACCTTGATCTGGGGCCCAAATTTAGTTCTTTGCATGAATTTACGAAACGTGCGGTTTCAAAAAAGAACACCTCCAGCAGGCTGGAAAAATTTGGCTTAAAGCCAGATATAGACAAACATGGAAAGATTGGTAACGTACTTTCCAGGAATCAACAAATACTGGTACAGGTTGTAAAAGAGCCTATATCTACAAAAGGGCCGCGATTATCCTGCGAGTTGTCATTAGCGGGACGATATTTAGTGCTTGTTCCTTTTTCAAACACTGTAAACGTCTCCAAGAAAATAGGTAGCAGCGATGAGCGAAAAAGGCTTGTCAGGCTGGTATCTTCCATAAAACCCGAAAACTATGGTGTGATCATACGAACCGTAGCTGAGGGTAAAGATGTAAGAGAGCTGGATACAGATCTCCGAAACCTCCTAAATACGTGGCATGAAGGCGCAAAAGCGCTCAGAACTGCTAAGCCGCGTGAAAAAGTTATTGGCGAAATGAGCAAAGCATCGGCCATTCTGAGGGATGTGCTGAATGAGTCATTTGATAACATACACATTGATGACAAAGAAATATATGATGAGGTAAAATCATATATTAAAACTATTGCTCCCGATAAAGAGAAGATCGTTAAATATTACAACGGTAAATCCAAGATCTTTGAAAATTTTGGCATCGAACGGCAGATAAAGTCTGCTTTTGGCCAGTCGGTAAGTTTAAAAGGGGGTGGCTATCTGATCGTAGAACACACTGAGGCGCTTCACGTAATTGATGTCAACAGTGGAAATAAGTCTAACCGGGAGGAAGATCAGGAAGCTACTGCGCTGTCAGTAAACATTGAAGCTGCCAAAGAAATAGCCCGTCAGCTCAGGCTGAGGGATATGGGGGGTATCATTGTGGTCGATTTTATCGACATGAAGAGAGCTGAAAATAAAAAGCTCATCTATAAAAAGATTAAGGAAGAGATGGCTGCTGACCGGTCGAAGTTCACTGTGTTGCCCCTCTCTAAATTCGGCCTGATGCAGATCACGCGTCAGCGGGTGAGGCCGGAAATGAATATAGCCACAAAAGAGGTCTGTCCTACATGCCAGGGAACAGGGAAAATCAGCGCATCAATATTGGTGTCTGATCAGATCGAGAGGTCAGTTGACTACCTGATGACCAAACAAAATGACAGAGACATTACTGTAGTGGTGCATCCGTTTATCTATGCATACTTCACCAAAGGCACCCTTTCAAGAAGGCTTAAATGGTTTATGAAGTATTTCAAATGGATAAAAATGATTCAGGATTCGTCCATGGGTGTTACTGAATTTAAGTTTCTTAATAAATTCGGTGAAGAAATAGAGGTGAGTAATTTGCAATAAAGACGCCACTTTCTAAAAGCCGGTTATCACGCCTGTCTCAAGCTGTCTTGGGAAGGTATAAGAGGGATCTTACTAAGAAATAGAGTTTAGAACCTGATCTTAGTAAGATCCCTTTCTTCATTAAATGACTGTTGAGATGATTTAGACTTTCGAATGCGTCTTTCTTCGTGTCGACACAAATTCCATGGCATTTGTAGAAGTATAGTCCATCCCCTCTTCTGCGTTTGCCTCTATTCAATTATTAATTTATTTATGCCCATCACTTCTCCGTCCTGCACCAACGCTACATGGTACATACCTGCTGAAAGGTCGGTACATTGAACTAATACTTCGGCATCTCCAGGTGAAAGGTTTGAAATTGTTTTTTTCCATCTCCCCTGCATATCGAAAATCCGCAGTTGAACATTAGTCGCTTTTTTATTCGCCTTGTAAAGTACTTTTATCTCTTCCCGGCCCGGGTTGGGTAAAAGTTGCATATTTCGCGTATTGTCCGGGTGCTGTTGCTCATCAAATGCGTTGCCGGTAAGTTCTTCCGGGTTTCCGGTCAACAATGCCAATTGCTCTTTAATTTCTTTTAACTCATTCTTGTATAGATCAATTTCCTGCTGCTTTTGGCTCAGCTCCTGTATCGCCTTGGTGAGTAGAGGAATGATTTCAATATAGTTTATGGCCAGAGAACCATCAGCATCCTCTCTGACAAGTTCAGGCATGACTTTTTGCAGATCCTGAGCTATAAAACCATAGTGTTTTCCTGAGCTGAATGACATTCTCTCCTTACTTTTTTGCCTGAATTCATATGATTTTGGTTCAAATTTGTTAATCACCTCCAATGCTCCCTTTACCTTCTTTTCCTCATGCTTCCATTTTTTATCTGATGAAACCCAGAGGCCGGTAGCATAGGCATCGCCCATTACGTAGAGTTTATAAGAACTGCTCAACGAACCGCCTACTACAATATTCCGCGATGTAAAATCACCATATAGTAGTGTATTTGAGTAGGAATTGGCAAGGTAGAACTTATTAGAGCCGGTCTCATAGTAACCCGCTTGTTTGCCTATAAAAATATTGCCGCTCCCAATGGTATTTGTAGATCCTGCATGATAGCCCAGGTACACGTTGTCCGATCCGGAATTGTTTGAATTTCCCGCACTAAAGCCCATGAATAAATTACGTGCACCGCTATCATTACTTTGGCCTGTATTTACACCAACAAAAGTATTATGGTTGGCGTTGTTGTAATATCCGGAATGAGATCCTACGAAGACATTCGACTCTCCTGCTGCATTGCCACCGGTTTGATAACCGATAAATACATTCATTTTACCATCTGTCTTATTATGGCCTGCCATAGGCCCAAGGTATACATTATACGACCCCGTTTCATTCCCAAAGCCGGCATCATTACCGGCAAAAAGATTTTGTGTTCCCGTTTGGTTTCGATGCCCCGCCAGGTACCCGAGAAATGTATTATAATCTGCGCGGTTATTAGAGCCAGCGCTTCTCCCTATGGTGACATTGCCTCTACCACCTGAAGAATTATAACCCGCATAAGTGCCAATGGTTACATTATCGCTCCCACTGGCATTATTGAACCCTGCTACGTAACCGAGATACACGTTGTATGAGCCATCTGTATTATTCCTGCCACTGGAAAGGCCTAAAAAAACATTTCCCATACCGGAAACATTGCTATATCCGGAAGATGCACCTCCAAAGAAGTTATTGCCTCCTGAAGTGGTGTTGAATCCCGCATAGGTCCCAAAAAATGAATTGTTGTATCCGGTAACTTTATCGCCTGCATAATACCCAACAGATGTGTTTTGTGTTCCGGCATTACCTGCACCGGTGCCATATGCGGTATTTTGACCGTAGGTTTGCCATACCCACCAATTGGAAAGGATTAATGTAAATAGAAGTTTTCTCATAGTAACACATGTTTGTTGTCTACTGGCTTTGTGTAGAAAAACAAGCAAAGGTTACCGTTGCCTCGCAATGCTAAAGCTCGAAGAGCTCTATATAGTATCCGTCCGGGTCCTGGAGAAAGATCTGAATGGCTCCGTCAGGTCTGGGCTTTGGACCGGCAAAGGCTACTTCTTTTTCTTTTAGCCATTGCTCCGCTGCACTGGCTGATCTTATTTTCAACGCAAAGTGATGTCTTTTATGAAAGATAAGGTCTTCGGCACGATTGCCTATCAGGTGAAGTTCTTGCCGGCTCCCTAGCCTGAACCAAGCTCCGGGAAAGTTAAAATCGGGGCGAGGAAGCGGGCTAAGGCATAAAATACTTTTATAAAACTCACTGCTTACTTCAACATTTTTCACATAAATAGCCACATGGTTCAATTCTTCTATTTCTAACATTTTGTCGACTTGTTATTGACGTGAATTCGATATAAAATGCTTAAAAAAGGGCAGTCATCCTGACGTCAGGAAGGATCTTCCTAAGTTGTAATGGTATCCTTGAACTTAGTAAGATTCTTCGTACCTCCCCGAAGGCAAGTTCGGGACAGGCAGAATGACCTTAAAAAGAAAAGAGGTTTTTTAGGTCTGTTTGGATACGAATACAATTTAATCGGTTTTACTATATCGAACGCACGTCATTATTATTAAATGCAAAAGATATTAAAAAGATATTAAAAATGGTAAGTCGGCTTGGCAAGCCGACCTACTTAAAATATCACATTTATTTTCCTTCGACCACTTCACCTTTAACATAGAGCATCACCGGACTCTCTTTTGCATTAGATATCACAGTGATTCCTTTCTGAAATAAGCCAAGACTTTTTGCATTGTAAGTAGCCTTTATTTCACCAGTCTGTCCGGGAGGGATGGGCTCCTTTGTGAAGGCAGTAACAGTACAGCCACATGAACCTTTAACACTGCTAATAATCAAGGGTTCGGTACCTTTATTGGTAAACTGAAACACATGTTCTGCAGCCTGATCCTTCACAATTTTGCCGAAATCAAAAGTGCGCGATTCCAGCCAATTGATCTCAGCAGCCGGAGCTTTATTGGCCAAAGCCAGTTCCTGTGCATGGAGAGCAAGGGCCAGAAACGAAAACATCGAAATTAAAAAAAATCTTTTCATCATTTTAAGGTTTAAATTTTACAATTTGTTTAAGTTGTTTGTGGACCACATAAGCGAAAGCCAATTTCATTATATCTGCAGAATCTTTTTGTTAACAGGTTTGTAATAGTTGTTAACAAGATGTTAAAATCACACGAAGCAATTCTCTTTTTATTATTTTCATAAAATGAAGCGCAGTACAATACGGCTTTTGGTGGTACTAGCCACGCTCAGCGTGATAGGTATCTCTATCACCCAGGTATACTGGTTTAAGCAGGCATTTAACACAGAGGCAGACCGTTTTAACAGGGATGTCAGCACCGCACTCTTTAATGTCGCCAACCAGTTTTTTGAGATCAGCAATACTGCCATTCCGGCAAATAACCCTATCCGGCAGCTTTCAACCAATTATTACGTGGTGATGATCAATAACGAAATAGATGCCAACTTGCTGGAGTACCTGCTCAAGACAGAGTTTGAAAAAAGAAACCTGATCGCAGATTTCGAATATGGGATATACGACTGCAACAATGAAAAGATGGTATACGGAAGCTATGTTGCAATGAATAACAAAGGAAAACATGCGCCTGAGCCAGGTGCTCTGCCGAAGTGGGAAAACCAAAGCTATTATTTCGGAGTACAATTTCCCGATAAGGCCTCCATTATTACCAACCGTATGGGGGTATGGATCTTTTCCTCTGCCGTGTTATTGGTAGTGATCCTCTTTTTTGGTTATGCGCTCTTCATTATACTCAAGCAAAAACGCCTTTCGGAGATCCAGAAAGACTTTATCAATAATATGACCCACGAATTTAAAACTCCTATTTCAACAATTGCATTGTCTACCGAAGTATTAAAGAACCCAAATATCACCACACAGCCGGAGCGACTGCTCAACTACGCCACTATCATACAAAACGAAAATCAACGACTCAAAAAACAGGTAGAGCGGGTACTTCAAATGGCCAGCCTGGATAAAGAAGAGATAGCTTTGAAGAGAGAAAAACTGGATATTCACGAAGTTATTAATGATGCATTAAAAGGAGTGGCTGTCAATCTGGAAGAAAGGCATGGAATGGTAACTACCCGACTCAGCGCCACCAACACCAAAATAACCGGTGACAGGTTACATATCATTAATGTTTTTTACAACCTGCTGGACAACGCCATTAAGTATTCTAAAAATGCCCCGCAAATCAAAATACTCACTTATAATAAAAAGGACATCATTTACATTGAGATTACAGACTCGGGAATTGGAATGACATCCGATCAGCAAAAGAAGGTGTTCGACAAATTCTACCGGGTGCCAACGGGCAACTTGCATGACGTTAAGGGATTTGGTCTGGGATTGAACTATGTGCAGTTGGTAATAAAAGCGCATAAAGGAGCCATAGAACTTGAAAGCAAACCTGAAAAGGGTAGTACATTTAAACTTTGTTTGCACAATGCCTGAAAAAAGAATTCTGCTTGTTGAAGACGACCAAAACCTTGGCTTTGTCATTGAAGATAACCTTTCCATAAGCGGCTACAGCGTTACACGGTGCTATAATGGAGAGGAAGGGTTGGAGGCTTGTCAAAACAGTCGGTTTGATCTTTGTATACTTGATGTGATGCTTCCAAAGAAAGACGGCTTTACGCTAGCCCGTGAGATCAGAGCTTTCAACCAGCATATCCCCATATTATTTCTCACCGCCAAATCGATGCAGGAAGATAAGCTCGAGGGCTTCAGGACAGGTGCTGACGACTATATAACCAAGCCCTTCAGCATGGAAGAGCTGATGTACAGGATGCAGGTTTTCCTGAAACGCACAGGTTTGGGGTCTGAAAAGCCTGCCACAACCACCTACCAGGTGGGAGCATATCTCTTTGACTATGGAAATCTCACACTCACCAATGGCGACTTTCATAAAGATTTGACTCAAAAGGAAGCTGATGTGCTCAGGTATTTTTGCAACAATAAAGATGTAATAGTGCGAAGGGAAGATATACTCAGAGAGGTATGGGGAGATGACGACTACTTTCTGGGCAGAAGTATGGATGTATTTATTTCAAAACTGCGTAAATACCTGAAGCAGGACCCAGCCGTTGAAATCATAAATTATCACGGAATCGGATTTAAATTCCAGATCAAAATCTGAAACCTGTCAGCATCTGTATTCATTTTTCAATGATATTCCATATCTTCATTGCATCGAGCCCCTATTTCTGTGCTCAATAAAATACAACTAAAACCAACCCCAAAATGCAATGAAGAAAGTATTACTATGTTTTTCGTTTCTCGTAGTTGGCGTATCCTGGTGCTTCGGCCAGGGTGTGACAACAGCCTCGATAAGAGGTGAAGTAACAGATAACAACGGCCAAGGACTCCCCGGAGCGACAGTTATAGCGCTCCACGAGCCTACAGGCACACAATATGGCACCTCCACAAGAGCTGATGGCAAATACAACCTACCTAACCTGCGAGTAGGTGGGCCATATACAGTAAAGGTAACTTATATCGGATATGCAGAGCAGCAAAAGGAAGGCATCAACCTGCTATTAGGTCAGGTGTTCGAACTCAACTTCAATCTGGATGAGGATGTTCAAACATTGGGTGAAGTAGTTATTAGCGGCAATAATGAGACCTTTAATAGCGATCGCACCGGTGCTGCCGAGGTTTTTGACAACTCTCAGATCAGAAAACTACCCACCATTACACGTTCGGCCAGCGACATTTACCGTTTGACTCCTTCTTCTGATGGTAATTCATTTGCAGGAAGAAACGATCAGTACAACAATTTTTCTCTTGACGGATCTATCTTCAACAACCCCTTTGGGCTTGATGCCGCCACCCCGGGAGGACAAACAGATGCTCAGCCTATCTCACTGGATGCTATAGATCAGATACAAGTAGCCGTGGCTCCCTATGACGTTACGCAATCCGGGTTCACGGGCGCATCTATTAATGCAGTGACTAAGAGCGGAACTAATAATTTTTCGGGTACTGTTTTTGGGTTTTACAGGTCGGATGCATTGACTGGTGAAAAAGTGAAAGATGAGGAAATATTTGTTCCCGACTTAACCCAACTTCAAACGGGCTTTAGTATCGGGGGGCCAATAATAAAAGATAAGCTGTTCTTTTTTGCCAATATGGAGATTGAAAGACGCGAGGACCTCGGATCAAGTTTTATAGCTAAAAACGGACCGCAGGACCAGATCAATGAATCAAGGGTTGAGGAATCAGATTTTGTAGCTGTACGGGATGCTCTGAGAAGCGTTGGCTATGAGCCCGGACCATATCAAGGGTATAAGCATGACACAGACAATCAGAAAGGGATTATTAAAATTGACTGGAATATCAATAATGATCACACACTTACCGCAACTTATAATTTTTTGGATGCAACTAAACAAAAACCAGCCCATCCCAATGCGATAGGGAGAAGAGGGCCGGATGCCACTACCTTACAATTCAGGAATTCCGGGTATGCCATAAATAACAAAATACATTCCGGACTACTGGAATTGAAATCAAGATTCTCGAATAAAACTGCGAATAAACTTCAAGTCGGGATGACCAAATTTAAGGACAGCAGAGATCCTTTCAGCGCACCATTTCCAGTATTGAATATCAATAAGGATGGCATCCGATATATTGTAGCGGGTCATGAGCCGTTTTCAATCCACAACAGGCTTGACCAGGACGTGTTTCAGGTGAATAATAACTTTGACATCTACATAGGTGTGCATTCAATAACTGTGGGTGGATCATTTGAAAAATTTAAGTTTGACAATTCCTTCAACCTGGGTGTATATGAACCTTTCGGTTATCCTTATCCGGGTGGAACTTTCGGACCAGGCTTCAACAGCGTGCAAGATTTTGTTGACTATGTAGCCGCCGGATTGCTTGGGCCGGTGATAGATCACGCTGAAAACACCTTTAATACAAATAATGCTAATGACAGTTGGGCTCTGGCAGAAACCAATGTAGGTCAATTTGCACTTTATGCACAAGATAGGTGGGATATATCTGAAAACTTCACCCTAACTTATGGATTAAGAATGGATATGCCTCTTTATTTTAATACTGACAAAAAAATACAAGAAAATATTGAGAGGAAGGGAGGCACTATTGATGAGGGAGGTTCTTATGCTCCTGATGTAGTATATTATGATGAAGATGGGAATCCGGTACGGTTTAACCACACGGACCTCCCCGATCAAACGCCTTTGATCTCACCACGAGTAGGATTTAACTGGGATATACATGGAAACAAAAAACTTCAACTGAGAGGTGGTTCGGGATTGTTTGCCGGGAGGTTTCCGTTCGTATGGGTTGGTAACCAGGTAGCCAACCCCGACTTTTTCTTCTATACAATGACTGAAGATGACTTTAAGTTTCCCCAGGTGTGGAGAACCAGTGTAGGAGTAGACCAGAGGCTTGGTGATGGATGGATAATTACGGCAGATCTTGCCTATACCAAAGATATCAATGCCATGATGGTAAGAAATTATGGCCTTCGATTACCGTCTGGCGAACTAAGTGGTGTTGACAACAGAGCGATTTACGAAAACACGGACAGGGCTCAGGGGCCGTTTGGAGGAGCAACAAACGCTTATGTATTTACCAACACCGATGAAGGTAGAAGCTTTAATGGAACTTTGGAGCTAAAGAGAAACTGGACTAACGGCTTGTATACCAGCATTGCCTATAATTTTCTTGATGCGAAAGATGCAAGTTCGATAGAGGCAGAGATCTCCGGTGATGCATATGATCGAAATCCGGCTATTGGGCATGTCAATAGAGCGCGGTTAGCTCCCTCTCTATATGGTAATAAGCACAGAGTGGTTGGGAACGCCAATAAAACTTTTACTTATGGTGGTAACTGGTCAACCACTGTTTCAGTATTCTTTGAATATGCTAAAGGAGGCAGGTTCAGTTATACATACTCCGGTGATATCAACAATGATGGTTCGGGATTGAATGACCTTATTTATATCCCCACAGATAATGAAATCGACAATATGGCTTTTACAGGTAGCGCTGCAGAGCAAGCAGCTCAAAGATCCGCTTTGAAGGCTTTCATAAAACAGGACGATTACCTTAATGACAATCGGGGGGAATATGCTGAAAAATATGATGCTCTAAGCCCTTGGTATTCACGTTGGGATTTCAGGACGCTGCAGAATTATAAGTTGAACAATGGCCATTCAATCGAATTTAGCATAGACATTCTTAATATTGGCAATTTGATTAGCTCTGAATGGGGTGTGAGAGAATTTCCAACTAACACTCAGCCTATTGGTGTCAGTGTGGTCGATGGAAATCCAACCTACTCATTTGACACTAATCTAACCGATAGCTTTACTTCTGATACAAGCTTACAATCCAGATGGCAAATGCAATTTGGACTCAGGTATAGTTTTTAGAAAGAATACTCCAACAGCTTAGGATGACGTCTCAAAAGCCTACTTTGGGGCGTTATCCTGAACTCAGCATCCCCTGCTTGAGTTTCGACCATACTTTATAGGGGATCCTCAATCAAGTTTTGGTATAATGAGCCGACTGTAGTGACCTTCTATTATTAACGCTAAATTTAATAGTAATTACTAAAATTTTTAGTATATTTACAATATGAATGAAGGCTATCATAAAGGCAGGGGCGCACAGATAAAAACGACCAATCCGTTTTTAAAACAGGAATATGTTGCCGAGCATATAGAAGGACTAGATGAAGAGCTGCTTCCTGAAAAAATTGTAACACAGGTTTTCTATGAAACCCCTAAAAAGGTTGTTAACCGGGTAGAAAGTCCTGATGTTGGCATGGCGTATTCGCTCAATCCTTACCAGGGTTGTGAGCATGGCTGTATCTATTGCTATGCAAGAAAAACACATGAATACTGGGGATATAATGCAGGGTTAGATTTTGAGACAAAGATAGTGGTTAAGAAAAATGCTCCCGAGCTCCTTGAAAAGCAGCTTCTGCAAAAATCTTGGAAGCCAGTACCAATTATGCTATCAGGAAACACAGACTGCTATCAGCCGTTGGAAAGAAAGCTCGGCATTACCAGAAAGCTGTTGGGGATCTTTTTGAAATACCGCCACCCGGTGGGAATCATCACCAAGAACGTAACTATCCTCCGGGACCTGGACATTTTGACTGAGCTGGCCAAAGACCGCCTTGTGCACGTAGTATTCTCGATCACAACACTTGACGAAAAACTGAGGTCTTTGCTGGAACCACGCACAGCCAGCGCTGTAAAAAAACTGCATGCTATTGGCGAGCTTTCCAATGCCGGCATACCCGTCACCATTATGAACGCCCCCATTATACCCGGACTTAACCACTACGAGATACCTAAAGTGATCAAAGCAGCAGCCGAGCATGGTGCCTTAAGCGCAGGATATACAATAGTCAGGCTAAACGGATATATTGGAGAAGTTTTTGAAGACTGGCTAACAAAGAATTTCCCGGATCGCTTCAATAAGGTCTGGAATCAGATATGCGAGGTGCATGGTGGCCATGTCAATGACAGCCAATTTGGAAGAAGAATGCGTGGAGAAGGTAACATTGCGGATATCATTGCACAACTATTCAACTCCTCCCGCGATAAATATATGGCCGGTAGAGAAATCCCTCCTTTTGATGTCTCCAAGTTTCGTAGGGGTGGTAACTACAGCCTTTTCTAGGCCCAAGCTACCAAACCGGCAAAAACTTCATTAAATTTAACTGATATGTCGCCTGGCTTTCGTTTTGTGTGAAACAAAGCGCCTCCAAAACCAGTTTAGCTTTCTATATACCAATAAATACGATATGAAACTGATGTTCAGATCTTTAGTAATTGTTCTCTCATTTTGCAGCCTTATATTTTGTACTGCCAAGGAAAATTCAACCCAGGATGCAACGAAAAGACATATTGACTCTGGGATACTTGCCCGGCTTGACACTGCTATCTTTGCCAGTGGGTGCTTCTGGTGTACGGAAGCAGTTTTTGAAAGGATTAAAGGTGTTGAAGATGTGGTATCCGGTTACAGTGGAGGAACTAAATCGAGTCCAACTTATGAAGAGGTAAGCGCAGGCCTTACCAACTATGCCGAGGCAGTTAGGGTGCTATATGATCCGCAGGTGGTGACCTACCTTGAGTTGGTAGAAATGTTTTTCGCATCTCATGATCCAACACAGCTCAACCGTCAGGGCCCCGATATTGGCAAGCAATATCGCTCCGCTATATTTTACAAAAATGAATCAGAGAAGTCGACTGCAGAAGAGGTGATGCAAAAACTAACCAATTCAGGGAAATACGATAAGCCTATTGTAACTGAAATCACAAAATTCACATCATTTTATGAGGCGGAAACCTACCATCAGAACTATTATGAACTTCATCCTGATCAGCCTTATGTAGCTTCAGTATCACGGCCAAAGGTGGAAAAGTTTATGAAAGAATATAAGCACAAGCTTAAGGAGAAGTATAGGTGAAGCCGGAAGTCAGAAGACCGAAGTTTAGATAGTTAGATATGAGATATGAGATTTGAGATCTGGGTATTGGGTCGTGAGTCTTGAGTGGAAGACGAGTTTGCATCGAA
>NZ_AMZN01000065.1 GCF_000331535.1 Fulvivirga imtechensis AK7 | reverse complement strand
TGTAATCCGTTGTGCCCTCCACCGTAGGTGTTCGGTTCAACAATGTGTATAGTGCATGCGGGTTTCAGCGGTTTGCGAGCGTTTGTAGCTCGTAAAAAAAGTTGGTGTAACTTGATAAGTTTTCACCTCGTAATCCCGCACGACACCATACACTGAACGTTGTACAGCAATACTACCTAACTTAAAAAGGGATAATCATGGAACTGATAACCCCTCAAATATTAGAGTTTTATTATCAATGTGATCGTAAAGCATATCTCGCGTTAGCCTCAAAACAAATCTACAAACCAACAGCCTACGAATCTACTTATAGAAATCTCAAAGTAGATACAATGCGGTCTTTCTTTGAGAAGAACAATGCAACAGACTTCTATCAAGGAATTCTGAGAAAAGGCATTGAAACAATCACTAATATAAAAATTACAATAGACGTTTTTGATTTCGAATGCAACCTCTTGCAGAAAAAGCAGGGAGATTCTCTATTTGGAAAATTCCTCTACACGCCAGGTGTATTTCTTGGCACAAACAAAATTACCAAAGAGCATAAAATGGTCTTGGCATTTTTTGGATTGGCATTAGAACTGTTGCAAGGTGAATATCCAAGTATGGGCACGGTAATAAGGAGGAATGGCACTTCATCAAGAATAAAGATCAGTTCTCTGAAAAATGAATTGAATGAAACGGTTCAAAATATTCTTTCTTTTAAAAATGACTTGCCCAAACTAGTTCTAAAGAAACATTGTGAACAATGCTCGTTTCAACAAAGGTGTAGGGAAGAAGCAATAGATACCGGTAATCTTTCATTACTTAATTCTATCAGTTTCAAACAGATAACAAAATTGGAGAAAAAGGGCATCTTCAATATCACCCAACTTTCATATTTGCATAAACCCAGGCGGAAAAGAAAAAATAGGCTTTCGTCAATATTATTTAAGCCGGAACTTCAAGCATTGGCGTTAAGAACAAAAAAAACTTATGTACAGGAGATGCCAAAAATAGAGCGGAAGGACGTTGAGATTTTTTTGGATATTGAAAGTATTCCTGACGAAAAGTTCTTCTACCTTTTTGGCGTTTTAATAATAGATCGGGGCAAAAAGAAATATCTCTTTTATTGGTCAGATACTATTGAGCAGGAAAGGCATTCATTCGAGCGACTTATCAATTCTTTGAAGTCCTATGAAGGGGCACCCATTTATCATTACGGAAATTATGAAGTTCAGGCCTTTCAGAAATTGTCTAAACGGTATAATGTAGATATTCAAAATCTTACAGAAAGATTTATTAATCTCAACAAGTTTATCTATGGTAAGGTTTACTTTCCCACTTACTCAAATAAGTTAAAAGAACTGGCAAACGCTCTAGGTTTTAGTTGGAGCTCAGATGAATCTTCAGGTTTGCAAAGCATTGTATGGCGTAGGCTATGGGAAGGAGGAGGTAACCATCTAAAAAACACAATTTTAATCTACAACAAAGAAGATTGTTTAGCCTTAAACACTGTATTAAATGAGTTGATAAGAATCAAAGACCAATCGGATTCATCTGATGATATAGATTTTACTGATGAACCTAAGAAACGGTCAACAGATGTAGGACAAAATCTGCATAGACAATTTAAAATAGTCTTGAAGTTGGCACATAATGAATACGATAAAAAAAAGATAAAGGTCGATTTTGATAAAAATGAAGTCCTAGAACCAAAGAAGACTCAAAAGAAGATAAGAGCTAAATATGAATGGCTTGGGAAAAGTTTAAGGAAACCAAGTAAAACCTTTGTTTTTGACTCTGACAAATACTGCCTTAAACATAAATCAAGAGCACTCAATAAATCTAAAGTACAATCGAAACGGGTAAAATTAGATTTGGTTTTTGGCAAAAATGGTATTAGAAAAACCGTAGTGGAGTACATTGGATGCCATGGATATTGTCCTTTATGTAACAACACTTATGCTTCTCAAAGATTCCGACAGATTAGCAGGGATTTATATGGTCACAATCTTAAATCTTGGATTGTATTTCAGAGAGTTGAAATTCAATTATCCTTTTCTAAGATTAATAGAAGCCTCGCTGGCATGATAAATGAAAGAATTGGTTCGGCATCCGGCGTGGAATTTATTAGACAGTTCAGTGAATACTATCAAGATACAGAAAAAGAGATAATTAAGAATTTACGGGAAAGCCCTTTTATTCATATTGATGAAACCACTGTAAGTATCCTTGGTGAAAATCAATACGTTTGGATCCTTACATCCGAAAAATATACTACTTATTTTCTCACAAAAACTCGAGACTCTTTTATCGCGAAAGAACTTTTAGAAGGGTACCAAGGAATTCTGATCTCAGACTTTTACGCAGGATATGATTCCTTTGATTGTATGCAACAAAAATGCTGGGTTCATCTAATACGTGATATCAACAATGATTTATGGAAAAACCCACTGGACAATGAATATGAGGAATTTGTTAACTCTATAAGAAGTGTAATTATTCCGATTATTCAGTCTACATATCGTTTTGGATTGAAGAAGTACCATTTAGTAAAGCATCAGAGGGCAATAGATAGATTTTATAAGAAGCATATTGACAATTTTCATTACGCCTCCGATCTATGTCTGAAGTATCAAAAACGATTTAAAAGATATAGAGAAAGCCTATTTACATTTATCAAATATGATGGGGTGTCTTGGCACAATAATGCTGCAGAGAATCGGATAAGACATATTTGTGTGCAAAGGAAAATATCGGGTTCTTTCGGGGGAGATCAATTTCCACACTATCTAAGAATGGTTGGTATCATGCAAACTTGTCAGCTTCAAAATAAATCTTTTCTAGGTTTTTTAATAGCCAATGAAAAAAGTATTGAAAGGTTTAATTCAACCAATAGAAGAAGAAAGTACTAAATGTATTAAAATAGACATGCTTACAACAGATGCTAAGCTCCATAGGCTGACTGAGTATTTTGCAAATGGAAGCGCAAAAAGATACTTTTAATAATATTTGAAAGGCTAAGCCTACGGAGCTTAGCTTGACGTTGTGTTTAATAGCCGCCCGGACACAGTAGTGCTTCTAATCGGGTGACGGAAGAATAAAAAATAAAAAAAGGACAGTGACGTACTCCGTTGACAGGAGGTGCTGACAGAAACGACAATGGTTCTTTGAAAATTTCGGTGAACTGAAAAAAATGGCCAACGCACAGGAGGTTTTTATTTGATTTTCGCCAACTCACAGCAAGCACATCCCGCAAATCGCACGAGCTATCCACACAAAGCCAAAATTTGCGGGAAGAGCTTGCTCTACCAGCCTGCAACTACGACTTTGATAATCTCTTACGGGTAGGATAAACGTGTTGTTTCTCTTTAAACTCGGAGATTTCATCTTTCAATTTCTTATTGGCGTTGTGTAACAACTCATTTTGAACTTTCATGATGTTTAACAGATCATGCATGGCATTGAGGTTTTCCAGTTGCGTGTACACAATCTGTTCAAGGTCGGCTTTGGTGTATGTTCTGCTCATATTGTCAATTTTTATTTATCAGAACTATAGTTTTGAAATTCTGGACTAAGGTAATTACTTTTTGGATTCTACGCAAGTTTTTGTTCGGAATTTCTAAACTATATATAAATAACTCTAAATTTAGGTCTTGAAAATCGAAAATAAAGATGACGGAACTCGGAGCATATTTGGCTAAAAAATCTGCCAGTAAAGCGGAGATTGCCAAGAAAACCGGTATTAGTAAATCAAGGATTAGCGAACTGACCCTCAACCCCTCTACTCAATTAAGGGTAAAGGAACTTTACCTGATTGCCCTGGCAATTGATGCTGATCCCGGTGAGGTTTTAAAAGAGATTTGCAAAGAATTGAAATTGAGAGAAGATAAGGCATGATTACAAAAGATAATTTCAAAGAACTTATTCTAAAACTTGGCTTTTCAGCTGAAGGAGATAAGTTTTTAAAGAAATTCAAGGAAACAGATGCCTACCTGAAAGTTGATTTCAAAACAGAAAAGTTGATTTATCCAGAGGATAAAGGTTTTAAGGTAAACGAAAGACAAACCTGCAGCTTTTCACAAAGGGAAAATTTTGTGGTATTTGAATGTGTTCACCGCTTGTTTGAAAAAGGTTATAAACCTCAGCACATTGAGTTGGAACCAAGATGGAAAGTTGGTCATGGTGCAAGTGGCGGACGAGCCGACATTATGGTAAAAGACAATTCCGGAAAATCATTATTGATCATTGAATGCAAAACTGAAGGAAAAGAGTTTGATGATGCCTGGAAGAAAACATTAATCAATGGAGGACAGCTACTTTCTTATGTAAAACAAGCAGGAAGCACGCAATTCGTCTGTCTTTATTCTTCGGATTATTTAAATGAAAAAGTAGTTGCACATATTTATCTCATTACTCTTAAGGATAATGAAAAATTACTTTTAGAACTTGCAGAGAAGTCACCTCTTTCCTTTGAAAAAGCAAAGGGTCTTGATGTAGAGGACATTTTTCAGGCCTGGAGTGAAACCTATAGTCAAGATTATGCGACAAAAGGCATTTTTGAAGAAGATATTCCAGCTTATGAAATAGGGAAAACGAAATATTCGCTTAAGGATTTAAGCACCATAAGCAGTAACGACATTCAAGGAAAATATCACCAGTTCGCAACTATTTTACGCCAACACAATGTTTCGGGACGTGAAAATGCTTTTGATAAATTGGTTAACTTGTTTTTATGTAAGATAGTTGATGAAACCAACAACCCCGAGGAGCTTAAATTCTACTGGAAGGGTATCGCCTATGATGATCAGTTTAGTTTGATTGACCGTCTTCAGAAGTTGTATCAGGATGGCATGCAACGCTTTTTGGGAGAAGACGTGGTATATATTAGTGCCGATCAAATAGACAAAGCCTTTGATTTCTTCAAAAATGATCCAGACGCAACAAAGGACACTATCAAGAAATACTTCAAAGAATTAAAGTTCTTCAACAACAATGATTTCGGCTTTATTGATGTCCATAATGAAAAGCTATTTTACCAAAACACTGCTATTCTTCTCAAGATTGTTCAAATGCTTCAGGACATTCGGTTAAAAACCGATAATGAGTCTGCCAGTGAGGAAAACCAGTTTTTGGGGGATATGTTCGAAGGGTTTCTGGATCAGGGGGTAAAACAATCTGAGGGACAGTTTTTTACACCAATGCCCATTGTGAAATTCATCTTGAAATCTTTACCACTGGAAACCATAATTACGAAAGGAGATGAAATACCCAAAGTGATTGACTTTGCTTGTGGTGCTGGCCACTTTTTGAATGAATACGCAAAAGAAATCAGGCCAATTGTGGAAACAGAGAAGGAGGCCAAAATAACCGACTACTATGAAAATGTATTTGGTATTGAAAAAGAATACCGCTTATCCAAAGTAGCAAAGGTTTCCGCCTTTATGTACGGGCAAGATAACATCAATATTGTCTATGCTGACGCCTTGTCTTCTGGAAAAGCAATGGACGATAAAAACATCAAAGACAACAGTTTTTCGCTTCTGGTTGCCAATCCTCCGTATAGTGTAAAGGGTTTTTTAGAAACGCTTTCGGAATCAGAACGAAAAAAGTACCGACTAATCGAAACTGTAGGAGAAAAGAGTTATCCAAATAACAACAGCATTGAAACTTTCTTTATTGAGCGAGCCAAGCAATTATTAAAGCCCGGTGGTGTGGCTGGTATTATTGTGCCTTCTTCTATTCTGACAAAAGGAAAAGCAAAAAGCACCTCCAAATCAACCAATATTTATGTCGCTACCCGCGAAATTCTATTGAAGTACTTTGATATTGTGGCGATCGCAGAATTTGGAAGCGGAACTTTTGGAAAAACCGGCACCAATACCGTCACACTTTTCATCAGGCGTAAAAAAGAAGGTCCGGCACCGGCTGATCATTTCTTAAATCGTGTGAACGCATGGTTCAATTTTGACAAAACCAAAGATGGCTTGTTTGAAGATGAACACTTGTTAAAGCAATATTGCACTCATCTGGAACTGAAATTTGTTGATTATCAAACATTGCTACAAGGAGAACCAAACAAAGCATTGTTAGAAACAGAGATTTTCAATGACTATCGTAAAGAGTTTGACAAATGGTCTGAGATCAAGAACAGGAAAAAGCAAAAGACTTTTAAGGATTTAAGTAAAGAGGAACAACAAGCCGAAATAGAAAAACGCTTCACTGCTTACCTCACCGAAAACGAGAAAGAAAAGCTGTACTATTTTGTATTGGCCAGCCAAAATCCTCAAAAAGTAATAATTGTAAAAAGTCCATCGAAAACTACAGAAATCAAAGAATTCCTGGGATACGAATGGAGTGCTGCCAAGGGAAATGAAGGAATCAAGTATCTGGGAGGAGTACAATTAGACACGCTGGAAGGCGAAGATGACGATGAGGGCAATGTGGCACTGGAAGAAGAGGACAAACGTGTATTGAGCAATATTTTCAATTTGAACAATATCAACACTCCTCTTTACGATCCACATAACAATAAAAATGATAAAAAGATCAACTATTTGATCAATCAGAATTTTAATGGTGAAGATTTTGAAATACCGGAAGAATTAGGTTCATCTACCATTTATTCTGATTTGGTTGATATGATGAATTTTAAGCTACCGAATTTCAATAAATCCATTAGCCTTTCTCCAAGTAGTACAATAAAGATTGAGTCTAAATGGAAACTTGAAAAGCTGTCTTCTGTAGTCGATATAATTAGTGGAGGTACACCTTCAACTACGGTAGCAGAATATTGGAATGGCAATATTCCTTGGTTAAGTGTGGCTGATTTTAATAACGATAATCGCTTTGTTTCCAATACTGAAAAAACAATTACCCAAGCAGGATTTGATAATAGTAATACAAATTATCTTGTTCCAGATGAAATAATCCTATCAGCAAGAGGAACTGTTGGGGCATTTGCACAGGTCGCCAAGAAAATGACCTTTAACCAATCATGCTATGGGCTAAGGGCTATAAACGGAATATCAAATTCATACTTATACTACGTTCTTGGAGAACTTCTTATCCAGTTCAAAGCAAAGGCTTATGGTAGTAAATTTGACGCGATAACCGTTAGTACTTTTGATGAAATATTAATTCCTGTCCCCCCTCCTAAAATTCAAAAAGAAATTGTTGATGCTTGCTCAGCCATTGACAAAGAAGCAGAAAATGCTAATAGGGTCATAGAGAAGGAAAGCGAAAAGATCGAAAAACTGATTACAGAGTTCACCAATCAAGGTCACCCAATCAAAAAAGTTTCTGTGTTGGCAGAAGTTAACCCTTCAAAAACAGAAGTTAGAGATCTTGATGATAACACAGTGGTTTCTTTTATAGAAATGGCTTCTGTAAGTGAAGAAGGCTTCATCACTCATAAGGAAGATCGTTTGTTAATAGATGTAAAATCAGGTAGCTACCGTTATTTTAAAGAAGGCGATATTATCATTGCCAAAATCACACCCTGCATGGAAAATGGCAAGTGCGCAATTGCAACAGACCTCAGCAATGGAATAGGTTTTGGAAGCTCAGAGTTCCACGTATTCAGAGTAAACGAAGACTTAACAACAAATAAGTTCTTGTTTGCATTCTTGAACCGTGAAGTAATTCGAAAGGAAGCTGAAAAGAATATGACTGGTTCCAGTGGACACAGAAGAGTTCCTGATACATTTTACAAGAATCTCCAAATCCCTGTTCCAACCGACTTGAAAGTTCAAGCAAAATTGGTATCGAATATTGAAAAAGCTGAAACCAAAATTAAAGCTTCTCAGGAGCTTATTGCAGGAATAGCAAAACGCAAAGAAGCCGTCATTAAGTCCTACTTAATGGGAGAAACGGAAGAAACGGAATTAGCAATGGCAGCAGAGCCGGAAATGAAGTACAAAAAGAAAAAAGTAGAAAATAAAAGTTCCTAATTAACCATGCCCGAATCCCACATCATAGAATACAAAGCCAACTGGCGGGACGAATATCTGAAGTGGATATGCGGCTTTGCCAATGCCAGTGGTGGCAAGCTGTATATTGGCATTGATGATAAAGGCAAGGTAACAGGTATTGACAATCACAACAAACTACTAGAAGAACTGCCCAATAAATTCCGGGACATTCTGGGCGTATATGCAGAAGTCAACCTACAAAGCGAAGACAACAAACATTATCTTGAAATCATTGTTCCCCGTTATGATGTGCCTATTTCTGTAAGAGGAAAATACTATATCCGTACCGGAAGCACTTTGCAGGAATTGAAAGGTCCCGCATTGAATGAGTTTATTTTGAAACGAACCGGAAAAACATGGGATGACATTCCCGAACAAAGAGCTTCTATAAACGACATTGATGAATCCAGCATTAAGCAATTCCTGAAAGATGCACGGACTGTAAAACGGATCAATGTTGAGGATAATATCAGCATTTCGGACTTACTTGAAAAACTACGTCTGCTCGAAGATGGACTCTTGAAAAGAGCCGCCATTGTCTTATTCGGAAAAGATCCCGGAAAATTTTATCCGAACATGGCGGTTAAGATCGGTAAATTCGGAGAAACTGATGCCGACCTGAAATTTCATGAGGTAATAGAAGGCAACCTGATCCAACTTAAAGACGCGATCGGTGATATGCTTAACGCCAAGTTCTTCATTCACCCGATTGACTTTATGGGAATGCAACGGGTGGAACTGGATGAATATCCGGTAGCTGCCGTTCGTGAAATGATTCTCAACGCTTTGGTGCACCGGAATTACATGGGAGCACCCACACAAATTCGTTTGTATGAGGACAACTTCAGTGTCTGGAATGATGGCGGCCTGCCCGAAGGAATTTCCGAAGAAGATTTGAAGAAAGTACACCGATCGAAACCAAGAAATCCATTGCTTGCAGATGTTTGTTTCAAGGCTGGTTATATTGACTCTTGGGGACGGGGAACCATCAAGATCATTGAAGCATGTAAGGAAGCCGGATTACCGGAACCAGTTTTAAAGGAGGAACAAGGTGGTTTCCTGAGCAAGATATTTAAAGACCGCTTCACCAAGGAACAATTGAAAAAGGCCGGATTGAATGAAAGGCAAATTAAAGCAATTGAGTACGTAAAGAAGAATGGAAAGATTACGAATAAAGACTACCAGAAGATCAACGATTGCTCAAGAAATACTGCATCGGGAGATCTAGGCAATTTGGTCGAAGAGAAAATATTAAAACCCAGTGATGTCAAAGGAGCAGGATCATTTTATGTGCTAAAATGAATTGCACATTAATTGCACAAATTGCACATTAGTTGCACCACAATTGCATCAATTGCACTATGATGACGGAAAGAATTGGGCCTATTGGGACAGAATAGGGTCATAATTGGGTCAAACACATTAAGAGAGATTACGGTTGCGGCAAAATGAATAAAAAAACAGATGAACCAATATTCAGAACATGAAAAACTGAATTTGTTCAAAAACCTCTTCAAAGGCAGAGAGGATGTTTTTGCTGTTCGTTGGGAAAAAGGGAATAAAAGTGGATACATGCCTGCTTACCACTATGATCCTTACATGTACCGGCTCCATAAAATGAAAGGCGGTACCTTCAAAGACTATAAAGACAAAACCTACCTCCCACTTACTGACCAGCAACTTCTAAAACATTTCAATGGCGAACAGCTAATAGGCATCTACCCATTACTGCAGGGTAATACTTCCTGGTTTATCGCAGCAGACTTTGATAAAGAGAAATGGCGGAGGAATGTCGAACATTTCTCAATATTTGTAAAGAACAAAATATTCCTGCGTACCTGGAACGCTCCCGTTCCGGCAAAGGAGGTCATGTCTGGATATTTTTCGATAAGCCCTATCCCGCCATCAGGAGTCGTAAGGTTTTAATCACTCTTCTGGAACAGGCAGGTATTTTCTCCGTATTTGATAAGAGCTCCAGTTTCGACCGGCTTTTTCCCAATCAGGATTTCCATTCAGAAAAGGGGTTGGGTAATTTAATTGCCCTGCCACTCTATAAACCGACTTTGAAAGAAGGGAACAGTTGCTTTATAGATGAGCAATTAGAGCCTTATCAGGATCAATGGAAATTCTTGTCAACTATTCAAAAGGTGTCTGTATCCCATCTTGACGTAATCTTTAATACGCTCCAACCGGACAATGTTTCGGCATCACCAGGTATAGATTCGATAACTATCGGATCAGAAAAGCTTCATATACAACTAAACAATGTGGTTCGCCTTAACCGATCGGGCATGACGCCCGAACTGATCAATTTTCTGAAAGAGGAACTGAATTTTACCAACTCGGAATATTTTATCAAAAAGAAGAGTGGCAGAAACACATGGGGAACCGAGCGATATTTTCAATTCATCGAAGAAACAGAACATGAAGTAATTATCCCGAGAGGATTTATCGGAAGACTGATCCGGTACTGTAAGCAGCAAAACATTGATTTTAAATTTCAGGATGAGCGAAAAAAGCATGCCTCTTTTCCGTTTAAAACAAATTTCAGTCTGAGGTCACACCAGAAATCCGCAATAGAAGCTGCTTCACGCAAAGAGTTAGGTGTCATTACTGCTCCTCCGGGTTCCGGTAAAACAGTAATCGGATTGAAAGTCATTGCTGAAAAACAACAACCCGCTTTAATCATTGTACATCGCAAACAATTGCTGGAACAATGGGTTGAACGAATCCAAGCTTTTATGGGCATATCGAAAAACGAGATCGGCAAGATTGGACAAGGGAAAGCCAAACCAGGCAAAGTGATTACTGTGGCCATGATCCAGAGTTTAGGGAAATATCTTGACAAACAAAAGACAGATGAATTTACCCGGTCATTCGGAACCATAATCGTTGACGAATGCCATCACATCCCTGCCGAAACATTCCGAAATACTATTTCTAAACTTTCTTCATATTACCAATATGGCTTAACTGCAACCCCATTCCGGAAAGGAAATGACGGGAAGATAATTTTTACTCACTTGGGAGAAATCATTGCTGACATTAAACCACAGGAAATTGAAGAATACAAGCGGGCAAAAGTAATCGTAAGAGACACCGCTTTGGATGTTCCCTTCAACCCAAAGACAGATACTTTCGAAACCTTGTCAAAGGTATTGGTTCATGATTCTGCCAGAAACAAGTTGATCCTTGGAGATATTACTGCTGAGTTGAATAGAGGGAAAAAGGCCGTTATCATTACCGAGCGAAAAGAGCATATCGATACGCTTTATCAGCTTCTCAAGCAGTCCTTTGAAGTAGTAACACTTAGCGGGGATGATTCGGAAAGCAACCGAAAAACAAAATGGAAGGTACTCAACAGTGGAAATTATCAAGCGTTGATTACTACCGGACAGTTTTTCGGAGAGGGCACGGACTTACAAAATGCGTCAAGCCTTTTCCTTGTTTACCCTTTTTCATTCAAAGGGAAGTTGATCCAATACATTGGCCGTGTACAACGGTCTGAAGTCACTCCGGTTATTTATGACTATCGGGATCGCAAGATTGAATACCTGAACCGTTTATTCCTGAAAAGGAACACGTATTACCGACATCTCGACCGGCAAGCAACTCTATTTGATGATACAGTGATTGCTGAAAACCCATCCAAACGAACATTTACAATTGACAAAAAAATCAAAGTACCTATTGACCAGTTGGATTTCCGTTACGGTGCGATAGCTTTTGAATATTACGTACCTGAAACGAAAAAGGAACTGGAATTTGAGATTGAGAATGATGAAGTCAGACCAGAATTTGATGTATTGAAACCGTACTTTTCCAAAGTCCTAAAGTCAAAGCATGTGGAAGCTGAAATCTTTGCGGAATTCGAAAACAGCTTATTGGTTTCTCAAAAAGCCAATTCAACTGATCTGGAAAATTTCGGTTCATTGAACAGGGTATTGTCGGCAAGCAATATGTACCCGGAACGGAAGACAATTTACTTGACTTAAACAAGGTACAGGAAGGACAAAATGGTAAGCCGTTCTACGATTCAGAAGAGCAATTACTGAACGACCTTTTGAAAAATGAAAAGATTAAACATTACAGACAATTAAGGTATTTGGCATCTAAGCATGATGGCACCACCTTAAAACTGCGGTTTGTTCTGAACCCTTTTTCATTTGTATTCCTGCTTCCCGGAATGGAACAATATCATATAGTTCTGGAAACCCTGGACACTGAAGAAGCTACTTATATCTGGCATGTTGACAAAAACAGACAATTACTTTGGCAAAAACTGCGATCAATAGACCAGGACTTAAACATCATCAGAAATAAAGGTAGACAAACCTTTCTTGAAAAGCAGCCGGAAAACTTCAGCCGACTTATTCATGACTATACGGACGAAAGAAAAGGATTTGTTATTTGGAAAGATCACTTAGAAGAAAGACTACTATGAATTTATGCCAACGCAGCAGTCACACACATTGCCAAGCCACACAAACCAACACGCTAACCAAAGCCTGACAAAGAGTGTGCCTGGCCAACCCGGAAATGAAAGAAGAAAATCAAATAACCTCTCCCTCCTGACAAAAAAGAAGGACAAAGTGCTTCTAATAAACATTGGGGAAAGGGCGGCTCCTAAAATACAACACTAAGCCGAATAGCTGAAATACCATCAAAAAAAGCCTGAA
>NZ_AMZN01000064.1 GCF_000331535.1 Fulvivirga imtechensis AK7 | reverse complement strand
AATTCATTGATTATCAGAATCTAGTAAAAACTTGTCATTGGTACTTTGGAGGGATCTATGCACAAGTAACTGCTCCAAAGGTACATGGATCTCTCCCTTGGGGTCCCTGAGGCAAGCTCCGGGCAAACTCGGGACAGACGAGATGACCGTGCTTCTTAGAAGAGATTTTTCTTAACTTAATAAGCATTGTTGGACTGCTCTGGTTTTGCTCGTGTCCATTGCTATTTTCCAGTCACTAGTGATGGCATGAGTCATAACCTACGTACATTAAGTACAATTTCGTAAAATTTTACGTAAATTTCCTTCGTACTGATTTAAGGATATCAGGCAGACAATTCTATCGATGGTCAGACAAAACAAATTTGATAAACTGGGATGGTTCTACATTCTTGCGCTATCCTGCATAGCGTTAAGTATTATTGTCAGTCAGTTACTGATCCAAAGCTACATTAGAAACCAGCAGGATGATTCCAGAATTGTGAACGTAGCCGGCAGGCAGCGAATGCTTAGTCAAAAGATAAGCAAAATTGCTTTGCAGGTGCAGCAGGAAAAGCAAAGTGATAACCTTAAAAGGCTGGCGGGTAGTCTGGATAATACCTTGGAACTATGGGTGAATTCTCATTCAGGACTCATAGAAGGTGATGAAGGTCCGGGACTTTCGGGCGATAATTCGCCTGAAGTCATAGCCATGTTTGCTGAAATTGAGCCTCACTATAGAGATATGGTTAACAGCGCCCGGGCGATAATTGACCGCATCGACCAGGGTGATACAGCAAAAATTGGCTTGCAAAGTCACATTAATAACATTCTTATCCATGAGGGGCCTTTTCTGGAAGGTATGGATAAGATTGTGTTTCAGTACGACAGGGAAGCACAAGGTAGGGTAGCGCGTCTGCGAAGAACCGAGATTATCTTACTCATTATATCACTGGCAATTATCGTAGTAGAACTGCTCTTCATATTCCGGCCTTTGGCCAGGGATGTGCGTAAAACGGTAGCAGAATTGGTTGCTTCGGAAAAGAGATCAATCAAGATGGCCAGTGAGATGAGCCGGCTTTATGAGGAACTGGTAAAGTCTTATCAGGAACTGGAAGCAGTAAGCTTGAAGCCGGATATACCTATGCTTTACGCTACGATGGATAAGCGAGGCAACTTCACATTTTTTAGCGCTTATTTTCAGAGATTGCTGGAATACGATACGGACCAAATTCCTAATAATGTAAGTGATTTGTTGCTTAGCAATGGCTATAGTGAGGGGTTTGTAGCCGATCTGCTACGGATGACCAACGAAGAAAATACCTGGAATGGAGAATTGAAGTTAATTAACGACTCTGGCGATTTTTGTTGGTTGGAAGTGCATATAATCCCCGTACGCTACCAGGACAGGTTGGATCATAAGATCATAGCTCGTAATATCACCGAGGTAAAAGAAGCCAAAATCCGGTCCAGGGAGATCAACCGCGAGAAAGTAGAGGCGCGGGTACGCGAACAACAATACAGGTCGGTCCTGATCCTGGAAGGGCAGGAGGAAGAACGGCAGCGTTTAGGAAGAGAGATCCATGATGGTATTGGCCAGATGCTCACTGCGCTCAAGCTAAGCCTTGAATCGATAACGCCATCAAGTTCAAAACATACCGTCAAGCGCCTGGAAGATACCAAAGCGCTTATGAAAAGTATTTTAAAAGAAGTGAGAAGGATATCTTTTAATCTCACGCCCAGCAGTTTGAGCGACTTTGGTATTGTGGCCGCTGTTAAAAAATTCTGCCAGGAGGTAGACCGGTTGTCTGCCTCGAATGTATCATTTGAGAATAAGACACACTTTGTCAACCGCCTTGAACAACATATTGAAAATAACCTCTACAGGATCATTCAGGAGGCAGTTAATAATGCCATCAAATATGCCCTGGCAAAAAATATACAAGTGACATTCGAGCATGATCCAAGGGTACTGATAACCACTATTGAAGATGACGGAAAAGGCTTTGATTATGAAAAACTGATCAATTCAGGACATTTTGAAAGCTCAGGACACGGGATTTTCAATATGAAAGAGCGTGCAGCATTTATAAATGCGAAATTTGAATTATTTTCGGAGCAGGGAAAAGGAACGAGGATAATCATTAAATTGCCATTGGATGGATAAAATGACCGATACAATTAAGATCATACTTGCAGACGATCACGAAATAGTGAGGAAAGGGATCAGACTGTTGCTGGAAAGTGAGGGAGATATAGATGTGGTAGCCGAAGCTTCCGATGGAGCCGAAGCCATTGAGATGGTTCGCAAATATCATCCTGATATGCTTATTGTTGATATCCGAATGCCCGTTTTGAACGGCATAGATACAACAGCTCGTATTAAGCAGGAGTTTCCCGAGGTAAAGGTGCTGGTGTTATCCATGCATGATGATGAAGAATACATTATAAAATCCATTGATTGTGGAGCGGATGGGTACTTGCTAAAAGATACCAGCAAACCGGAATTTGTCAAAGCCATACATGCTGCACAAGAAGGACATAAATATTTTAGTGGCGATATCTCGGATATATTGGTCAATCGTTATCTATCTGCCAAAAGTGGATCGTCCGCAGCAAAAGGAGCAGATAAGTACGTCAGCGATTATCAGTTAACCAAACGTGAGCGCCAAATCCTCAGATTGATCTACACCGGGCACTCCAACAAGGCTATTGCCGACCAGTTAGATAAAAGTGTGCGAACCATTGAAACCCATCGGTTCAACATCATGAAGAAGCTTGATGTCAATAATATAGCAGAGCTTCTCCGTAAGGTAGACGGTGAAAATGATCTAAAAAGAGAGATCGAAGCTTAGTTTACCAAGGATGGCAGCAGATCGCGGTCTGATAGTCAATGAATTATCAATTCTCCCACTACCATCATCCCGGACGTAACGCAGTGAAGATCCGGGATCTCTTCGCTACTGGCTGTGACTGAACTTCAGTCTCTGCCACCGGACCAGGCGGATCCTGAATATTTCTCCGTTGCTCTACGAAAATTCCAGGATGAAACTGTGGTTTATGATTTCTGTTTCTCTTCAGTTACCTCTGTGGTTAATAATAGCATGCCATTACCTGCAAAATCAAACTGAAGTTGTTAAGTGCCTCAGGATGACCGCCTATTTTTAAGCATTTTATATCGGCTCACGTTTATTTCTTAATTTCTTTGCCTGAAGAAGCCATCAATTTTTCAATTTTTCAATCATTTCACGGTTTACGTAAAAACAAAATTAATAATGAGTATTAATACGTAATTTGTTTTGTTTTTACGTAGAAATATTACGTATATTTACGTAAATAATTTATCGCCTACGTAATTGTTGTATGAATGGCCATGAAGCACGCTATCCAAATTCAAATGTGATTGGGAAGGTCGAGGGTGAAAAGTCGACAGTCTCTGCTTCGGGTCTTCCAGCTATTTCAATACTAATACTAACTATATGGATATGAAAAAGCTTTATCTTGTTTTAACAGCGGTCTTTTTTCTAAGCCTGGGAGCCCGTGCGCAATTGGTAATAACAGGAGAGATCAGGCCCAGGGCCGAATTTCGTAATGGTTTCAAGCGACTACACGCCTCTGACTCTCACCCGGCTTTTTTTATAGAGCAGCGTTCGCGCTTGTATGTTGATTTCACCAGAGAACGAATTACCATGCGCATTTCCGTTCAGGATGTGCGACTTTGGGGCGAGAACAATCAGATATTTAAATCGGATAACGCATTCTTTGGTGTCCATGAGGCCTGGGGGCAATACCACTTTAATGAAAAATTTAAGCTTAGGGTGGGCCGTCAGGAATTGGACTATGATAACGCTCGTATTCTGGGTGATCTTTCATGGGCACAGCAAAGCCGCACTCATGACGCATTAAAGATAACTTATGAGGCAGGTAAGTTCAAATGGCACCTGGGGGCTGCCTATAACCAGGAGGATGTATTGTCCAAACCCGAACCGGCCAGACTGTCAGATACCTTCTACAGTGGGGTGAGTAATTATAAGACCATGCAGTATACATGGTTGAATCGCAGTGGAGAAAAAGTCGCCTGGTCATTGATGTTCCTTAACAACGGCTTACAGGCTGCCGACTCGTCTGTACACTTCTCACAAACCCTTGGCGGAAATGCTGAAACAAAAGTAAAAGGTATTACATGCACTGCAGAGGCTTGGTACCAGCTTGGTAAAGACGGGCAGGGAGCCGATTTGAGTGCATACCTGCTGTCGCTGAATATAGGCTTTAAGGCCGGCGGGATACCTGTAATACTTGGTGCGGATCATCTGAGTGGCACCGAAGCTTCATCAACAAAAAATACTTCCTTTGACCCACTCTATGGCACCCATCATAAATTTTATGGTTTCATGGATTATTTCTATGTGGGCAACCCTCATGGAAATGTCGGGCTCACCGACCTGTATGTCAGATCCAAGTTTAAGTTGGGTGAAAAATCTGCATTGAACATTCATCTTCATGAATTTTTCTCTGGTGCCCGCATTGTTACCGAACAAGCAGAGAAAATGTCGAAAAATCTCGGAACGGAGATCGACCTGGTTTATGCCGTCACTATAGCTCCGGATGTATCCCTTAACCTTGGCTATTCTCAACTATTTGCCTCATCATCTATGGAGCAGATCAAAGGTGGAGAGAAAAGTGAAGTGCAGAACTGGGCATGGGCAATGCTTACCATCAAGCCCAAAATATTTGAAAAATAACGTAACCACAAAACCGCACAATTATGAAAAAGATCAAAATCAATAAAAACGGTAAAGCCACGAACATCAAGCTATGGAGCTTTGGAGCTCCTCACATGCGGACGTTCCACCTCACCTGGATGGCATTTTTTCTTTGCTTTTTTGGCTGGTTTGGTATTGCACCTATGCTAAAGATCGTACGTGAAGATTTGGGTATTACCACTGACCAGATAGTGACCGCCAACATGGTGGCTGTGGCGTCAACGGTATTCATGCGGCTGATCATCGGCTGGTTATGTGATAAAATAGGGCCGCGAATAGCATATTCATGGCTGCTGATCCTCGGTTCCATACCGGTGATGCTTATTGGGCTGTCTCAAAATTACGAGCAGTTCCTTATGTTCCGGATGCTTATCGGAGCTATAGGAGCCTCTTTTGTTATCACGCAGTTTCATACATCGGTGATGTTTGCTCCCAATGTAGTTGGTACTGCCAATGCTACCACTGCCGGTTGGGGCAATCTTGGCGGGGGTGTTACGCAGCAGGTAATGCCATTGGTGTTCGCTGCAGCCCTGGCCATATTTGGTGCTGAGTCACTGGCCTGGAGATATGCCATGGTAGCGCCGGGTCTGTTGCTGCTTATAATGGGTGTTGTATACTTGAAATTCACCAGTGACACTCCTGAAGGCAACTATTCTGATTTGAAGAAAAACGGATCCCGCTCGCGCAAAGACACTTCAGGAGCAGCCTTTCTGGAAGCCTGCAAAGACTATCGCGTATGGGTGCTGTTTGTGATCTATGGCGCTTGCTTTGGAGTGGAACTGATCGTCAACTCCAAAGCTGCATTGTATTTTTCCGATTACTTCGGTATGAACCTGACCACAGCGGGAATCATAGCAGGTTTATTTGGGCTTATGAATCTTTTCGCCCGTTCGTTGGGTGGAATTTTGGGGGATAGATTTGGAAAAATGTCCGGTCTCAGCGGCCGCGTACGCTGGTTATTTGTTGCCCTCTTCATGGAAGGCATCGCTTTGATCATATTCTCAAGAATGGGAGCCATACCCACGATCATTGGTTCACTGTTGGTTTTCAGCCTCTTTGTACAAATGAGTGAGGGAGCAACTTACAGTGTAGTGCCATTCATCAACAAAAAAGCGCTGGGCGCAGTGTCCGGTATAGTTGGAGCAGGTGGCAATGCCGGTGCGGTAGCAGGTATGTTTCTGTTTAAAAAGGAAATGACGGGCCTGGAATGGACAGATTCATTTTTGGTACTGGGGGTCATCGTAAGCGCTGTTTCCTTCATTTCATTTTTGGTAAGGTTCTCTGTGCAAACTGAAACAGAAGTAAAGTTGGAAATGGAAGAATCGCATGTGAAGCAAGAGCCGGTAGCTGCTATGGCTTAAGCAGGTCCGGTGAAGAGATTCGAGGTCATCCGGTGGTATGCGAGAGGTATGCATATCGGATGACCTGGTTGGTTCCAGGTAATGGAGCCGGAAAAAGAAGTACTCCTATAAATGAAAATTGTATGCCTGATGCACATGAAAAATTTAAAACTACTTGCTCATATTGTGGAGTAGGATGCGGGATTGAAGTAACTGTCACAGGAAAGGACCGGCTAGCATTAAATGGAGACCCTGATCATCCGGTGAATAAGGGTATGTTGTGCTCAAAGGGCATGAACCTGCACTATACGGTAATGGACCGCACAGACAGGCTATTGTTTCCACAAATGCGATGGAGCAAGGCTCATCCTATGGAAAGAGTAAACTGGGACGCTGCCATCCAACGGGCTGCCGCTGTTTTCAAAACACTCATTGAGCAACACGGCCCTGATTCGGTCGGGTTTTATATTTCGGGACAATGCCTTACAGAAGAATACTACCTGGTTAATAAACTGGTGAAGGGATTTCTCGGCACGAATAATATAGACACCAACTCACGCCTTTGTATGAGCTCAGCAGTAGCGGGTTACAAACAGGCTTTAGGCGAAGATTCCGTACCCATCGCTTATGAAGACATCGAGCAGGCAGATTGTTTTTTTATAGCAGGAGCCAATCCTGCCTGGTGTCATCCCATATTGTTCCGAAGGCTGGAGGCACACAAAGCTAAAAATCCTGATACCAAAATAATAGTAGTTGACCCGCGGGTAACTGATACCTGCCATTTGGCGGATGTGCATCTTCAGATCCTACCCGGAACAGATACGGTGTTGTTTCATGCCATAGGCCGTTGGCTTATTGAAAATGGCTATACCGATGAGCAGTTCATACTGAACCATACTGACGGTTATGATCATTATAGGAAGGCGGTTTTGAAAATTACGCTAAAACAGGCGGCTTCTATCTGTAAGGTCTCTGTAAACGATCTTGAGTTGGCTGCAAGATATATCGGCAGTAGCAAAGGGTTTATCAGCATGTGGGCCATGGGTTTAAACCAAAGTACTGCAGGAGTGAACAAGAACCTGGCCCTGCTCAATCTTCACCTGATCACTGGCCAGATTGGAAAACCCGGATCCGGACCATTTTCGCTGACGGGACAGCCTAATGCCATGGGAGGGCGCGAGGTAGGCGGTATGGCCAATCTTTTGGCAGCCCATAAGGACCTCGCTAATCCAGAGCATCGTGAGAGTGTAGCTAAATTTTGGGGTGTAAAAGAAATCGATGCTAAACCGGGTTTAACAGCTACCCAAATGTTCGAAGCCCTTCGTGATGGACGCATGAAGGCGGTCTGGATCATCTGCACCAATCCGTCAGTAAGTATGCCCAACGCACGCTTGGTAGATGAAGCGCTGTCAGCAGCTAAGTTTGTCGTGGTGCAGGATATTTCCCAACGCAGCGATACGCTCAAATATGCCGACCTGGTATTGCCGGCAGCCTCATGGCTCGAAAAAGAAGGCACCATGACCAACTCTGAAAGGCGTATCAGCTATCTTTCCAAAGTGATAGATCCTCCCGGAGAAGCGCTTCCCGATTCGGAGATCATCTTACGCTTTGCCCGAGCCATGGGGTTTCATGGGTTTGATTTTGATAGCCTGGGGGAAGTGTATGCCGAGCATTGCAGGTTGACAAAGGGAACCAATATTGACATTTCCGGCCTTGATTACTCCAGATTAAAACAATTGGGAACGGTTCAATGGCCGGTGCCAAGCTTAGGGCATCAGGGCACTACCCGACTTTTTACGGATAAGAAATTTTATACCCCCAATCAGAGGGCGCAAATCAAAACCAATGGCGAAGAGCTACCAACGGAACAGGTAACACCTGACCACCCATTGATCCTGACAACGGGAAGAATACGCGACCAATGGCATACTATGACGCGTACCGGAAAGGTAAACAGGCTGAATAAACACTTGCCCCACCCGTTCTTAGAGATACATCCAAGCGATGCCACGTCAAGGGGTATTAAAGAAGGGGATCCTGTAGTGGTGAGCAGCCAGCGTGGAGAGGTGAGGGTAAACGCTGTTATTACCTCAAACATAAAACAGGGCGTAGTATTTTTGCCCATGCACTGGGGCAAGCACCTCGGCCAGGATTTTGGACGTGCGAATAATGTCACCGATGATAGTATAGATCCCACTTCAAAACAGCCGGGATTTAAATTTTCTGCTGTAGAGGTTAAAAAATATTTGAATCCAAAGCAGAAGATCATCATTGTAGGTGCCGGTGCGGCTGCATACAGATTCATTAATACCTACAGGCAATTTAATAGCGAAGATGAAATTCATGTATTCTCCCGGGAGCCATGGCCGTTTTATAACCGTGTGCTTCTGCCGGAATATGTTAATGAAACAAAGGATTGGGAAGATTTGCTTAAATGTGAATACGATGAATTGAGGAAACTTAATATTCATCTTCATTTATCCAATGCCATTACCAGCATTAACAGGGAAAATAAGACCGTAACAGACCAGCAGCGGGTATTGCATGATTATGACATTTTGATACTCGCTACGGGCAGCCGTGCGTTTGTACCCCCGGATGCTCCCATGTATCTTCCCGGAGTGTTCACCATGCGCGACCGTCAGAATGCAGATGATCTAAAGAATTATCTGAAAAAGGATGGCCATGTGTTGGTTATCGGAGGCGGGTTGTTGGGTCTTGAAATAGCTGCTGCATTACGCGAGATGAAGATAGAGATCACGTTGGTGCAACTGGGGTCACGCTTGATGGAGAGGCAGCTAGATACTACTGCCAGCTCGTTGCTCAGACAGTATGTTGAGGATATTGGTATCAATGTGTTTACCAACGATCAGGTCAACCATATTGAGTTATTGAAGAACGGAGATGGTCTGTATATCAATCTTCAGAGTGGGAAGTCGCTGAATTGCGATGCAGTGGTCTATGCAATCGGGACTAAGCCCAATATTGAACTCGGGAAAGAGGCAGGTTTGGATTGTGGACGCGGTGTGGTGGTCAATCACTATCTTCAAACAAGTGACAGCAGCATATATGCCCTTGGCGAAATTGCTGAACATGATCAGAAACTCAATGGCATAACAGCGGCTGCAGAGCAGCAAGCAGACATTTGTGCCCGTTACCTTGTTGGTGACCTTACTGCTTCTTATCAAGGGTCGGTGTCAATGAATATTCTTAAGTTTTCGCACCTGGACCTGTGCTCTGTCGGGCTTCCGGAGATACCGGCCAATTCCAAGGGCTATGATGAAATTATCTTTCTGGACCGGTCACAGCTTTATTATAAGAAATGCATAGTGAAAGGAGATAAGCTGATGGGCACCATCCTTATGGGAGATAAACTAGAGTTTGCGGAGTTTAAAGAATTGATCGAAAATGGTACGGAGCTTTCCGAAAAACGCATGCAGTTATTAAGATCCAACAAAAAGGTTGTTCCTGTATCAGGAAAGCTCGTTTGCTCCTGCAATAATGTGGGGCAAGGCAATCTGGAGGAGGCCATTCACAGTGGTTGTCATTCGTTAAATGCACTTTGCGAAAAAACAGGAGCAGGCTTGGGGTGTGGTAGTTGCAAACCTGAAGTTCAACGAATATTATTGAAGTCGGAAATCGGAAATTTAAAAGCTGAAAATCATAATTCGTAAATGGTAATTCGTAATTCGTAATTTAGTCCATGGTGAAAATAAAAGAATTGGTACGTGTTTTTGTGAAGGGAGGCATTATTTCTCCGGGTGATCTCCTGAAGACGATAGAATTAGCAGAAAGATTAGGAGCATCGTGCATCCATTTTGGCTCCAGGCAAGACATTCTTTTTTCGGTAAAGGAGTCTGATCAGCACCTATTGAATGCCGCTTTCGAAGCCATAAATACCTCGTACGAAATCAATACATTTGAGTATCAAAATATTGCCAGCTCCTATGCAGCTCTCGACCTGCTGCCCAGCAAAAAATGGTTGGCCTCGCATATTTACCACTACGTGCTGGATAGCTTCGATTATTTGCCCAGCCTGAGGATAAATATTGTGGACCCATCACAGAGCCTGGTGCCTTTGTTTACCGGTAATATCAATTTTCTGGCGTCAAATCAGGAAAATTTTTGGTATTTGTATTTACGGTTCAGTGAAAATCAGGCCAAACCCTGGCAGTTTCCATTCCTAATTTATAGCGAGGATATAGCCAAGGCCTCACAGGCCGTGGAGGAAATGGAAATTGTTAAAAATAAATTAACCTGGCAGCAGGTACAGGAAAAATTAACTTCTGGTTTGGATCTGAACACCCAGCCTGTTAAAGAACAACTGGTTTATCCTGACACAAATTTCCCCTATTACGAAGGCATCAATAGAATGACAGATGATAAATACTGGTTGGGATTATATTGGAGAAATAACCAGTTCAATATAGATATCTTAAAGGCTATCTGTGAGCGCTGTCTGAATACCGGTGTGGGCAAGCTCAGTCTTACTCCCTGGAAATCTTTTGTTATCAAAGGTATTTTCGAAAAACACCGCGTGGGTTGGGAAAAATTAATGGGTAAATTCGGTATGAACCTCCGGCACTCTGCCCTTGAACTGAACTGGCACTTGCCGGCATTGGACCAGGAAGCGTTAGAGCTGAAGAACCACCTGGTGCGGACACTCGATCAGCAGGACATAAGCACTTATGGACTTACATTCACCATAAAAACCACTGATGATATTACGCTATTTACCTCTATTGTGATAGAGAAAAATCATTTAAAACCAGATACTTACAATATCTTATATTCCCGTGATTTTGATCCTAACTCGATGGAGTATAGTTGTTATGCTCAAGGCGTGGTAAAAGATGTGATAGCACCATTACTCATCGAATTGAGCCACCTTTATTATGAGCATCTTGAGGAGGATGTTTCTATAACAGCAACACCGGCTGAAAGGGAAAAGCAGATACAAGGCAGCGCGTACCAATGTAAAAATTGCCTGACTGTATATGATGAAAAGTACGGTGACACTCAGGCCGGAGTAGCAGCCGGAACTTCCTTTGCGGCGCTTCCCGAAGACTATCGGTGCTCCCTGTGTGGAGGGGGTAAAGAGCTTTATGAGAAAATCGGCTGATAATTCGCAAATTACCCTTGTCCATAGCCTCCGCCTCCGGGAGTATACATGACCAGACGATCGCCTGATTGTACATCGCAGGTATCAATGCCTTTCAGCCACAGGCCTTCACCAGAGGCTTTTATTAGATGCTGCTGGCCAATTTGACCAGGCATACCTCCCTTTAATCCGTATGGAGTTTTGTTTCGATGCTGTGATAAAATGGTGAGTTCTAATGGTTCAAGAAACTCAATTTCCCTGATCACGCCATTGCCGCCTTTCCATTTGCCTTCTCCGCCAGACCCTTTCCTGATCTCAAATCTTTTGAGCCTTACAGGGTAACGCCACTCCATAATTTCAGGGTCCGTTATTCGGGTATTTGTCATATGCTGATGCACGGCATCGTGTCCGTTGAAGCCATTTCCTGCTCCTGTGCCGCCACAGATAGTCTCGTAATAACCAAATTTGTTGTTGCCAAACAACAAATTATTCATTGTTCCCTGGCTGCAGGCGGCTAGTCCGAATGCTTTTATCAAAGTATCGGTAAGTCTCTGGCTAACCTCTGTATTGCCACCCACAACGGCCGGCTGTGGATCGAGGTTCTCAAAATCAGGATGAAGCAGGCAGTGTGGGAGAATGACCTTTATCCGTTGCATCAGCCCCTCATTCAGGGGAAGATCATCAGAGATAAGCAGCCGAAGCACATACAGCACCACGCTGTTCACGATAGCATCTGTGGCATTCAGGTTTCGCGGATGCACCTGATCGGTACCTGAGAAGTCAAAGGTTGCATGGGGTTCTTTTATCGAGATACTTACTTGAAGTTTATATCCATCGTCAAGATACTCTGTGGCTTCATAAGCCTTTTTTTCCAAACTCGAAAGATGCATCCACAGTTTGTTGCTCACATAGTCCTTCAGCGCACTCATGTAGTGGAGCACATTTTCACGACTGTAGAGGGTGCATAATTTTTGTAAACCGAAAATTCCCGCCTGCAAGGCTGCCACACCACCCTTCAGATCAGCCAGATTTTCATCAACTGACCGGGAAGGCCACTCCGATTGACTAAGAAGCGCTTTGATCTTATCCCATTGAAATGCACCTTGAGAGGCCAGGTATTGTGGTGAAATGATCACCCCCTCTTCTTGCAGTGTAGTGGCGTGTGTTGGCATTGAGCCTGGAGTAATACCGCCAATTTCGGCATGATGTGCCCGGTTAGCTACATAGCCAATCAGCTCCCCCTCGTGATAAACGGCACTGATAAGTGTAATATCCGGGAGGTGCGAGCCGCCATAGGCAGGATGATTGGTGATCACAATGTCTCCTTCTTTGATGGGGAGTTGTTTCACTACCTTTCTGACACAGATACCCAGGCTGCCCAGGTGAACAGGTATGTGCGGAGCATTGACGATAAGCTCTCCCTTGGCGTCAAGTAATGCACAAGAAAAGTCCAACCTCTCTTTTACGTTTACGGAAAACGAGGTACGTTCCAACAAAGCGCCCATCTCTTCTACTACCCCGATAAACCTATTCTTAAATAGTTCAATATTAGCGGCTTCTGAGCTACTATTGCCGGGTTCTGCTATTTTCTTTTTTATTTTATGTAAAATGGCGGTGTTGTGCGGATCAAGATTGAACTCCCAGCCATTTTCAACAAACACAGTACAGTTTTGGCTTACCACAATAGCCGGACCAACAATTTTTGCTCCGGGTTTTAACTTTTCCCAAATAAAAACTTTAGCCTCTTGCCACCCTGTACTGGTAAGGCATTGCTGATGATTGGTTGGTGAAGGCTCGTATGAGGCAGCCACCTTTGCCTGCTTTTTACTTTCCCCAGCTACGACAGCAGCAATCAGTTTAACGGACTCTACTTCTATTTCCTGGTCATCCAGCCAATGTCCGTAGATATTGCTATAGGCTTGTTTGAAAGCCGTGTAATAATCAGTATCATCTTTTACCTCTATTTCTATGGTGCTTTCCTGGCCTCGATATCTTAGATAGGCGAGTTTCTTTTTAAGGCTGATGGAATCAACGGAGAACCCCTGTCCGATGAGCGCATTATATGCATCATTCTGGAGGTTTAGCCAATGTTTCTTTATATCGATCAGTGCACTATCGAGCTTTTGAAGCAACTGCTTTTCAGAGAAAGTCTCAATGTCTGCCTGGCTGATGCCATAAGCGCTCAGGAGGCCGGCATCGTAGGGAATCAGTACAGTTTGAATATTCAGCAAGCCAGCAATAGCACAAGCATGTTGTCCTCCGGCACCACCAAAAGTAATCAACTGATAGTCTTCAGGAGAGTACCCTCTACGGACGGATACTTTTTTTATTGCCTCCGCCATTTTTTCATTAGCAATGGTCAGGAAGGAATTGAGCAGCATACTCTCATTAGTGGTATTCTCCTCAAGCTTCATGGCTGCCAGGGTATCTCGAAGCATTTCCCTTGCTTTACTTTGAGCTATTGGAATGCTAAAATGCTCCTCCACAAGTCTTCCGCAGAGTAAGTTGACATCCGTGATGGTGAGCGGCCCCTCCGCACCGTAGCAGGCGGGGCCCGGATGAGCGCCCGCACTTTCCGGACCAACAGTGAGCAGCCCGTTGTGGTACTTGCATATGGAGCCTCCTCCGGCAGCAATAGTTTCTATGGCCAGGCACGGGCTTAGAATATGTGCATCGCCAACCACCGTTTCATAGCGATAGTCATAACCGTTGTTATAGATAGCCACATCGGTGCTGGTACCACCCATGTCGAAAGTAAGTATTTGATTATATCCTGATCTTTCAGATATACTTTTGGCCCCTACAATGCCTCCGGCCGGGCCACTAAGAAGGCTATCTTTTGGGGTGAAAGCCGTTGAATCTACCACGGCACCCGCACTTGTCATTATCCGCAACTGATCAATATGCGATTGAATGCCCTGAATATATTGACTGATAATTGGCAGCAAGTAGCTATTCGCAATTGTAGTCTGCGCCCGGGGCAGGATCTTTATTTCCGGATTAAGCACTGCCGAACAGCTAATAAAGTTAAAACCGGAAGCTAATAGCTTATCCCGGATCATCAATTCATGTGTTGGATTCTGGTAGCTGTTGAGCAATGCAATGGCTATGGATGAGTGATTTGGGAACTGCCGAATTTGCGCTTCAATGCGGGTTATTTCATCAGTACTTAGTGCGTTTAAAATATTCCCATGGGCATCTGTCCTTTCGTCAACTTCAATTACATGATTGTATAAAACCGGAGATTTCCGAATGTTGAGTGCAAACAGATCAGGCCGTTGTTGATTGCCAATTTTTAGAAGATCTTTAAAGCCTTTTGTAGTAATAAATATTACATCGGCACCTTTTCGCTCGAGTAGCGCATTAGTGCCTTTTGTCGACCCAAGCCTCATGTCAATAGGAGGAAATGGCATGCCCAGGGGAGTCATTGTCAGCAACCTTGCCGCCATTACGGGTACCTCTTCATCAGTTGTGATCTGGAATTCTTTTCCTGTGATATTTTCTGACAGGGGTTGGGTCAAAGTCATTGTACGGGTTTCGAAATCAAGGCTTTCTACTGCCGATCGTTCATTTGTGCCCAGAATTTCTATTTTGTAATCTTTGAAGATATCGGTAGCAAAATGCCAGTGGATGGATACTTTCAGCTTTGTTGTACTTAATTGTTCATCCACCATACCTCGTAATTTGCTGCTACTCAAGATCTTTAGGCGCGTTGTTTCTCCTTTTGGCGAAGTGGCCAGGCAGTCAGTAAAAGTTCCTCCCGTATCAATACAGATCTTCCACATGGTGTTGTCAATTTTATCGAAAGATAATAAGGCTTGTCACCATTTTTTAAACTTTTCACCTTGAATTTTTATCTCCTCATTTATTGACGTATACCCGTTTATCATAGAAAGTTAAAATAGGATTAGCCGTATGAAAACAATTATCCTGCTTATTAATTATTAAATTTAGCAGAACATGAGAACGATCCGTCTTATATTAAAGCTATTGCCCTGGCTCATCGTGATCCTGCTGGCGCTTTGGATATACCTGACCTTCAAAACAGCGCAGCAAACGGAAACGGTGATCAATCGCAGTGCGGTACTTCAGAAAATAGAATCGTTGGGGAAGCTGGAGTTGGTGAGGTATAATTTCAAAGAAATTACCGAGGTTACTGAGTTGAGTAAGGAGTACTTTCGAATTTTTAAGCTGGGGCCCGATTCAAGAATAGCATTGATCAGTGAGGGGCAGGCGGTAGGATGCATTGATTTAACTAAAATCAAAGAAGATGATATTACCATGAAGAATGACACGTTGTATGTCAGACTGCCCCCTGCCGAAATTTGTTACTACAAACTGGATATGGAAAATACAAGGATCTACTCACTGCAGACCAATCCGCTAAAAGATGAAAAGGCCTTTATTCAAAAAGCGTATCGATACGCAGAACGGGATATTAAAGAATCAGCGCTTAGTTCGGGTATTTTGGAGCAAACCCGGAACAATGCGGAATTGATCCTAAAACCTTTTTTAGAGCAGACTAGCGGAAAGGTGGTAGTGTTAACCGATAAGGTGCCGGAAACAATGCTTGATTTAAAGTAGCATAAACGTAAAAACGGTGTGATTGTGTTACGCAAAGATTTTGGAGAGTTGAATCTAAACTTAACGTGAGTGACAGCCCATTTTTAAGCATTTTATATCGAACTCACGTTAAATTATAAGATGTGAACGTAGAGTAGCGCCTGAGGAAGCGGAACCTCAGGACGAGCATAGCCGAGACTTAGATTAGTGAGGTGATTAATCCAACTGCACAGATCGGCTTTTATAATAAACCTCATAGTACAAGAAATTTTGTCTACTCTAAAACAGCCTGGTACCATGGTGATCTTGTGCAGTTTCCCCTTTATCTAAAGGAGGTCCAGATACCGTACAAGGGCAATTGCACCTAATACAATAAATATGATGCCTGGCAGAATTTGTACTACTATATTTTCTTTAAAGAAATATCCTATCTTATTGCTTAGGATGGCTAATAATGCAAGCAACACGAAAGTGCCGAACGAAATCCCAACAATGTAAACAAAAATGTTATTGATTGATGTCAATTGAATCCATCCTTGTGTATTAAGGTAGGCGGTAACTCCCAGCCAGAAAGGTATTGCCAGGGGGTTGAGTATACTGATCAGCAATCCCCTTCTAAAGCCACTTTCACGCATTTTTTGCATTCTTTGTGAAGGGGTTTTACTGAATGAAAGGTTGGTGACGCCCAACACGATCATTACCAGTGCTGCTAATAACTTAAAATGCTCAACTATCAAAGGCGAAGTAGTCAATAGCCCCTCAAACTGCACGGCAACAAAAGCATAGGGTAGCTCTACCAAAGCTGCAGCAACTGCAAAACGGAGAGCTGCATTATACTTGTTATCCAGTGCCAGGCGGATGACGCTTAGGTTAATAGAGCCAGGAGGAATGGATCCGAGGAAGCTGAAAAGAAACGCTATGAGGAATAGTTGCGCCAAATGGATTATTTTTTCAACTGCTTTAGTTGTCTGTATATGGTCCAGCCATCTCTTAATGATAAATAAGGGGTACCCAGTGCGTGATTTTCCCTGCTTATTTCATACAGAATATTCCAATGCTGGAAGAGCACGTGATACGCTTTTCGAAGTGATGAACCAGGGTGATAGATATGTGCGGGCTCCGCGCCGGCCCCGTTAAGCTCCATAATTTTTATGTGACCTTCATACAGATCTTCAATACTTTTTACGCGCAGGTCATATCTGCCAAAAAAGAAGCCTTCGATGTTTTTGCTGATCTCATCAAATGTAGACGTCAGTTTTTCATTGATAAGGTAGTTGCCGTTAAGAAACTTTGTGCCTTTGCAGTGATTGCCGATACCCACCAACTCCATTTGCTCACCGGCATTCAATATAGTTGTCAGTTTGCCATTAAACTTCTCTTTTAATGGGTTCCATTGCAGCTTGGCCCTATCATTCCTGATTATCAGCTCTTGTAAGGTGCTGTGACCGTCTCCTGTCACGGTTAGCATTTCTTTCAGTACTACGGAGCTGACAGTGCCCTTTTTTGCTCCGGGGCTTTTATAGTAAAATACACCCGCTTCTATCGGCAAATCCACATACTCCTGTACCAGAAAAGCACAACTTGTTTGCCGGATATACGAGTGGAGTTGGTTCTCATTTTCAACTTTTTGTACCATCCAACCCCTTTCACCTATATCTGGTTTACAAATAATTGGGAAGGCTAAATGTATGCGATCCATCTCTGTCTTTATTTGATCAGTCGTTGTTGACGGATCAAAATAAAGAGTTTTCGGTATTAGGCTGTCCGGGATTTTGCTAAGGATCTTGAATTTGGATTCGCCTAGCATACCACCGTTTTCTATACCGGGATTTGAGGCCGAAAAAAATAGCAACGACCGGGCCTTCAATGAGAGCCATAGCCAATAGCCAAAGATAGGTAGATATACAAGTTCAAAAGGCCAGTACTCCCAGCTCCTTCCCTTTATTAAAAAGTTACTTCTCCACAATCGGTCCAGCAAATTCATAACAAAAAAACTAAGTGTTATCTGGAGACTGAATTTGTGCTCTTTGAAATTTTATAGTAGACACCGCTACCCCAAAGTGCGATGGTATACTGACGTAAGGTGCGGCTATCTTTAAGCCAATTTTGATGATAGCCATGTGGTGTATGGCATGCTCAATATTATAGCTCAGCTCCCGAAAATAATTAGTGCTTATGTTTTCAATGCCATCATGAGAGAGGTCATAATTGACAACCAAATGGAGGGGGGTATCTTGCTGGTGAGTGTCCAGGAAAGTGTTGATATCGTATATAACTCCCAGGGCTGCAAATTTATCAGATTCGATTATCTGATCATGATTGCGCCCATCATAGTTTACCACTCCGGTACTAAAATTTTCTTTCAGGCAAATAAAGAACTCGAGGGTATGTCTTACGTGTTGACCTATTGTAGAATTATTTAATAGGTCTACGGGTTTCACGAAATCCTCCTGGTCAATTTCCCGCACTACTACAGCCAACTGTTCCAGTACATCCTTACAGGCCTCTGCTAATTTCATGCTTCAAATCTCGATAAAACTTCAAATATAGTATCTAAATGCCATTATTGAAAAACCTACGGAAGGGTTACTCCACGATTGACTGCCAATTTTTATCAGCGGCAGTTTTTAGTGGTTTTTCGTTCTTATTCCAGTTTTCTAAGGTATTATACCCGTTGAAGTTGTAGAACAAGTAGAGTTTTCCATCGGCTATTTTGTATGTTAACGGGTCTATTTTTATTTTTTTGCCGGATTCTCCTATAGCGTAAGCACACCATCCGCCATATTGTGGTTCGTAACCATCGGGGCTGGAAATGAATTTTTGACGATTCGCAGCATTTGAAAATAAATAGGTGACCCCTTTGTGAGTGTACGAGAGCTTTTCATCTCCTTGACGAGGTTTTCCTGAAAAATAGCTGACAGGATCATAACCTTCAATGGCAATACCTTTCGTAAGATTAAAAGTTTTATTCCTTTTTGCGCTGGACTGCGAGAATGCGCTTCCTGCAGCAATTAAAAGTACACTAAAAAGTATTATTCTCATGAATGGTTTAACTGCTAACCGGCTGATGAGGTTGCCGGAAATGTTGTTATTGTCGTCAACTTTACATTTCACCCTGGCCAATGCAGTCCCAGATCAAGTCGGTTTCATACCCCTTCTGCAGGGCGTAGTTGGCTAATTTTTTCTTAATAATAAAGTTATCTTGTTCTTTTATACTTTGTCTTTTCTTTTCAAGCAGTGTGTTTAGTGTATCTAAATAATCATCTTCGTTAATTTCCTGCAAGCCTTTATTAATGCAATAGTCAGAAATTTTCAACGCCTTTAGGCCCTGGATTATCTTCAGACGGCCCCATTTTTTCAGCCTGAACTTACCCCCGGCATAGCTGATGGCAAATCTTTCTTCATTAACAAAACCCTCAGTGATCAGATCTGTAAGTACATCTTCAACCTCATCAGGAGTAAGGCCATATGAATATAGTTTATCCCTTACCTGTTGTTGCGTCCTTTCCTGGTAAGCGCAAAAATCTGCTGCTTTTATTTTGGCTTCTTTTACTGTTAAAGGAGCTTTTGCGGCCATGAACAGGTTGAATTATTTAACGAATCCTTTTCGCTTCAGTATGCTTTCAACAAATTTTCGATCATTATCATTATTAAAGATCTTGTAGGGTAAATGGATAAGTTGTGCTTTATTCACAATCAACAGAAAATGTTTTTTGCTAACATTAGCTCTTTTGATCTGGTCCCACTTTATAGGCATACCCTGGCGCGCATTTAACTTGATCAGTACCTGCTGGCTGTTTATTTCATAAGAGAGTTTTTCAAAAAGCATTTTTGTTTGATCCAGTTGGGTAACTCCGGCAAATTGGATCAGCCAGAACAATATATAAAGTACCAATGCTATACCAGTTCCGATAAACCACCATATATTGGGGATCCACAAATATCCAGCACAGATGGCAAGCGCTATCAGGAAAACCCACCATTGCTGTTTCAGGACATTTTTTAAGGCAAGTTTAATATATGTACCACTTTCAAGCTTGTACTTTTTAGTTTTTACGATCATAGTTTGGTTCGAATATTAAGAACAGTGATAAAATAGTGCAATGAATATTATTGTAAATAACAATACATCAAGAAATATGATGATTATATTTTTTCTTCTTTTCAAGGTCAGGTGGCTTTGAGACTCATGTCCATACTTTTTACCGAATGAGTGAGCGCTCCCACTGAGATGAAGTCGACTCCACACTCTGCAACCTCACGAATATTTTTTTCAGTTATTCCTCCGCTGGCCTCAGTTTCATACTTTCCGTCAATTAACTTAATGGCTTCCTTCATAACTGATGGCATCATATTGTCCAGCATAATGATGTCTACCCCTCCTGCATTCAGCACTTGCTCTACTTCGGCAAGATTACGGGTTTCAACTTCTATCCGGAGCTGTTTGTTGGTTGCATTCAGGTATTCATGTGTAGCTTTTATGGCATTTTCGATGCCCCCCGCAAAGTCGATGTGATTGTCCTTTAACATAATCATATCGTATAGTCCAAACCGGTGATTGGTACCACCACCAATGGCTACAGCCCACTTTTCAGCCATTCTGAAATTGGGTGTTGTTTTGCGTGTATCCAACAAACGGGCATTAGTGCCCTTGATTAAGCCACAGAGATAATTTGTATAGGTAGCAATACCACTCATTCTTTGCATGCAGTTGAGCACAAGCCTCTCACACGTCAGAATGGAACGGGCAGCGCCTTCAACTGTAAATGCTACCTCCCCCTCTTTTACCGGCTCGCCATCCCGCTTAAGTATCTGTATTTTTAACTCAGCATCAAAAAAACCAAATATTTTTTCAGCCAGTTCGATACCGGCAATGATCCCTTCCTGTTTGATCAGCAATTGTGCCTTGCTTTTAACTGTTGCCGGAATCGCTGCCAGTGAGGAATGGTCCCCATCACCAACATCTTCTCTTAATGCCTCCTGAATAAATCTTTTAATCACTTTATCAGTGATATAGCTTAATTTCATCGTGCAAAAATAAAAAAAGCACTGATTAAACAGTGCTTTCTATCCGCTAAAAGCCGTTCTTTTCTATTCTTTGATAAAACTTATCTCGTGTATCAGGTATTTATTGCCGGTATTCTTAATACGCAGCCATACCCGGTAAGTATCGTCCTTTGACATATATTGACCAATAGCATAGGGTAAACCTCCTTTGGAAGCCCCCTGATGGACAATGGTAAAACTTGATGGCGGATTGTTCTTAAAGAAATCTTTCAATACAAATTCGGCTTGTGTCTTGCTGTAACTTTGCATATTGCCATCAAGCGTCACATCCACATTCTGATTGAGAAACTTTGCTATTTCTTTAGAACTACCTGTTTTAATAGCCTCCTTCACATCATTAATAATCTCTCCCTGGGAAAACGCCTCATTTGCTAATAAAAAAGCCAAACCACAGACTATACCTAGAAATAAGATCCTTCCTGTTCTAAAATTCATATTTGAGGGTTATTTACATGCACATCAGCGCCAAAACTATGCCAAATCTTTCATAATAACTTTCAAATTAATACAATATAACAAGACAAACAAATGGATGCTGCTCTTTTAGCAGCCCCTTATCTTCCTGATGCATTGCTGATCAATGGCCCGAAAAATATGGCATTCATGAATATTTTATTAGTACCATACCAGAAGGCTCTGAAATTGAGATTGTCAGTGAAGCCGATCACCTGACCGCGACCATAATTGCTTATCCCGGCTGCAGATGAACCTTTAAGGGAATTAAGATTTGGTAGTGAAATGTAGCCGCTCAACAAGGGAGAATCTGTGTAAACCATAGGATTGGCAAATTGATTTTTTGATTTTTCGAGGAATATCTTATTGCCCCGGAATACAGGCATTTCTTTTTTATAATAACCATAAAATAGTGGGTGCGTAATATCTACATTGGTTTCAAAGATGGCGCCACCGATTTCCTGAGCTCCTCTTGTTTGTCTTATATCAGCATACTTTGCCGGCTCATTTGAATCATTATCGTTAGTTTTCACAAAGTCGAATTTACCGAGATTTATAGAATTCAAATAGGTCAGTGCGGTCTCGCTGGCCACAATCGTCCCACCATTTTGAACCCATTGCTTTAGCTTTTCCCTGGCAGTATCGTTGATCTCTTTATAGGTACCGCTAACCATGATAATGGTTGTATACTTGTTAATGTCAGACCTGTTGAATACGTCTATGGGTACCAAAGAGATGTCCATTTTATAGCGCTGATCAAACAGATGCCATACTTCACCGGCATCGTACGGGCTAACACCTTCGCCAACCAACATCATAACCTGAGGTTTTTTAATATTATTGAAATTTGGACTTCCAAGGCTTACCCCGGTATAATCAAGGCCGGTGTGAAGGGCATAAATGTCAACACCATTTTCCCTGGCCAACATTGTGAGGTCAGCATGGATCCTATCCCGTGATCCATTTTGTATTTGTACCGGGATAAGAATAGAACCACGCTCAAATTTTTTACCATCAGGAGAATGAAATGGCTCGTTCGCTACTTTTACTTTGTAGCCATTAACGAGCAGATCATTGAGCATTTTCGGTGTATAGTAGCCATACCACTCAAAGGCATATGCATATGCCGACTTACCTCCTACAACTTCGCCTGTTGGTTTTTTATTGCTGTCAAATGGCCGGCCCAATAGCTTCTGATCAAATGCCTTGGAGTCGATCTTCTTATAATCCACATTAAAAGCAAGTGGCAGTGTCCAGGTAGAAATATCATAAAACAGGCTGTCCTGAAATTCTATGCGGGTTTCAAACATCGCTTCTATAAGGCGATATTGGGATTGTTCCAGTGGAATAAAGTACAGCTCGTCTGCTCCATACCGTATATTATTGATTGACATGGGCTCACTGCCGTGATAGATATTTATCTGATGCCGGGAGATCAATTCTGCCAAATGATGATTTCTGAACTTATCTTTAGACCCAAATACATAGGCTTTGGACTGATCTTTTCTGGCTTCGGCAGATGCCTCCTTATAAAAAGTGCGCTGGTGGTTTAAGAAATCTTCCCGCATATCATTCACCGCGCGAAGTGTTGAGAGGCTGGTGGTAAATTGATTTTTGATGGTGAATGGAAAATAAAGTATACCGTGCTCACTTTCCTGAGCATGAGAACGTGAGCTGGCTTGTTCAAACAGTATTCCCACCGCTCCGTTAATGTCAGGATATGTGGAGCCCTTGCCGTAATAATAGTCGTCAAAACTCTCTTTGGTGTAGTACAGAGATCCTATTTTATCAAGAGCGCGCGCATGATATTCCCCCATTCTATTGGTGAGCTCATAGGTTTTTGCAGGAGTAAGCGGGTTATTTCTTGAAGGAATTCCCGGCTGGAAGAAAAAGGTGGAATTGGTCCCCATTTCATGATGATCGGTCAGCACGTTTGGTTTCCATTCGTGAAAAAGAGCTATACGTCCTCTTGATTCGGGATGTTGGGCTGGTAGCCAGTCTCTGTTAAGGTCAAACCAATAATGATTGGTCCTGCCGCCGGGCCACATTTCATTTTGCTCCATATTATTTGGATCAGTAATGATGTTGTGGCTTTTTCTTGAATTTACCCAGCCGGAGAAGCGTTGAAGGCCGTCAGGGTTAAAGCTTGGGTCCAGAAGAATGACTGTTTCATTAAGGGTCTTTTCTATTTCCGTGCCCTGAGCTGCGGCCAAATGATAAGCCACTAACAATGCTGCATTGCTGCCACTGGATTCATTGCCATGAATGCTATAACCCATATAAACAACCGCAGGCATGTTTTTGATGTTCAGATTGTCTGAAACAGCAGGATCCGTCAACCTGACATGGCTGCTTTTGATTTCATCTAGCCGGGAATGGTTTTCGGGAGATGTTATGGTTAAAACCAGTAGCGGACGAGCCTCATGCGTTTGTGCATATTCCCTGATCTCTACCCTGTCTGAGGCCTCTGCAAGAGCATACATATACCGCGTCAGGCGATCGTGGCTGATATGCCACTGTCCCACTTCATGGCCGATCACCGATTCCGGAGCGGGTATTTTGGGGTCATATTCGGTGCCTTCGGGCAGGTAGTATGTGAGGTCAGTATTCTGCGAATAGCTGAAATAAAATGAGGAGATAGCTATTATGAAGGTGAAAATATTTTTCATGTATATATATTTATTATTGAGATAACTCGAAGACCGAAGTCGGAAGGCCGAAGTTTCATAAGCATAATATATTCAAAACACCGAATATAAAGAAAAGAAAGGAGGTCTTGCAATAAAGAATCTTACCAGTGGTAAATTATCAAACTGTTAATTTTAAAAGCTATCTGTTTTTATAAAAATAAAATAAGGCACTTAGAGGTAGTAGAATAATATATTAACTTTGCCCCGCATTAACAAGCTATGCATAAATCATTAAACTAAACTTATTTTTAACAAACCTTGACAGGAATGAAACAAAATTTACTCAAGATTATTTCTTTTGCAGGGTTGATGCTTTGTGCCACTTTGGCATTTGGCCAAGGCTCAACTACCTCAGCAATGAGTGGAAAGATCACTGACAAAAACGGAGAGAGTTTACCCGGAGCAACAGTGAGCGCTGTACACAAACCGTCTGGTACACAGTATGGAAGTGTAACCGATGTGAACGGTTTTTTCAGGATCAACAACATGCGTGTTGGTGGTCCCTATGAAGTAAAAGTAACTTATGTTGGCTTTGAACCACACGTTCGGGAGGAAATATTCCTGGCACTAGGTAAAACTTTCGACCTTAATGCCCAACTATCCGAAAATGTAACAGAGCTGGCAGGTGTTACCATCTCTGCCGATCATTCTTCAATCATGAACAGTGAAAGAACGGGGGCTGTAACTACTGTATCAAGACAGGAATTAACCTCTTTGCCCAATGCTTCACGAAGCATTAACGACTTTACAAGATTAACCCCACAAGCGTCATTTACATCAGGCGGTGGTATTAGCATTGCCGGTATGAATAACCGCTACAACTCGATTTTCATTGATGGGGCTGTTAGCAATGATGTTTTTGGATTGGCTGCCAACGGACAAAATGGAGGCCAGTTAGGCGGACTTTCTTTAATAAGTATAGATGCTTTGGATCAGATCAGCGTAGCAGTAGCGCCTTATGATGTAACTCTTGGAGGCTTTGCAGGAGCAGGTATCAGTGCGGTAACCAGATCGGGTACCAATGATGTGGAGGGGTCTGTATATTATTTGGTTAGAAATGAAAGTCTGGCCGGAAAAACTCCTACTTTGGTTAGTGAAGAAGAAAGAGAAAGACTGGCTGAGTTTAGCGCAAAAACATATGGTTTCAGAGTGGGCGGCCCTATTATTAAAGATAAGCTGTTCTTCTTCGCTAATGGTGAGATTCAAAGAGATGAAACACCTCAACCTTTTAACTTCAATACCTATACCGGAGGTGTAACAAGAGCAGAAATAGATCAGTTTGCCAATACATTAAGGTCTTTGGGCTATGAGCCCGGTGGATACGAGAATGTAATTCAAAAGCTTGAGGCTGAAAAATTTCTGGTGAAATTTGACTACAATATTAACCAGAATCATAAACTTTCTCTCCGTCATAGCTATAACAAAGGAGAGAACTTTTCACCCAGCACATCTAACTCCAGCAGAATAAGATTTGCCAATGCAGGTGTATTCTTCCCCTCGACCACCAATGCTACCACGCTTGAATTTGTAAGTAACTTTAATGACAAGTCCAACAAGCTCATCATAGGATACACAACAGTAAATGATGACCGGGATCCACTGGGAAGTCCATTTCCCTATATTGATATTACAGTGGGAGATATAGAGGCAGGAAGTGAGCAGTTTTCTACAGGTAACGTTTTAGAGCAAAAGATATTTACAATTACCGATAACTTTAATCTCTACAGAGGAAAACACACCTTTACTTTTGGTACCCACAATGAGTTTTATAATATGAGAAACGTATTTATAAGACAAAACTTTGGCTCCTACCGATATAGTACCATTCAGGACTTTATCGATGATGTCAATGGTGGTACAGGTCTGGCTTTCCAATATGATCGCAGCTATTCTCTGGTAGATAATACCACCGGAGACAAGACTGATGCCGCGGCTGATTTTAAAGCTATCCAGCTTGGATTCTACGTTCAGGATGATATTCAGGTGAACAATAAATTAAAAATAACTGCCGGTTTACGTATAGATATTCCAATGTTTACCGATGACCCTCTTGAGGATACTTATTTTAACAATACCACGATTGGGTTGATAGAGGCCGCTGGTTATGATATGAAAGGCGCTCGTGCAGGGAAGGCGCCCAAAACTCAATTTCTCCTGGCTCCAAGGTTTGGGTTTAACTACGACCTCAATGGAGATCAGACTACTCAGCTAAGAGGTGGTGTAGGTATTTTTACCAGCCGTGTGCCTTTTGTTTGGCCCGGAGCAATGTATAACAACAACGGGTTGATGGTAGGGGGAACAAGACAATTTAATAACATAGATTTTAATCCCGATCCCTTTAACCAGCCAACTGTTGGTGACTTTGGTGGTACCGATGATATACCCCAGGGACAGATGGATCTGTTTGCCGAGGATTTCAAATTCCCTCAAATGTTGAGAGCCAGCGTGGCTGTTGACCAAAAGCTTCCATTCTGGGGCTTAATAGGTACTGCAGAATTTATGTACACCAAGACGCTTAACAATATCTTTTATGAGAACGTGAACGTCATTCCTTCAACACAACGTTTTGAAGGACCTGATGATCGCCCCAGATTTACTAATGGCAGGGTTGATCCTACTTATACAGGTATTTATCTGGGCTCTAATACAAATGAAGGATATTCGTATAATATCACTGCAAGTCTAACAAAACCTTTTGAAAATGGGTTGACTGCTAATGTTGCATATAATTTTGGAAGAGCAGAAGCCATTTTTGAGGGAACTTCATCTCAAAACTCTTCACAGTGGAGAGGTGTTTACAGTATCGATGGACGAAACAATGCTCCTCTTGGCCGGTCTGATTTTGATGCGGCATCACGTGTTATAGCTTCTATTTCTTATAGAAAAGAGTATTTGAATAACTTTGCTACTACTATAGGTCTGTATTACCAAGGCCAGTCCGGTGCACCTTTTTCTTATACTTACAACTCAGGATTTACCGGTGAGGATTCTCGCGAAAGAGCTCTTATTTATGTTCCTGCTAATGCTTCTGAGATTGTTTTTAATGAAGCCAATGCAAGTGCAGCAGCTCAATGGGCGGCTTTGGACGCTTATATTTCTAATGACGACTACCTTTCAGAGAGAAGAGGGCAGTATGCGGAGAAAAATATGGCGAGAACTCCATTTGAGAGCATAGTAGATTTTAAACTTCTTCAGGATATCTACATAGTAGCCGGAGGAAAAAGGCAAACGCTGCAAGTGTCTTTCGATATATTTAATTTTGGCAACTTCCTTAATAAAGATTGGGGAAGAAGGTACGGTGTTCCTAATGGTGATGGCACCTCAGTACAGTTGCTGGACTATGCAGGTTTGGCTCCAGGTACAGACGTTCCTACATTCAGGTTTAATACTGATGTTACTAAAATGGAAGATATGCTCGTAAAGGATGATTCAGGTTTGTTTAGCTCCAGGTGGCAGATGCAGTTCGGTCTGCGGTACATTTTCGGAAACTGAAAATAAAGCTTGAAGAAATAAAAAAGAGGCTCATCATCATGAGCCTCTTTTTTGTTACATCCTACTCAAAATCAGTCGATTTGTTAACTTAGGCCCTAACATCATCGGTCAATTTTTGTTGATTTAATAACTATGGAAGACTCAGATAAATACTTCGATCGCGATTTAAGCTGGTTATCTTTTAATAAGCGTGTGTTGATGGAGGCGGCAGACAAAACGGTGCCACTATATGAAAGAATAAAATTCCTGGCTATATATTCATCTAATTTGGATGAATTCTTCAGGGTGCGGGTCGCTTCACTAAGGAGTATTGTAGGCATTGATAAGAAAAAGATCAATAAAAGATTTAGCAGAAAGCCGAAAAAGCTATTGGATGATGTGTTGGAGGAGGTCCACCGACAACAGGAAGAATTCGGCAGGATCAAAAAGGAAGTAATAATTCCTGAGTTAAAGGAAAACAAAATAATTCTTTATAGAGATGAACCTATACTTGAGGAGCATGACCGATATGTAGAGCGCTATTTCAAGAGCAAAGTGCTTTCATACTTACAGCCTGTGATCATGACAAATGAGAAAAGCCGGGCTCCCTATTTGGATAACCGCGCATTATACTTTGCTATTATTTTAAAGGATAGAAGTAGCGGTGAGATAGATTATGCTCATTTAAATATTCCTACCGACCATCTTCCACGATTTGTGGAATTACCTAAGGTAAATGACTATTTCTTTTTCATAGCAATAGATGATATTATCAGAGAAAAGCTTGGGTTTCTTTTTCCAAGCTATTCCATAGAGGGTATTTATTCAATCAAGCTCAACCGTGACGCAGATTTAAATATTGAAGATGAATATTCGGGTGATCTCGTAAAGAAAATAAGAAAGCAGATAGAGAAACGCAATTTGGGTGTGCCCTCTCGCTTTTTGTATGATCAGGATATGCCTGATGAGTTGCTGGATTTTCTTGTCAAGAAATTTAAACTTTCCCAGGACGATCTGATTCCGGGAGGCAGGTATCACAACATGTATGATCTGTTTGACCTGGAAAACCCACTGAAACCTCTGCTGGAGAATGAGCCTCTGCCAACAATAAGAAAGAAATGCCTGGAAGAAACCCCCTCTGTTTTCAAGGCCATCGATGAAAGGGATATCATGCTGCATTTTCCATATCAGAGTTATGACTATGTACTGAGGTTTTTTAATGAAGCCGCTTTGGATACGCAGGTTGAAGAAATAAAAGTCACGTTCTATAGAATAGCCGCAAATTCTTTTATCAGCAATGCGCTGATCAGTGCTGCTCAAAACGGAAAGAGCGTTACTGTATTCGTTGAGATCAAGGCCCGCTTTGACGAGGAAAACAACCTGAGATGGGCGGAAAGGATGGAAAAGGCCGGTATTAAGATCATTTATAGTATTCCCGGGCTAAAAGTGCATGCTAAGGTGGCGGTGGTTTGTAGAAGACAAGGCGATGGTTCTTTAAAACGATACGGTTTTTTTGGAACAGGCAACTTCAATGAGAAAACGGCCACTATCTATGCTGACGAAGCGCTTTTAACATGTCATGCAGAGCTTACCTCTGAGCTGGACAGGGTTTTTCAGTACCTCTATCATCAGGAGGAGATCACTCCTTTCCAGCATTTGCTTGTATCCCAGTTTAATTTAACTGAAAGATTCAATAAATTGATAGATAGGGAAATAGCTCACGTGAAAAACGGAGGGAAGGGCCTCATTATTCTCAAACTCAACAACCTGGAAGATGACATTATGATAGACAGGCTTTATGAGGCAAGTCAGGCAGGTGTTAAAATAGAGCTGATCATCAGGGCGATATGCTGTTTGAAGCCTGGTATAAAAGGCCTGAGCGAGAATATTACGATAAGGAGGATAGTGGATCGCTACCTCGAGCATTCCAGAGTTTTTTATTTTTATAACAATGGCGATGATGAGCTGTATCAGGGCTCTGCTGACTGGATGAAACGCAACCTGTACAGAAGGATAGAAGTTGTTTTTCCTGTTTATCAACCGGACCTGAAGTCAGAGGTCCTCAAGCTTATAGATGTACAACTCAGAGATAGTGTTAAATCGTGCTTCCTGGACCCAACGCTTAATAATGCTAGAATCAACAATGAATTGCCTTGCGTGCAGGCTCAGGTTGCTTTTCATAAGTGGTTGGAAGAGCAGGAAGCTGAATAAGCTATGCAGGGAAAAATACCATGGCAATAACAAAGGCCAGAATAGAAACTATGAAGCCATACATAAACACATTATATGACTTCCTTAGCATGCGGTATTTTTTTCCTAATACTATACCCAGAAAATAAATATCTTTGATCATGCTGCCATACAGGAAGTCAGCATCCTTCATCATTTCCTTCATACCCCACATGTAGTTGTCTAGTTCCATATTGTGAAAATTGCCAAAAAACAGGAGGTTAGTTTTTCTCTCCAGTATATCTTCTCTGGTAAAGGTGCCTGATGAGATGTTGGGCCGCGTGGCAAGTACTGCAAAAACAATAGTGGTAAGACACACTATGACCAACAGCATTCCGGGTATGATCAGGTTCGGATAGTCTTCAAATTTTCTAAAGAGCACCGATACCAGTACTGATAGTATAATAGAGTTAATCGAGATCATGATATTGGCCTTATTATCAGCCATCCCACTTAAGGTAAGGTGGTTTTTAGAGGTGATCCGAAACATTGTCTCAATACCCCGGTCAGGCTTCATTACCTTGTCCTTCTCTATCTTTTTTTTAAGCTTGGCTACTTGTTCTTCAAGCTTCTGCACATACCTGGCGTCTATTTGCTTATTTTCTTTTTTTTTCAGCTTTTCCAGATTTTCTCTTTTTTTAGGTTCTAACACCTGCTTGCCGTAGCCAGTAAAATAGCGGTGGTGATTTAGAAATTCAATATTATTTTTTACCCAGTCTTTCGATGAAATATCTTTATTGCAAAGAGTCACCAGTTCTTGTCTTAGGGCCTCGCTACGTACAGAAAAGTCATTAGATGACAAGTGATACAGGTCTGCATCGCACATCACTTTTGATAGCTCATCATCAGGGCTTTGAGGCATTTTTGTGGAAAGTACGATCTTTTCGATGTTGTCAATCTTTTCAGAAGGCACCTTCCACTCGGTGAGGGTTTCCCGCATCAGCCTGATACTCTCTTCTTCATGGTTGTCAAAGCCACATTTATAGCCGATATCGTGAAACCACGCTGCCAAAACTACCAACTCCAACTGCTCTTGAGATAGTTTTGACTGAGTTCCGATTTCTTCTGCAGCAGCGGCCACTTCACGTGTATGTTGAAGGTTATGATAACAATACTCATCAGGTAGATTTTTTAAAACACCTTCAACATATTGCTTCGACCGGCTTACAAGCTCCGTTTCTTTGAACATATCTCCTAAATGTAATAAAATAGTCTGTACTTTACTACATGTAACAGGCCACTAAAGCTGATTGCTGAGCTTTCCTTCCACATAATTTTGAAGATAGCTGTACCTTTCTGTGAGTCTGCCATTTTCGGCAATGGTTGCTCTTTTTATAACATTTTCACTATCATCGCCTAAAAGGTGAGGCAGCACATTGTCAATGAGTTCGCGACCGAAGTCCCCGGAGGCATTCCGTGGCAACTCGCAAGGTAGGTTATCAACGGCCATAACAGTGATATTTCCTTCATCTGAAAGGGGTGTTTCCACTTTATCCTCACTTGGATTGTAGTCGTATATTGGCTCATCAATCGTACATGGCCGCTTGGTGGATGGAATGGAACCCTCTATATCGCAGGTAATATCAGCAATGACTCTTATCTTAAAATCGGGCTTCATTACATCCTCGCGCCTGAAAAGTACAGGTGCCCGGGGGTCCCAGTAGGCGCCTGCTATTAAAATATCCGATACCCTGGCATATTTTAAAAAATCGCCCTCGTAATGTTCCGGGTTTTTATAAAAGTCTCCTCTTACAAATTCTCCACCACCTTTTGGAGTGTTGTAATCTCTGCTGTTCAATTGGCAATAAACTGCGCTCTCGAATCGCTCTGTCAGGAATTCGGCCGGAGAAACTTTACGAATGCCCATACCATTGAGTACCTCCATGGCACCCTTAGATACTCGGCCACCACCGGTAACTACAATTTTCACAGGCGGCAACGATACTTTTTTATATTCGGTTTTAAGATCTTCCAGGTCAAAACATTCATGCGCTCTGCGCAGGTGAAAAAGATTATACCTCTTCCCAAAGGTCCAGATGCCATTATACGCGCCAACAATACCTGCATAGCGACCGAATGCTACGATCCTGGTGCCGTCCGCATCGGTAAGTACTTCGTAGTCGATCAGCCGAATGTTCTTTTCCAGGATAGCTTGCAGAAGCTTTCTGTTATACGGCTGCTCTTTGATCGTATGCGAAAAGAAAAAGTATGTTTTTTCAGAGATCAACTGATCTAAGGGTACTTCCTTAACACCCATAAGTATATCACAACTACTAACCTCCGGCTCTACTCTTACACCATTGTGAAGGTATTCGTCATCCTGGAAGCACCTGATGCCACTTGATTGGCAGATTACTTCTATATTGTCGAAAGTGTCCATTACCTCCCTGGCTTGCACAGGGGTAAAAGGAACGCGTTTATCCACAGGTACTTTCCCCTCTCTGATGATACCTAATTTCACTTTTTCCATCTGATTAATAACAGGTTATTCTTATCGGGGGCAAATATAAAAAATTAATATCCGATTTTGATTTCCCCCCTGGATTAATCGACATGGAATGCGTTGGCAAAGAAAAGTCATGAGTACTGAGTTGTATTGAGTAGAAGAACGGCCGGACACTGCCAGTAGTGAGGAGATCCCGGATCTTCACTGTGTTAGGTCCGAGATGACGGTATTGGGAATTTAATATTAACGTGAGTTCGATATAGTAGAACCGATTAAATTGTATTTGTATCCAAAAATAACCTAAAAAACTCTTTTTAAGGTCATTCTGCCTGTCCCGAGCTTGCCTGGCTTGCCTCGGGGAGGCACGAAGAATCTTACTAAGTTCAAGGTTACAATTAAAACACTTAGGAAGATCCTTCCTTTCGTCAGGATGACCGCCTATTTTCAGGCATCTTATATCGAACTCACGTTAATATTAGTTGATTATCAGTGTGTAATAAAAACTCGTCATTGGCACGAGAGGAAGGATCTCTTAATTAGTTTTTGTAAGAAAACTCACAACTTATACGTCATCGGTAACGAAGTGCGGCAATCCCCTCTTCTTTTAAGCAGGGATCGCCTCGATTCCTCCCCCTGGCAAGCCCCATAGCCGTTAACTTAAGCATCCCGGTTGGGATGCAATATTGGTAGCCTGGGGTGAAGTCCCGGGAAAGGATTTAATATTTAATGCACCATATTCAAGCTTTGGGAGAGGTGAAGGCTGTCCCGGGCTACAAAGATTTGCCCCCTCTGGGGGCTCGTTTTCTCTTAAGTTAACAGCTATGGTGGCAAGGCCGGGACAGGCGCGATGATGGCAAGAGTTTCTTGCAAACACTAATTATTAAGACTCAAGGAAATTGCCTAACAAAGAACTGGATTCCTTGCCTCTGTTGCGTCCATATGGGGCCAGCGCCTGTACGAGCTTTCTGATGGGCATAGATTGAAGCCACACCCTACCGGTACCCCGGAGGGTTGCCAGAAACAAGCCCTCGCCCCCGAAGATCATTGACCTTAAACCACCTGCGGATTCCACATTGAAGTCAATGCCCGGTTCGAAGGCCACTACACAGCCGGTGTCAACACGAAGCACTTCGTTGTTAAGTTGTTTTTCGATAACCGTTCCGCCTGCATGTACAAAAGCCTTTCCGTCACCCTGAAGCTTTTGAAGGATGAACCCTTCACCTCCGACAAGTCCGGAGCCAAGCCTTTTGTTGAAGGTAATAGCTACTTTTGTGCCCAGAGCTGCACACAGAAATCCATCTTTTTGTACAATAACTTCTCTGCCCGGAATTTGGGCCAGATCGATTGGAATAACCGTGCCGGGGTATGGAGCAGAGAAGGCCACTTTTGCCTTACCAACACCTCGGTATGTAAAATGTGTCATGAACATCGACTCACCGGTAAGCATTCTAGTGCCTGCGGAAAGTAATTTACCAAAAAGACCCTGATTAGGCTCAGAGCCGTCTCCCATTTTGGTTTCAAAGACAATACCGTCCTCCATGTATAACATAGCGCCTGCTTCGGCTATTACTGTTTCATTTGGATCAAGCTCTACCTCTACAATTTGTATGCTTTCCCCTTTGATCTCGTAGTCAATTTCATGTGATTGTCGGGCCATATTTATTTATTCGTCCTCGTCAGGGTCTTTTTTCTTTTTGGATTTTAACTCATCATAATCTTCCCGCTCTGCCAGCTTTTTATCTTCTACGTTTTTATTGAGGAATTCGTTGATCTTATCTATGTTGAAATTTGTCTGAATTTCACCGAATGAATTGATCTTGATATCGAAACCTTCGAGCTCAGGGTTTACCTTGGGTTTTTCCTTCTGCTTTTTCTTTTTTCCGGGATCTTTTTTAGACATGGCTTTCAGGTGTTTAGTTTACTTGCTTTACAGGCAATGCACCTATTGCTTTTGTTATACGATCAGCCACCTCTTCCTTGCCCAGGATCTCAATGATCTCCATGAGGTCAGGTCCTGCACCTTTGCCGGTGATAGCTAACCTAACAGCCTGCATTACCTGTCCTAATTTAACGCCTTTTTTGTCTAATATGTTATTCAATATTGATTTTGCATCTTCAGCAGAAAGCACATCGGCCTCAAGAATAGCCTTCCTGTAAGCCTCCAGAACAGACACAGCTTCTTCAGTCCATTTTTTTCGAACTACATCTTCATCGTAATTTTCAGGCTTCACAAAAAAGAATTGACCGTCTTTCCAAAAGTCTACAGGAAAAACAACACGCTCTCTCATGGCTTCGCAAATACGCTCCAGCTTTTCCTGAGCGCAGGAAATGTTGTGTGTCTCCAGTTGTTTTTGAAGGTATGTGCTCAGTTCCTGACCGGATTTGACCTTAATATACTGTTGGTTGTACCATTTGGCTTTCTCAATATCAAACTTTGCTCCTGACTTGCCTATCCGCTCAATCGAAAAGGCTTCGATCAGTTCCTCAAGCGAGAATATTTCCTGATCGGTGCCGGGGTTCCAGCCCAGAAATGCCAGAAAGTTTATCAGTGCATCGGGAAGGTAGCCCTCCTCCCTGAAGCCATTAAAAACCTCCGGTCTGCCATCTTTGCCAGGAAATTTTCCCTCTATCGGGAATACAGGAAATCCGTGTTTATCGCCATCACGCTTGCTTAATTTGCCGTTGCCATCAGGCTTCAGCAACAGTGGTAAATGCGCGAACTGAGGCATTGAACTTTCCCAACCCAGGAATTGATATAAAAGTACATGCAAGGGCGCTGATGGCAACCATTCTTCGCCACGTATAACATGTGTTATTTTCATTAAATGATCATCAACGACATTGGCGAGATGATAGGTAGGCATACCATCTGATTTCATAAGCACTTTGTCATCAATTGCTGAAGAGTGTACCATCACCCAACCTCTTACCATATCGTTTAGGCGCACTTCCTCTTTTCGAGGAACCTTCAGTCTGATTACGTACGGCTCCCCGGAATTCAATCGCTCTTTTACCTCACCCTCCGACAGCGTGAGAGAATTTTTCATTTGCGTTCTTGTGATGGCATTATATTGCGGAGTATCGACACGGGCTGCTTTAAGCCTTTCCCGCATAGCTTCCAGATCTTCAGGTGTATCAAAAGCATAATATGCGTTTCCTTCGTCAATAAGTCTTTGAGCGTACTGTGCATATATTTCTTTGCGTTCAGATTGACGATAGGGGCCATATTCACCGCCTGCAAATGGACTTTCATCAGCAATGATGCCTATCCATTCCAGGGATTCCCTTATATACTCTTCTGCACCCGGTACAAAGCGAGCCTGGTCAGTATCCTCAATTCTCAGTACCATAGTGCCATTATACTTTTTGGCAAATAAATAGTTGTAAAGGGCAGTTCTTACCCCACCGATATGCAAAGCTCCAGTTGGGCTTGGAGCAAATCTGACACGAACATTTTGATCCATATTTACGACAATCTTTTTGGGGCTGCAAAAGTACGTAAAGTTCGGTTAGGATAATAGTTATGAAGTTATCTTTAGCACCTCGTCAAGAGCCTCTCTTGTTATTTTTACTTGTTTATGGAAATTAAGAACAGTGACAATATAGTTGATAGCGCCTGATACAAAGGAAAGTGCTGCGTAAAGGTATTCCCTGGGATAAATTAGAAAGAAAGCGCCAATTAGCGCAGTCATGATTGTCCAGAACATAAAAAACATCAGGGAGCTAAAGAAGAGTTTGTATTTGACAAAAATGATACAGCCCCGGCTGGACTCCTCGATATCACCGGTAATTATGGGAAGGTAGTTTTGTGGGTAATTGATCTTTCTGGAGATCTTAAATGAATTTCGGCTGATCTGCCCGATGAAACGGATATGGCTATCACTGATTTTTGGTGCGGTCAGTGACGCAGGCTGAGTTGCTCTACTCAACCTGCTAATTACTTCATTGGCAGAGAAAGGTAATATTAGCGTTTCGCGTTTATGGGGGATAATGGTCATTTCACTGCAATACAAGAAATTTCAACACCTACGTCTTTAGGTAGTCGGCTTACTTCCACTGTCTCTCTTGCCGGAGGGTTTTGCTGGAAGTATTTCCCATATATAGTATTGATCAACTGGAAATTATTCATATCCGCAACAAATATGCTGCATTTCACTATGTTGCTGTAGTCCATTCCGGCTTCCGAAAGTACGTGCCCCAGGTTTTTCATTACCTGTTCGGTTTCAATTTCAATATTGCTGGTCACAAGGTTGCCGGTTTCAGGATCTATTGCTACCTGCCCTGATACATAAAGGGTATTGCCAGCCATTACAGCCTGACTGTAAGGGCCTATAGGTGCGGGGGCTTTTTTGCTGTTGATTATTGTTGCGTTCATAACTGAATTTTTTGTGATAATATCTATTTTTGTCTCAAAGCTGCAATTTATGAAGATATTAATAATAGGAGAGGAGGAAAATTTTAAAGAATTTAGAGAAAAGTTCTCGGATAATCACGAGTACACGTTTCTAACACAGCTAAACTCTCCTAAGTTTTTGAATGGTAAGGATCTTGTTTTCGATTTTAAGATCGATGAAACCCCTGATAATTTCGAATTTTACAAAGCAGCTAATGGCACCGTTATATTCCTCAATACTGTTAAAATAAGCCTGACAGAACTTAATTTTTTTCATGGTAGTGTAAAGGATGTTTATGGGTTCAATGGATTGCCCACATTTTTAAATCGTGAAATAGTAGAATTAAGTACTATTGATGGCAAAAAGGATGACCGGTTGGTTGAAATATTTTCAGCGTTGCAGTCGAAGTTTGAGGTTGTGGAAGATCGTGTTGGAATGGTGACCCCACGTATAATCTTTATGATCATCAATGAAGCTTATTATACTGTGCAGGAAGGGACCGCAAGCAAGAAGGATATTGATTTAGGCATGAAACTCGGAACCAATTATCCCTACGGACCATTTGAGTGGATTGAAAAAATAGGTATACACCATGTATACGAAACTTTGGAGGCCATTTATGAAGACACCAAAGACGAAAGATATAAGATCTGTCCGTTACTGAAAAAGGAATACATGCTGCTAACTATTTAGCGGTTTTAAGAAAACGTTCCCGCCAAAGGACGGGGCGAAGTCCCAAAAAGCGGAGTCCCGTACATTTGTACCAATGATAAGTTTTCATTACATGCTGATAGCCAGATGATAACATCTTATTGCTCAGTTTGTAACTTTTGTATCTATTTTGGTTTTTCATAGCATATGTCTTACTTTTTTGTTCCCTAAAGCATTAAAGCATTCGGGGATAACAAAAAAAAGTCAAGGCTGTGAGCAAATGGCTAAATTTCAATGCCTGCGATGACAAATCACAAACTCGCCCCGTTTGAAACAACGGGACTCAAACAGTGTGATTTATAAAGTGTACGTGTGGCATTGAAATTCTTAACGCCATTTTCTCAAGGCCGTTCGGTTAACTTGTCATTATTCACAAAATCAACTGAAGTTGTTGGATGCCTCGGGATGAGCATTTTTGGGACGAGCGTAACGCAGACATTGGCGTTTTCTTAGAGACACTATATAGCTTATTTTCCCTTTTCCAACGCCTTTTTATGCTCCGGGTGCTTACTGAAAAGTGATGACCACCCGCCTCCGAATCGTTGTTCTATCTTGCCCTTAACCATTGCCAGGGCTGTGACGACTATCCCGGCTGCCATTTCACCCACAATTTCCGTGTTGTCTTCAAAATCAAGTATCCAGGGAGCGATAATAAGCCAGAGGCCTAAAGGTATATTCCACTTGCCTACAGTCCGTGTCGCCTCCCAAATGGCAGTGAAGGCAAAAGTAACGATCAAAGGCCCTACTATGTGGTTATTGTCGGCAGCCGCCGGAGTCGGATAATTCAAAATGCCAGGTGAGGCCATGATCCAGATTCCGATAACTACATTTACGATCTGTGCCCACATCCTACGCTACTTTAAGTACTACATCCTCCACACCCCAAAATGCTTTCCACATTGAACACCCCGAGTGTTTCACGCGCTGCATGTATTGTAAGCTGGCAAGCATTTCATCCATGGCCGGGCCTATCATGGTTATTGATATTACAGCAGATGCAAGGCAAAGCGTACACCAGGCATCGAACAGTACCGGCTGGAATACTACGAGCATAATGCTTACGATCCCTAACGGACCAACGGCTAGCCCAAAGACTATAACCATCCATGGCATAGTGCGCCATCTGCGGGTACCACCGATGATGCCAGCGGCCACATCCAGAAAGTAGCTAAATGCTCCCAGCAGGGCATCAGGTATAGGTAAGATATGTGAAATTTTGGAATTCAAAATTGTAGTGCTGCCATCTCCAAAAAAGGGCTCCCATACCGTGGTTATTATGTCAAGCTGGTATATACCGAGGTATAAAGCAATGAACATTCCCACTGCTGCCAGCACTACGATGGGGATCCGCTGGTCCCAGGAAGAGGGGTTGTAGTCCCAGCCAGGGGGTATGGGATGTATTTCGTTCTTTGTCTCTGCCATAGGACCACTAGAGCTTTATGAAAAAACCCTTCAGCAGCTTAATTGTTTTGGCCGTGAGACCAAATAAAGGGTTAAAGGTCAGAACGAAACAGGCGATGGATCTCGAGTTGAGGAGCGAATTGATCCATTGAATGTTTCAAGTTAAAAAATCCAGATAACTTACAGAGATGGCTTTAGGCTTGTTTTAATCGCCTCAGTTTATCCTTTTCTTTTATATTTAATATACCGATCAAAACACATGAAACAACATATAAAATCAATAGAACGAAAGGAGTATCTGTTCATGATTGATGCCTAAAGTCTATATCTGACCATAATAAACCCTGGACAGCATTTATAAGGATTTACAGTAAAAAAGGGTCTAAAACGAAGGAAATTGCCGGAATGGCCGTGAGGGATGATCAGGGTAAGAAAATGGAATTTGATACTGCGGAGCAAGCTTTTGAGGGAGCGGAAACATTTTTAAAAGTATTTAAAACCTTATAGTGATTCCTTAAAATAAAGAAAAATGACAGAAAAATCAACAACAAAAGCAGCAACTAAATTTTGGAGACATAATGGCAGGTTAATGGAAGGAGCAGTCGATAAGGTAAGAGGAAACTACTCGTATATGGTGAACGAAACAGGTTACTATATGGTAGAAACCTCTGAATTAATGAAAGCTTCAGACGCCACGTCTGAGTGTCTGTAAAAGAATATGTTGCCAAAGGGCTAAAAATTCCTTCGCCTATGTTGCTAATAATTTTAGTATTTACTAAAATTGCAAGCTTGAAGGCGCCTGTTTTGATGCGGTGAACAATATGAGAGTCATTGTACAGTGGCAGACCTGCAGCAAGACAAATGCGAAATTGTATCAAACGGACATTAGGCACTGGCGAAGATCTTTGATGAATCTGTAAACAGCCAATGTCATTGGTTTTATTAAAAGCCACTTGGTCGTGAGAATAGGGATTTCGTCTAATAGTCATGTTCTTTTTTTTAATGGATTCGTAAAGTATGAATGTAAAGCAAATTATCGTGAATAGATTTAACAAGTCAATAGATAAACGGGATCATACTTTTGATATTGAAGTCAATTTAAATGATCCGAAATGTGAAGATGGGCTCTATACAGCTTTTGTTACTATTACCAGAAAACGGGCATCTATGCAGATTGAAGTGGCGGGACTGAATGTTAGGGATGAAAATGGCAACAGAAGGTTATTTGATACAGTGGAGGAAGCTTTCGAAGAAGCAGAAGCGTTTATGACAGGCTTCAATATTTATAAAAACCTGGATGGAGTTCCATGTTAACGGATATTGGATGAACAACCGTCTGTAATTTTATTTCATTCTTGCATTATTTTTCATCAGTAATTGTTATTATTTGCGGCAAAGTTAAAACCAGCATCTATGAAATTACCAGGAGAGGCCTCTGTAGAGCGGACGGAAATAATAAGGGCAGTACAAGCATTGTATGGTACGAAGCCTACCACGGAAATACGCGAGCAATTCGGTTTGTCAAAAGCTACATTTTACAGATATCTGAAAGTTGATCTATCGAAATATCAATGTTAAGGTAATAAATGGGGTCCGGTATCAGGATTTAGATACCCACTACTTTTCCAATGGTATATCATATCAAAGCCGGAGAATTCTACGAAATTGGGAATAGAAGAGCAGGCTGGCGACAATTAAACGTAATACTGAAAAACGAGACCTATGGCAAAACAACCGTAACTACTGTCCCTAGTCCCTCCTCACTGTCAACATGGATTTTTCCATAAAGTTTATCAACAGCGGTTTTTGCAATAAACAATCCCATTCCATTCTTTCGGGTGCAATATTCACCTTTAAAAAACATTTCAAATATCTTGTCCTGGATATCTTTTTTAATGCCCCGGCCATTATCTGAAATAATAATCTGTAGGGCATCGTCATTATCTTCAATGTGTACCTTTACGCGATGCCTGGTTCCGGGGAAGGCGATATCGAAAGGCATTGTCCAAAAGGTTAATAAAAATTCTTTCCAACAGATGAAAGTGTGTCCTTGGCAGGTAAACATTAAGTCTCACCTCAACGTCATCGGCTCGGTATTTTTCAAGAATACTATGTGCCAACTTATAAAAGTCAATTTCTTCAGCTTGGAAATTACCTAAATAGTGTATATAAGAAAACTCTAAGTGGCTTTAAGAAAACGTTCCCGCTAAAGAGCGGGATGAAGTGCCAAAAAGCGGAGTCCCGTACAGTTGTTACAGTTGTCGGGATGAGCATTTTTGGGGCGAGCGTAACGCAGGCATTGGCGTTTTCTTAGAGGCACTATTTAAACATAGGTCCGCTATTTTTGGTTCTGTTACACCCCCTCTAAGGTAGGAGAAAAGGCAAAGGCTCCTTATGAAATATTTTGTTCAATGTCTCAGACAGAATACTCACCCGGACAGGCTTTACAAAGTAATGCGATGCGCCCTTCTCCTGCGGCATCCTAATATCATTTTGGTCAGATGAATTCGAATACATAATGATGGACATATTGTCCAGGTGATGCATGCTCTTTACCTGGTCGAGGCACTCGACAAGCACGAATAGGCGTCATCCATATCCTGAAGTGCCAAAGGGAATATTTCATACTCATCAGGATCGTCATCAATTAACAGACAAGTTGCCATAAGAATAGAATTTTAAAAATGTCATCTTCAGATTTCCGTTGCAGAGGTGCAATAGAAGATGTCGCAACCAGAGACAACAAAAGCCTTTATTTTGCGATAAACAACATGATTGTATCAGAGGTTCCCGGGAGTACATACATTAATACAGGTTCAGCCATTTGATTGCCGCTTCTTGTACTAGAAGGGACGGTAACAATACCATGGTTTTTATGCTCTTGTAAATAATAGTGCTGGTATCAAAAGAGCAGCCTCTGACCCATGGACATGCATATTGAATGAGCTATATTTGATCATGAGCGCTACACCTAAGCCTAAAATGACCCTTCCGAGCTTCCGGGAAGCTGTAAATATTTGGATAAAAGTTGCATTACATAGTTTTGGCGGGCCGGCAGGTCAGATTGCAGTCATGCATAGGTTTCTTGTGGAAGAAAAAAAATGGTTAGGTGAGAACCGTTTTTTGCATGCTTTAAATTACTGCATGCTGCTTCCGGGGCCTGAGGCGCAGCAATTGGCCACCTATATTGGCTGGTTGCTTCATGGGCGTAAAGGAGGCATTGTCGCAGGTACTCTTTTTGTATTGCCTGGGTTTCTCTCAATACTGCTACTGAGTGTGCTTTATGCGCTTTGGAAAGATGTGGCTGTAGTAGAGGGTATATTTTATGGCATCAAACCCGCAGTGTTGGCTATTGTGGTTGGTGCTGTAATCAAGATTGGCAAGAAGGCGCTCAAAAATGAAGTAATGATCGCAATTGCCATTTTTGCCTTTATTGCTATATTCTTTTTCGAGGTTGCTTTTCCCGTTATTATCATAAGTGCAGCATTCATAGGCTTCATAGGTGGCAAGATCAGTGAAGAAAAATTTTACGTGATCAAGGGCCATAAAACGGCTAATAGCACACAAGAGGGCTTGATTGATACGCTCATAACGACAGCCAGTCCAAACCTGTTTCAAAGTCTGAAGACTGCTGCATTCTGGCTTTTACTATGGTTTATTCCAATTATTTTGCTGACTGTTTTCTTAGGTGTGGAAAACATTTTTACAAAGGAAAGCTTGTTTTTCAGCCAGGCTGCCGTGGTTACTTTTGGAGGAGCCTATTCGGTCTTGGCTTATATCTCTCAAAAGGCGGTGGAAACCTTTGGCTGGCTACAACCCGGTGAGATGCTGGACGGACTGGGAATGGCAGAAACAACCCCTGGGCCGCTTATTCAAGTGGTTCAATTTGTTGGTTTCATGGGCGCCTTTAGAAATCCGGGAATGCTTGATCCCGTGATGGCTGGTGTATTGGCCTCATTTCTGGTTACCTGGGTAACTTTTATACCCTGTTTTCTTTTCATATTTCTCGGTGCGCCTTATATCGAACATTTACGGAATAACAAAAATCTGAGCACCGCACTCTCCTCTATAACTGCTGCTGTGGTTGGTGTTATACTTAATCTCGGGATCTGGTTCTCTGTCAATGCTATTTTTAAAACGGTCGAAGAGCGATCGTTTTATGGTATGCGTTTGCTTGTTCCCGATCTGAGCTCAATGGATGCCGGGGTAGCAGGCATTACTATAGCGGCTTGTGTGGCTTATTTCGGATTTAAACTGGATATGCTTAAAACCATTGGCCTTTGTATAGTGCTCGGGCTGCTGGTAAAATTTCTGATACTTTAAACTCTTTTTAAAACATTTTCAATTATGGAACGCAGAAAATTCATTCAAAACTCAATGATAATCGGTGGAGCATCTATCCTGCCAACATCCAGTGTGCTGGCTCAAAGTGTGGAGCAGGAAGGGATAGATAAGTTAATGGATGATAATGGAAATTTCATACAGGCGCCACTACCTTACGCCAATAATTTTCTTGAGCCCTGTATGGACGAAGAAACACTTTACCTTCATCATACTTTTCACCATGGTGGCGCAGTGAAAGGAGCAAATAAGGATCTGGAGATGATCCACAAAGCCATGAAAGAAAATAATTATGAACTGGTGGATCACTGGACAAGAAAGCTGTCGTACCACTTTTCCAGCCATATTCTACATTCCATTTTTTGGACTAACCTGACCAACAAGAAGAATGATCCCAAAGGCACGCTGCTGAAATATATTGAAAAAAGTTTTAACACGTTAGACAGCCTGAAAGCCTTACTTGGAGAAGTCTCCAAATCGGTGGAAGCCAGTGGTTGGGGCATAATGGCTTACCAGCCGTTTACTGACCGCCTCACCGTGCTGGGCTGCGCCGATCATCAGAAACTTACTCAATGGGGATGCATCCCCTTACTCGTAATTGATGTGTGGGAACATGCCTATTACCTGACCTACCGTAACCGTAGGGGCGAATTTGTAGATTGTGTAATGGATATTATCAATTGGGACAATGTAGCACAGAGATTGGGTGCAGCGCTAAAAATTAAGTAGATACATAAATGAAGTAATGATTTATAGAGTTTCATTAATGTAAAGCTTGATGATATCAAATTGATTTTGCAGAGGAGTAGTTATTCTTTTGTGCCTTATGATCAACATTGCAAACCGCCCTAAAGACTTGACAGCAATACCAGCAACTTGCATAGTATGTCATTATCGAACTCACGTTAAGGTAAGTCTGAGAATAGAAAGTAGGTAAAGCACGGAAGTAACTTCCGCGCTAGTTATTCACTTATCAAAAGAGTATTAGGCCACACAATAACAAAAACAGGCTGAGGAAACCCTCAGCGTGTTCTATATCAATTCATAACTGTTTTATTCTACAGTTACCGACTTAGCCAGATTTCTCGGTTGGTCCACATTGCAACCGCGCATTACAGCGATGTGATACGACAATAGTTGCAATGGAATAACGGATACCATGGGCATGAGAGCTTCGTCTGTTTTGGGAACTTCTATAACGAATTCAGCCATTTGAGGTATCAAAGCATCTCCTTCCGTTACCACGGCAATTACACGCCCTTTACGTGCTCTTACCTCCTGTATGTTGGATACTACCTTGTCGTATGAGCTATCCCGGGTTGCTATCACCACTACCGGCATTTCCTCATCTATCAATGCAATAGGCCCATGCTTCATTTCGGCAGCCGGATATCCTTCGGCATGAATATATGAGATCTCTTTTAGTTTCAGGGCGCCTTCCAGGGCTACCGGGAAGTTAAATCCTCTTCCAAGGTATAGAAAGTTCCTTGCATCTTTAAATATTTCAGAGATAGCTTGTATCTGATTATCAAGCTTTAACGCTTTTTCAACTTTTGACGGTATATTTTCAAGCTCAACCAATAGTTCGTGGTACCTTCTTTCAGTAATGGTGCCTTTTTGATGAGCTACTCTCAGGGCGATCATATTCAGTACTGTCAACTGAGCTGTGAAGGCTTTCGTACTTGCCACGCCAATCTCAGGCCCGGCATGTGTGTATGCACCTTCATGCGATGCCCTGGCTATGGATGAACCTACCACATTACACACACCAAAAATTATGGCCCCTTTTGATTTGGCGAGCTCTATGGCTGCCAGAGTATCTGCCGTTTCCCCGGATTGGGAGATAGCAAAAACTACATCACCTTCCTTGATAACCGGGTTTCTATACCTGAATTCCGATGCATACTCTACCTCAACAGGGATGCGACAAAATTCTTCAATAAAATATTCCGCTACCAGGCCTGCATGCCATGATGTGCCACAGGCAACGATTATGATACGATCAGCCGTGATTAGCTTATTGGCATATTCTCGGATCCCACCCAGCACCAGCCTTCCTTCATTGGCATTCAACCTTCCCCTCATGCAGTCGCTGATCGATTTAGGCTGCTCAAAGATCTCCTTCAGCATGAAATGTTCGTAACCGCCCTTTTCTATGGCTTCCAGCTCCATATCCAGTGTTTGGATATAAGGAGTAGAGGGGACGTCTTGCGTGTTCTTAAGCTTTAATTCGTTGTTGTCAATAATAGCAATTTCGTAATCATTGAGGTAAACAACCTCATTGGTGTATTCGATAATGGGTGTGGCATCTGAGGCCAGAAAGAATTCATCTTTACCTATACCTATCACCAGAGGGCTCCCCTTTCTGGCCGCGATGAGCAGATCAGGATTTTCTTTTGACATGATCACGATGGCATATGCACCAACTACTTTGGTCAGCGCCAACCGTACTGCTTCATCCAATGAGCAATTATTATTCATTTGAATGTCTTCAATAAAGTGAATGAAGACCTCAGAGTCTGTTTCACTTTGAAAGGTATGCCCTTTGTTAATAAGCTCTTGTTTCAGAGAGCTGTAGTTTTCAATTATACCATTATGAATAATGGCGAGATTTTTTGAATGAGAATAATGGGGGTGGGCATTTTCGTCATTAGGTTCACCGTGGGTAGCCCATCGGGTGTGTCCGATTCCAATGTTACTGTTTAAGTTATAATCGTAAAGATTCTCTTCAAGGTCCGTTACCTTGCCCTTCTTTTTGTAGATATTCAATCCTCCGTTCAATAAGGCAATACCTGCGCTGTCATAGCCTCGGTATTCGAGCCTTTTTAAACCCTTAATAATTACCTCATGAGCCTGTCTTGGCCCTACATAGGCAACGATTCCACACATATTTTTAATTATTTAAATTCGGTACAGTATAATAAAAGCGTATCCGGATGTCATTCTTTGATACTACGAATCTGTTCACCCCACTTCCATTTGCTGAAATTGATCCGTTAGAAGTGTTAATGGTAACAGGTGCCATGATCAATTGGTTAAATGTATCCTCTTTAAGGAGGTTTTGCAATGATATGGTAATGTCATTGGAAAATTTTTTATTATCCTTATCATAACCTATCACCAAAGGAGATCTGTTATTATTGATCAATGTGCCAACGCGGTAGTTCTTATTGGCTAAACTGTCAAGACTTGTCATGTAATAGACCATGGTTGATGGAGGGGGAGTGGTTTTCGAAATACCTTTGAGGTTTTCAAACACCAACTCTGCCTTTTGGACGATAGCATTCTCCACCGTATCACTAAATTCGTTGAATCCCGACATATCGAGTCTGAGTAGCAGATTCGTGCCATTTTGTAAATAGGCAAGATCGGTACCTATAGTATATGGCTCATAAAAGGTGGTGATATCATCCAGATCAGAACCATTCCAGCCACTTTTTGCATTGGGAGTTATTTGATTGTAGCTTCTGATGGTGTTCAGAGGAAAACTGATTGTTTCCTGGGATTTATTTCCTGAGCCATCAGTTTCGGTGTAATAAAGTACAAGCCTGGTATCGGCACCGCCATAAGTTATAATTGCACTGTTGCCGGTTGTAGGCGCAAATGAAATTCCTTTGAGGTGAGCGGCAAAATCTTTACTTGAACTGAATTCCTTTGCCTTTGCTTTTAGCAAATTGAAAAATTCTGAAGCATAAGCTTCATCTATTTTAAAATTAGACCTGTATATATATTCATTATTGCTGTCGAAGTACCTCGCTTTATACAAGGTATCCTCCTTGGTTTCCAACTTGCGTCCGGTATCTTCCCACTTTAGCCCCAATGAGTCGGGGTGTAGCATAAACTCAGAGGCGGACAATAGTTGACCTGTCTCCTGAGAGGAGGCAGTGGTATAGGTTGCGTCAACCAGGGGGATGGTATCTGTTAACTGATAGATCTCTATTCGCTGAGTGCCGGCAGCTACCTGATTTCCATATATACCTCTGATACGTGTCACCAACACCAGGGAGTCAAACACGGCCGAGCCATCCACGTCTTCTCCGGGATTATTCTTTGGAAGATTTACCTCGGAAAAGTTTCGGGCCTCAATATTTCCGAAATATGGATCCGTATAGCTTCCCACCAGCACAGTGCCTGTGCTTCGTGAGTTTACGTTATCCACCCATACCTGTGATACTTTATCACCTAATGGAACATCGACAAAAAAAATCCCCAAATCATTTTCGGGGGGGAGACCAACTGTGCTTAATTCTTCTTCGCACGAAAAAAGTGTCAGGGCTGATAGTAGTATCAGCCCTGATTTTCTAGCCCACAAGTTCATTATATAAGTTGTAATAAGAGTCTGTAAAATTATCGTCCTTTTCTATTGTTTCTATTTTCTTCCGGTCGGGTATTTCATCAAAGTAGCCGTTTAAGCCTGAATCTTCTTCGGCTTTAATTACAGCATCGGCAAACTCCAGCCCAAGCTTTATGAAACCATAATAATCAGCCGTTTGCAGATTAGTAAGCATGCTGTCTTCGATGTCGATCATTTTTACCTTTTCGATCAGGTCGTTGTTAAACTTATGCTTGAAACTATTGTTATACACTGTAAATACCGCCTTAGCATCCTTAAATAAAGGATCGTTTTTGTAGGTGGTCTTCAGATATAGTGGTATCAAGCTGGTCATCCAGTCGTTGCAGTGAACGATATCCGGGGCCCATCCAAGTTTTCTAACTGTTTCTATAACGCCTTTGCAGAAAAATATTGCACGCTCGTCATTATCTTCGTAAAAATTATTTTCCTTGTCGTGGAATACATATTTCCTGTGGAAATAATCTTCGTTATCAATAAAATATACTTGTAGCTTAGCATTTGGTATTGATGCAACCTTTATGATCAAAGGCTTTTCCTCGTCACCAACCGCGATGTTGATGCCTGAAAGTCTGACAACTTCATGTAATCTGTTCTTCCGTTCATTAATTAAGCCGAACCTCGGAACCAGTATCCTGATTTCCATCCCTTTTTCCTGCATAGCCTGTGGCAATTTCCTCACAAATTCTGCTACTTTTGAAGTTTGTAAGAAAGGATTGATTTCACTGGCTACATAAAGAATACGAAGTTTTGACATATTGAGTAGAGATTTGTTTGCGTAAATAAGACCACAAAATTACAAAATTTTTAGCAGTTTTCAAGCTATTATCTTTGATAAAACATAATTTTGCAATCCTTTTAAATGATTCTGATGGAGGTTTACAAGGATATTACTCCTTTACAACATTACTTAAACGAGCATAAGTTCCATGGTAAAAAGATAGGTCTTGTGCCTACAATGGGCGCCCTGCATGAAGGACACCTGTCGCTGGTCAGGGCATCACAAAGTGACAACGATGTCACCGTTTGTTCCATATATGTAAACCCCACGCAGTTTAATAACGATCAGGATCTGGCCAAATACCCTCGCACATTGGATGATGACCTGACCATGCTTCGAGAGGTAGGTTGTGATGCTGTATTTTGCCCTTCTGATCAGGTAATGTATATCGAACCTTCCCGGACGAGGCTTCTATTCGACCGGCTGGATCATATTATGGAAGGAAAATTCAGACCAGGTCACTTTAGCGGGGTTGGGTTGGTTGTCTCTAAATTGTTTAATATTGTAGCGCCGGACCGGGCGTATTTTGGCCAAAAGGACTTACAGCAGTTTGTTATTATACAGCAGTTGGTTAAAGACCTGTCATTTAATGTTGAGTTAAAGCGTGTGCCGATTATCCGTGAGAATGATGGCCTCGCCATGTCGTCCCGAAACAGGCGACTGGGCAAGGAAGGCCGGGGAAAAGCTGTAATTTTGTATAAGGCACTGACAGAGGCGCAGAAAATGTTAAAGGTACCTGTAGCTATAGAACAGGTGAAACAGGAAGTCAGGGGTATGGTGGAGCAGGCGGGGGTGCAGTTGGAATATTTCGAGGTGATAGATCCGGACACCTTAACTGCTGTCACGAACATTTCGGAGAAAAATAATGTTGCGCTATGCGTGGCCGGATACGTTGATGGCGTACGGTTAATAGATAATGTGGTTTTTTAATTTAGAATTCTGAATTCTGAGCAATGAATATTGAAGTTTTAAAATCCAAAATTCACCGGGTAAAGATCACCCAGGCCGAGTTACACTACGTAGGAAGCATCACCATTGATGAAGACCTGCTCGAAGCGGCTAATATGATCGAGGGAGAAAAGGTACAGGTGGTAAATGTTAACAACGGTGAACGATTGGAGACTTATACTATAAAGGGAGAGCGCGGTAGTGGAATGGTGTGCCTGAATGGGCCAGCCGCAAGAAAAGCCCAGGTTGGTGATATTGTTATCATCATCTCTTATGCCACCATGGAATTTGAAGAAGCCAAGAAATTTGAACCTACTCTTATCTTTCCTGACGCAGATAATAAACTGCTGCAATAATCTTCATGGCTTCACGCGCGAAACAAATTATCAGGTATACCATAATGCTTGGCATTACGGGATTTCTGTTGTGGCTATCCTTTCAAAATATTGAAGTATCAGATGGCGAAAGTAAGTGGGCCTTCATAGTAAATACATGGAAGGCGGCTGACAAACCCTTTTTATTTCTATCTGCATTTGCTGCAATTCTCAGCCACATATTCCGGGCAGAACGATGGAAGCTACTTTTGAAACCCCTGGGGTACAGTATTGGGCTAAAGGAGAGCTTCATGTCAGTAATGGTCGGGTATTTCATCAACCTGGCGGTACCCCGCGGAGGCGAGGTGTCCCGTTGCTATAATCTTTACCGGTTGAATAAAACGCCAGTTGACGTGTCCTTTGGTACCGTAGTGCTGGAGCGGATCATCGATCTAATATTTCTGATAGTTTTGCTTACCGCGGCATTTTTTATCGAGCTGGATAATTTGCTCTTCTTTTTCAGATCTGATGAAATGAAAAAACTTACCTCTTCAGGCGATTCGTCTTTTTCCTATACATTGCTGGCTGGGGCGCTCATTTTTATTGCTGCCATTTATTTAGTAGTGAGATATCTGCTTAGAAGCAGAAGATTCCTGGCTTTACGGTATGTCTCCAAACTTAAAAAGCTGTTAAAAGGCCTGAAAAGTGGAGTTACCAGCATTTTTAAACTGGAGAAAAGGGTATTGTTCATTGTTTACTCATTGCTGATATGGCTGTGCTACTACCTGATGATGTATCTGGTAATGCTTGCATTTCCTGAGACAGAGAATCTGGGCCTTTTTGCAGCGCTGACTATATTTGTAATTGGTGGTATCGCCATGGCGGTGCCATTGCCTGGCGGGGCTGGTAGCTTTCACATACTTGTACCACTCGGACTGGTACTACTGTATGCACTTCCTGAGGAAAAGGCGGTGCCATTTACCTTTATTTTTCATGGGTGGCAAACACTAGTAATTATTATAGTTGGCGCCTTATCTTTATTTTTGAGTCAATTGTTGCGTAGAGAAAATATTGAAAGCTACAAAAGATAAAATACTGGACCGGCATATCCTGCGGCAAACGGTTGCCGGCTGGAAAGCTCTTGGAGAAAAGGTAGTCTTTACCAATGGGTGTTTTGATATTTTGCATCTGGGACACATCGACTACCTGGAAAAGGCCAGGGCTTTAGGGGATAGGTTAGTGATTGGCCTGAACACCGACAGCTCCGTAAGGCGTCTTAAGGGAGAAACCAGGCCTTTGAACAACGAGTATTCACGGGGCAGGGTTTTAGCGTCACTGGCTTTTGTTGATGCTGTTACTTATTTTGATGAGGATACACCCTATCAGTTAATTGGGGAATTGCTGCCTGACATTTTGGTTAAAGGAAGTGACTATTTGGCAGAAAATGTTGTTGGCGCAGATATTGTACTGGGTAATGGCGGACGGGTGGAGACTATCCAACTTGTGGAGGGGTACTCCACTACTAATTTGGTTGATAAAATTAAATCGTTAGAATAGAAGATGGGAATAATAATCATTATGATTGTTTTCGGTATCATCAGCTTTGCAGTAAGCTCAAGGCTGAAGAGTAAGTTTAAGAAATACTCGCAGATACCACTGAATAAGAATTTGTCGGGTGCTGAAATTGCGCAGCTCATGCTCGCGGATAATGGCATTCATGATGTTAAAGTGACTTCTGTAGGGGGGGAATTGACAGACCACTACAATCCTGTAAACAAAACGGTGAACCTGAGTGAAGCGGTTTACCATGGACGAAATGCGGCTGCTGCTGCGGTAGCAGCTCATGAGTGTGGGCATGCCGTGCAACATGCTACGGCCTATAGTATGCTTCAATTCCGCTCAGCTATGGTGCCTGTTCAGAATGCCAGTGCTAAGATCCTCAACATCATTATGATGATGATGCTGTTCGGTGGGTTTTTCTTATTCCAGACATTCCCCGTACAGTTGGTACTGTTGGTAATTATTGGAGCCTACGGGGTAATGACCTTGTTTTCATTCGTAACCTTGCCGGTGGAGTTCGATGCCAGCAGAAGGGCTTTGGCATGGGTAAAACAAAGAAATATTGTTGATACATCTGAATATGGTATGGCTAAGGACGCTCTAAAATGGGCGGCTATGACCTACGTGGTGGTAGCCGTGTCTTCACTGGTAACGCTGCTTTATTATATAAGCATGTTTTTAGGTAACAGAGACTAAGGGATTTATCTAAAATAATCGTAATTTTAAGGGTTGTTATGCATGCATAACAACCCTTATTATTTTATAAAATACTATATCCAAAGCAAAACAGTAATAAACGATGAATTTCGAATTGACAGAAGAGCAATTGGCAGTTCAGGCTGCTGCACGTGATTTCGCTCAGAACGAACTACTTCCCGGTGTAATAGAAAGAGATGAGAAGCAGGAATTTCCCGCCGGGCAGATCAGGAAGATGGGGGAGCTGGGTTTTATGGGCATGATGGTGGACCCCAAGTACAATGGAGGAGGGATGGATACCGTTTCCTATGTGCTGGCTATGGAGGAGATATCAAAAGTAGATGCATCATGTTCAGTAGCTATGTCGGTAAATAATTCACTTGTCTGCTGGGGCCTTGAAAAATACGGCACCGAAGAACAGAAGCAAAAGTACCTGACCAAATTGGCTACAGGGGAAATAATCGGGGCATTTTGCTTATCAGAGCCTGAAGCCGGTTCTGACGCTACAAGCCAGAGAACTACCGCGGAGGATAAGGGCGACTATTATCTGCTCAATGGTACCAAAAACTGGATCACTAATGGCAATAGCGCCGGTATATACATTGTAATTGCTCAAACCGATCCTGAGAAACGACATAAGGGTATTAATGCTCTAATAGTAGAGAAAGGCATGGACGGTTTTGTTGTAGGTAAAAAGGAAAATAAATTGGGTATACGAGGCTCGGATACTCATTCGTTGATGTTTACCGATGTTAAGGTTCCTAAAGAAAACAGAATAGGAGAGGATGGCTTTGGGTTTAAATTTGCTATGTCTACGCTTAATGGCGGACGAATAGGCATAGCCTCTCAGGCTTTGGGTATCGCCTCAGGCGCTTACGAGCTTGCCTTGCAGTATTCGAAGGAGCGTAAGGCATTCGGCAAAGAGATATCTCAGCATCAGGCGATCCAGTTTAAGCTTGCAGACATGGCCACGCAGATTGAAGCTGCCAGGCTGCTGTGCTTCAATGCTGCTCATCTGAAAGACCAGGGTAAAGATTATGTGAAAGCTGCTGCTATGGCAAAAGTCTTTGCTTCCAAGGTGGCTATGGATACCACCGTTGAGGCTGTACAAGTCCATGGAGGTTATGGATTTGTAAAAGAATATCATGTTGAAAGACTAATGAGAGATGCCAAAATCACTCAAATTTACGAAGGAACGACAGAAATTCAGAAAATCGTAATTGCCCGGGAGCTTCTTAAAAGCTAATAGCCACCTATTTAAATTATATATATCTTTGAAAAGTGCATGGTTTATAAAAAAATTTGTTTACCTTTAGGTGTTGTTTTAATACAGTGAAGTGATGGAAGATTACAATAAAATAATTGAATCCCTTGGGATTAAGTTCGTAAAGTCCAATAATATAAAGGTAACGCACCCGTTCACTATTCAGGACTATGAAGAAACAGAAAACACAATTATCATCCTTAAAAAGGGCGTTATCCGCTTTGGGCAGGATAATGAACTCCTAAAAGAGGGTCATGCGCTGTTTATTCCAGCCATGCGTTATACACCACTTTCTTTTGGAAATGTGGATGATAAGAGTCCGGAACTATCGTTGGAGGAATTTGGCTATAAACAGACCGAATACTTCAAGACTAATCCGGAAGAGCAGTTATCATCGGTACCGGTGGCTGATTTTACTTCGGTGGTTTTTGAAACCAAAGTATTTGATACAGTAAATTTCTTCACCGCTCTGGATATTCCGGCATTCTCGATGGAGAATTCGAAAATAAACAATATCATTTATGATATAGTTAAAGAGCAGGAAACTGAGCTGGAGGGCAACCAGAGGGTGGTGAAGATCAAAACCGAGTTGCTGGTGGTGGAGACGATCCGTCATATCATCGAAAAACGCTTATTCGTTGAGCAGATGGCCACTAACAGTACTTACTTCAAGGATCCGAGGTTGATCAAATTGTTCAAATACATCAAGGATAACCTTGGTGGTGAACTGACCAACAAGATACTTTCTGATGTGGCTGACGTATCTGAGGATTATGTAGGGCAGTATTTCAAGACCCTTACCGGGATTAACCCGCAGGATTACATCGAATACCAGCGTATGGAGCATGCAGTGAAATTGCTGCGTACCACAAAAATGAGTATACGCGATATAGGGCGTGCCTGTGGCTATAAAGATACTGCATACTTCTGTAGACGATTCAAGATGATGTATGGTATACCTGCAGGAAAAATGAGAAAGAGAGAGACTTTAATGAATATTTAGAGACTTATTAAAATCATAGATCTTTTCAGAAACCTCAATCACAAGATTGGGGTTTTTTTCTGCCGCATTTCCAATTACGATCACATCCGCGCCTGCCTCAAGTGAAGCCTTGGCCTTAGCGGCCGAATTAATACCGCCACCTACAATAACCGGAACATTTACCGACTTTTTTACCTGCTGGATCATTTTGGGAGTAATGGCTTCCCTGGCCCCACTGCCTGCATCAATAAATATCAGTTTTAATCCCAGCATTTCTCCGGCCATAGCTGTGGAAGCAGCTATGGAATACTTGTCTGGGGGTATCGGCGAGGTATTGCTCATATAGGATACTGCCGATGTCCTTTCCGAATTAATTAGTATATAGCCGGTAGGGAGTACCTCAATACCACTATTTTTTAGTATCGGAGCAGCGACCACGTGTTGCCCTATGAGAAGGTCAGGATTGCGGCCGGATATCAGGCTTAAGAATAGGATGCCATCCGCGCTTAGATCAAGGTGCATGTTACTGCCCGGAAACAGAACGGTGGGAATGGAACAACTGGATTTTATTGCTTTTATTACCTTGTCAAGGTTCTGTTGGGTGATGAGGCTGCCGCCAACAAAAAAGTAATCAACATAACACTCCTTCGCTAAATTCAGTAAGCCCGTCAACGAAGAAATATCCTCAACCTTATCAGGGTCTATCAGGATGGCTAGCGATTTTTGACTGGTTTCTGCACGCGTGTTAAGCGTCTTTAGGATGCTCATCTTCCCGTTGCTTTTCTATGTATTCTACTAATTTTTCCTTGGCAATAGCCAGTAAAAATACAGCAATTTCAGTTAAAAGCACATTGCCAACGGTAGAAAGTACGGTCGGCTTTTTTTCCACTACTACTTCATTAACAGTTTCCGGGTATTCATTTGATGGTGAATGTTTCTTTTTCTTAACTTTTTTGACCTTTTTCCCACCACTGAGCCTTTTCATAAGGTAGTAGGATATAGCAAACCCACCACCTATCACTAATGCAGATGTGGCTATGCGCTTACCTTTGTCCAGCATTTCTGAAAGCTCTTGTTCAAATGCTTCTTTGTGTTCTTCGGAAGCACGTTCATAGGCTTTCCTTTCTTTCTCGTTGTATAAGTTATCCGGGGTCATATTACTTGTCAATCTTTAACCAGTCTATTAACAATTTCTCAAAAAGCTGCCGCAAACCAATAGTATCTCGGAGCAGGAACAGTATGAAAAATATTAACAAATAAGAACCTGAAATGATTAAAAACCCATAAAAAAGGCTATTTAGGATTGATCCGAGGTAGTACCCGAGCGCCAAATTAAGAAACAGGAAAAAAAAGAAGAAAACAGATGCCAGAAGGAGCCATACCATTATTTTCGATATGGTTTGCGCCAGTTCTTCTCTTATCTGTATTTTATAGATCTCAATTTTCGATTCTATAAACGCAGTCAAATGATCAAACAGACTATCCAGTTTCAGGAAATTAAAAAAACCTTTTTTTTCACTCACAATTTTGCTTGGTTATCTATTACCAAAATAAACAAAATTGCGCGACTACTCAAAAGGTCATAATAATTAACGTGAGCTCGATATAAAATGCTCGGTCATGCTATCCCGAAAGCTTTAACCCGAATTATGCAATAGAAATCTATTCCGCGACAAAACTGACTGTAATCTAAGCATCCCGTCATTCGCCGGGACAGTCATTACTCAAATTTTGCTACTCACCGTAGCGATGCTATGCCTCCGTTGCAAAATTCTACGTGAGCACTTATCTCACAGCCATTTTTATCGCTCATCACGAAGTCTATTGCATAATTCAGGTTTAATAGTATGCATTTGGCAAAAAAAGTCATGAGCAGTGAGTCGTGAGTATTGAGTAACGCCAATACGAACTACAAAATGAGATACTCTGGCCTCAATACTCATATCTCTATCTAATTTAGAGGTCATCCTGAGGTAGCCAACAACTTTGAGTTGATTTTGAGGATAATGACATTATACCACAGAAATCACAAACCACCATGTCATCCTGGAATTGACGGTAGTGGGCAATTGAATAATCATCTGACTATCAGTATGTAATGAAAGCTTGTCATTGGTACCGAAGGAGGGCCTCATGCTTCCCTGAGGCAAGTTCTGTTTTCTGATAGGTATACCTTTAATCGGCTCTATTATATCGACTCACGTTAAGTTATAAATTAAAATGCCAATTCCACCTGGAATCGAAAACTCAACTTATCATCGGAAAACTGATTGTCTGTATGGGTTAAGTCACTCTGTATTTTTAGGCTATGATCCACAATATACTTAGAAACACCTATTGTCAGTTCAGTAAATTCTTCATTACCGGTGATCTCTTCCGGGGTAATTGAAGTGTACCTGGCAGCTATTTCAAAGTTATTCTTAAAAAGATACCCCGACTGCACATTTAAACCCTTGCCTGTGTAAAATACTCCATCAGCAACTACCGGAGAACCATCCGTCCATTTATCAGCGTATTCAAACATGGTAGAAAATCCTTTGTATTTAAACATGCCATCAATAAATATGGTCTTCAGGTCCTTATGTTGATCCAGGAATTCTCCAGTGAATCCTTCCTCACGGGGTGCATTATTATTTTGATCATAGGTAACACCTATTGACAGCTTTGGAGTTTTTTCTCTTTTTAGGTCAGACCCAAAGTAATCGCCCTTTCCTGCGAAATCTCCAAATGGCAGGATCTCTATTCGCCCTGTATACTCGTAACCTCCTACATTCGATATGGTAAGGTTTCTGCCTTCACCCATAGATATTGAACCGATTTCCATTAGAACAGCATTGCCTATTTTATGCATGTGATGCAACTGCATGCCAACTCCACGGTCAATGTTGTATTGACCATTTACTGCACTGCGGTCAACAAATTGAAGGTTTTGAGATGAAATTACCCGTTCTCTATTACCAGGAAGCTTTGTTTGACCAAACCATACCTCCCAGCCCGGGGCAAAATTATACTTAACCACGGCATCAAGCACTATGTTAGCAGCCATACCCGACTCCGGGCTAATATTACCATTGTCATTGTTACTTACTGCCAGCTCCAGTTTATACTCCACCCTTGGGTCATAAGCCCACCCGTCAAACTTCAGACGAGATCTGCGGATCATCATTTTATCCGACCATTCATCGGTTTCGAGATTTAATCGCCCGGCATATAGCGTCTGAAAGCGAGCGCCAAATTTCAAATAGAATGATGAATCCTGGGCCAGCACTCTAATACCTTTTCCGAAAGTACTGGAAGTTTTGTCCTGGGCCATAATGCTCAAAGGACATAAAATAAATGCAATGAGAACATATTTTAACTTGTTCATTTGTTGTATGGATTTGTATGTGTATGGGTCAAAAAAAATTACTACGTCATTGATCTCTATGGATTAAATCCTTTAGTGAAGTATATCAGTAAAAATGGGACCAGGAAAAAGAGTAGCAGTATGTAAACTACAACCAGAAACCTGTATTTGCTCACCAGGAGAGCAAACCGGTCTGCCATAATTATCAGGATGCTTCGCAGCCCAGGAAAGGGCAGGAATATTAATACCCCTATTAGGTTGAATATCAGGTGTACTAATGCAATATTCACGGCAGTATATGATTTAAAGAGCACTGCAATGAAGGCGGTAATTGTGGTGCCTACATTGGCTCCTATTATAAATGGGGTTACTTTTCTTAAGCTGATCTTATCTGCTGCTACAAAGGGTAACACTACCGAAGTGATGACCGAACTGGATTGTACGCAAGAGGTTACCAGTGTTCCCCATAAAAATGATTTACCCGTATTGTTGAAAATATATTCCTGGAGTTTTTCCTGGGAATCTCCAATGAGCATATTGGAGATGATGCTGGCAATAATTTTTATAGCGGCAAAAAGTATTATAAATGAGAAAATAAGATTGATGATGGGATTACTTACTAATCCGGTATACAAGCCGGTTAATGGAGAAATATCTAAAAACTTGATCGATAATGTTCCTACACCGTTCTGAACTCCATCATCAGTGATCAGCACCGAAATATTCTGCGATACGGATGAAAGTAAGCCATAGTTCAACTCTAATGGAAAAAGAATAAGCACCACCAAAATATTGAAGAAGTCGTGGACGACACCTGCTGACAAGGCCTTTCTAAATTCTTCTCTGTTGGCAATATAGCCCAATGAAACAATTGTGCTGGTAATAGTAGTCCCTATATTGGCGCCCATGATCATTGGTGTAGCATCTACGAAACTTATCGATCCGGAGGCAACGGCAGTGATAATCATGGTCGTGGAGGTGGAACTACTTTGAATAAGAGCAGTGATCAGTAGTCCGATAAAAAGGCCAATGAAAGGGTTCGATGCCGCCAGAATGATAGATTCAACGGTATTCCTGCTCAGATGCTTAAATGAATCGCTCATCAGATCCAGAGCGAACAAAAACATCACAATGGATAGTGCCACTGAGCCTATCCGGATAACTGTTGACCGATTAACGAGCATTATTTCAGGGATGAAATTCATCAAGCTAAAAATAGCCTTTCTAAACAAGCTGCAAAGCTATAATCTAGAATTGTGAAAACACTTCATCTTATGTTAAGGAATAGTTAAATTGTTAACATAGCATTAACATTGGGTTAATACCGGACTACTACTTCTTCTTCTTTTTCTTCTGATCCTTTTTATGTTTCAATACCTTGGCTTCAATATGGAAGATAAGCTCTTCACCCAGGTTCTTTGTCAAATCTCCAACGCGCTCAAGTTTTCGGACAATTGAAAACAACTTTAAGATAAGTTTGATCTTGTTAGGATATTTCTGGATCAGTTCAGCAGCAATTTTAGAAGCATTTTTATTGTTCTCGTTCAGGAAGTCATCCTTTTTGAAGATTTTTCTGGCCAGCTTAGTGTCTTCATTTTCCATGGCTTCTTCCATGTCCTTCAGCATAGAGATAGCCACATCGAACATCATGTTGAGCTTAAATTTCTCAATCATATCGTCTTCAGCCTTTTCCATGATATCAAACAGGAAGTTGGCAATGCCTTCTGCATTGTCACCGATCCGTTCGAGGTCATTGCTAATTTTAAAAGCCGCCAGTACAAAACGAAGGTCAGTAGCTACGGGGTTGTATAGTGCAAGTATATTTTCACATCGCTTGTCTATGGAAAGCTCCAGTGAATTCACACGTTTTTCAAGGGAAATTACTTCTTTTGCCAAATCAGCATCTGCATCAAAGGTAGCGGCCTTACATTTTTCCAATTGAGAGGTCACCAACTCTAACATTTCAAGAAGGCTATTTTTTAGTAGGTCTAGTTCTGGTTCTAAGTGTGCCATATTTATGGGTTTATATTAGCTGTTCCGGCTTGTTTATCCAAACCTTCCGGTAATATAATTTTCTGTACGCTCATGTTTAGGGTGAGTGAACAGATCTTTGGTTTTACCATATTCTATCAGTTCACCCATATAGAAAAATGCTGTTTTATCGCTGACCCTTGCCGCCTGTTGCATATTATGAGTAACTATCACTATAGTATAGTTCTCTTTTAGTTCAGAGATCAGCTCTTCAATTTTGGCGGTTGATATCGGATCAAGTGCAGAGGCAGGTTCATCCATCAAAATAGTTGTGGGTTCCACTGCCAGGGTTCTGGCTATGCATAATCTCTGCTGCTGACCACCTGAGAGAGATAAGGCAGATTTATGCAACTGATCTTTCACCTCCGCCCATAGCGCTGATTTCATCAAAGACTTTTCTACAGCCTCTTCCAGGATCTTTTTATTTTTGACGCCTTGTATTTTTAAGCCGTATGCCACGTTTTCAAAAATAGTTTTAGGGAATGGGTTGGGCTTTTGAAATACCATTCCTACCTTTTGCCGCAACTCTTCAACCCTTACCTTTTTGTCATATATATCCTCTCCTTCTATAAAGATGTCTCCTTCTTTCCGGAAACCTTCTATGTAGTCATTCATACGGTTGAGGCAACGTAAGAAGGTAGATTTACCACAACCCGAAGGGCCAATAAAAGCAGTAACGGTATTGGCTTTCATAGTTAAAGAGATATCCTTTAACACATGATTTTCACCGTAATATGCATTTACATTTTTTGTTTCAATGTGTTTCATATCTGTATGCTGTAAACTTTACCAGTTTACTTTTTTCTGCCATTTGTTGCGTAGGTAAATGGCTATTCCATTCATCACAAAAGTAATTAATAACAAAATAATGATCGCTGCTGCGGCATTCACTATAAAACCATGCTGGGGCCGTGATACCCAGTTAAAGATCTGCATGGGTAATACTGTGAACTCATCCATCGGTGTTCTTGCTACAAAGGGCACATATGCCAGGGCGCCTATCACAATGAGTGGAGCAGTTTCCCCTACCGCTCTTGACAGGGCCAGGATAATGCCGGTAAGAATACCCCCTGATGCAGCCGGAAGTGTTTGATACCATATAGTTTGCCATTTGGTGGCTCCCATACCAAAAGATGCCTCTCGCAAGGATTTTGGTACTGCTTTCAATGCTTCTCGCGTAGCCACAATAATAATAGGCAGGATCAAAAGCGCCAGTGTAAATGCTCCTGCTAACAGACTGCCACCAAAATTTAAGGTTCTAACAAATATCTCCAGCCCAAGCAGGCCATAAATAATGGATGGCACCCCGGCAAGGTTGGCAATATTGACTTCTATAATTGATGCCAGGCGGTTCTTTTTTCCATATTCTTCCAAATATATTCCGGCAGCAACACCCAGTGGTATAGAGATCAGGGCCGTAAGGCCAAGTATCCAGGCTGTACCTGTCCAGGCTGTAAGGATACCCGCCTTTGATGCTCTTCGGGAGGGAAGACTGGTCAGAAAACCCCAGTCTATTCTGCCCACACCCTCTATCAATATCTGGATAATGAATATGGCAAGTACTATTAGGCCAAAGAAAGTACAGAAGATGGCGAAGTACTTAAATCCGGAATCGATGAGCCTGTTTTTTAACGTGTTATTCATACTTTTCCTGGTATTTTTTCTTTATCCAAAAACTGATGTTATTGAGCACGAAAGTGAGAACAAACAATGTTATACCTGCGGCAAAAATTGTTTTATACTCGATAGAGCCATGCTGTACATCACCAAGACTTACCTGTACGATATAGGCAGTTATGGTCATTACAGCCTCGCGAGGGTCAGCGGTTAGGTTGGGTTGCTGGCCTGCTGCGATGGCTACGATCATTGTTTCGCCTATTGCTCTGGCGATAGCCAGTATTATCGACACAATAATACCTGATGATGCGGCAGGGACAGCTACTTTAAAAGCGGTTTGAAATCTTGTTGCCCCCATTCCGTATGAAGCTTCCCTCAGCGACTTGGGCAGTGCATAAAGCGCATCTTCACTCAAAGAGGATATCATGGGTATGATCATAATGCCCATAACAATACCTGCAGAAAGCGCATTGAAGCTTCCCAGGTCAGGGATAAAACTCTGTAAAAATGGTGTAACCACTGTCAATGCGAAAAAACCGTACACCACCGTGGGTACTGCCGCTAAAATTTCGAGTGCCGGTTTAATACTTTTTCTGAAGGATTTCGGAGCATATTCACTTAGGTATACAGCTATTGAAATACCAATAGGCAGGGCTGTTAAAATAGCAATAGCAGTAACCAGGAAGGTGCCACTGAGCAGTGGTAGAATACCATAATGCTTCTGTGTAAATAAAGGAGTCCATTGGGTGTCTGTCAGAAAATCCCAGACGGAAACTACCTGGAAAAAACTGAAAGATTCCGACACCAGAACCCATATAATTCCAACAGAGGTAAGAATAGTAATGAGGCCACTTGTTGATAAAGCGACCTCAATAATTTTTTCTCCGGTTCTTTTCAAAATAACTTAAATAAAGTGCCGGACCCCGAGAGCCTGGCACAAAGCTGATAATTATTATTTTCCTCTGTTTGTAAAGCTTTCAAACTCAGAGATCTCTTTTTGATACTCTTCCTTTGGCAGTGGAATATAGCCAACATCCTGAACCAGTTCTGCGGCATTAGCAAGGTAGAAGTTTACAAAAGCTTCAACCGCCGGTCTTTTAAGAGCTACATCGCTTACATAAATAAATATAGGCCTGGATAACGGAGAGTATTCTCCGCTCTTTACTGTTTCCAGGGTTGGAAGCACAGGCTCTCCTTCATTTTTTACCGGTATAAGTTTCAGGCTATTCTGGTTCTCTTCGTAATATGCCAGTCCAAAAAAGCCGATAGCATTTTTGTCTCCAATTATTCCTTGTACCAATACATTATCATCTTCGCTGGCTGTATAGTCACCCCGGCTGGATCCACTTTCGCCTACAACAGCTTCAGTAAAATAATCATAGGTACCGGAAGCCACACCAGGACCATACAGGCTGAATTCTTCATCAGGCCATTCAGGGCGTATCTGGCTCCATTTGGTAATGGTTTCCTGGGCTGCAGGTTCCCATATTTTTTTCAATTCTTCTACAGTGAAGTGATCTACCCAATCATTTTTAGGATTAATAACAATGGCCAGGCCATCATAAGCAACGGTAAGCTCAACATAATTAATATTATTTTGCCGGCAGGCCTCTGCTTCTTTGTCCTTTATAGGCCTGGAAGCATCATTAATATCCGTTTCTCCCCGGCTGAATTTCTTAAATCCGCCTCCTGTACCTGATACCCCAACAGTAACTCTTACATTTGGTTGTTCTGATCTGAATTCCTCAGCTATTGCTTCGGTGATCGGATAAACTGTGCTGGACCCGTCAATTTTAACTTCGCCCTTAATTTTAGTAGTATCTCTTTCAGAAGTTGAATCTTTTGATCCGCAAGAAGCGATAATGATGCTTGTTGCTAAAAGAGCTAGTGTCAAATTTGCCTTTAATGTCATGCTATTTAGTTTTAAATCGGATGCAAAATTACCCTGAACGCACGTTGGTCATTGACAATTTATATTAAGTTAATGTTAAGTTTATGTTAATTTCGCGTTGTAAAAATTTCCTTTCTGTTAATAAATTCAATTATTTTGTCGATGCTTATTGCCGGAACACTACTGCCTTAACCAGTTTAACACCGTCAATACCAAATTGTTAAATATTGACCCTGAATATGATATATATCATTACTTCTAAAAAGAGGCCTCATTCGGGCGAAATAAAACATTTCTAAACGATAAACTAATCCTTAGAATTTAATAAAATGGAATTTACCTTAATAGATTTTCTAACGCTCATTGGTTCTCTTGGATTTTTTATCTACGGAATGAAAGTAATGAGCGAAGGGATACAAAAGGTGGCTGGAGGCAAAATGCGACAGATACTTCGTGCTATGACCTCTAATCGCTTTATGGGAGTGCTGACCGGATTTTTATTAACCACACTGGTGCAATCATCATCAGCTACCACTGTAATGGTGGTGAGTTTTGTCAATGCCGGACTACTCTCGCTGATAGAATCCGTGGGAGTAATTATGGGAGCCAACATAGGTACCACCATTACCGCGTGGATTATATCGATCGTAGGATTTAAAGTGAAGATCGCGGCTGTTGCCCTCCCGCTGATAGCATTTGGTTTTCCATTGCTATTCTCTTCAAAAAACAGGATCAAGTCGTGGGGAGAGGTGATCATTGGGTTTGCCTTGCTGTTTATGGGGCTAGAAGCTCTTAAAGAGTCAGTACCTGATCTGAAATCCAACCCCGAGGTGCTTGAGTTTTTAAGCAGATACACAGATGCGGGTTTCCTTTCCACCTTATTGTTTATTGCAATAGGTAGCATCCTTACAGTTGTAGTCCAATCGTCCAGCGCAAGTATGGCATTGACTCTTGTAATGGCGAACCAAGGCTGGATCTCATTTGACCTGGCAGCGGCCATGGTGCTGGGAGAAAATATAGGTACTACGATCACAGCCAACATTGCTGCTATTGTGGGTAATATCCATGCCAAGCGGGCGGCACGAGCACATTTTATTTTTAATGTTTTCGGAGTGCTCTGGATGTTATTGGCTTTCCCTTTGTTCCTGAAGGGAATAGACGCCTTTATGACCATCAATTATGAAGTGTCTCCTTTAAGTAATCCGGAGGCTGTACCCATAGCGCTTTCCATTTTTCATACCACTTTTAACATTATAAATGTGCTGCTTTTGGTGTGGTTCGTTCGCCAAATTGCTGCGGTGGTGACCAGGTACGTCAAATCTATGGGTGAAGATGAGGAATTCAGGCTTGAATATATTAGCACACCCATAATGGCTACACCGGAAATATCACTTGAAGAAGCTCGAAAGGAGATAGCGAAGTTCGCAGACCTTGCAGCTCGTATGTCGGGGTTTGTGCAGGCCCTCATTGTGAAAAAGAAGGTGAAAGCACGAACTAAGCTAATGAAGCGTATTAAAAAATATGAGGAGATAACAGACCGGGTGGAACTTGAAATTGCGGATTATTTATCCAAAGTTTCCACTTCAAATCTAAGCAATGAATCTTCTCTCAGGTTGCGGGGAATGCTGGCTATTACCAATGATCTGGAAAGAATTGGGGATTTGTTCTTTCAGATGTCACTGGCTGTTCAGCGTAAAAATGAGAGTGACGCCTGGTTTTCAGAGAAGCAGGTTAAAAATCTGCTTGAAATGTTTGAATTAATTGATGAAGCATTCAATGTTATGATCATCAACCTGAATAAAGACTACTCAGAAGTAAGCCTTAATGCTGCCGTAGAAAGGGAGATCGCTATTAATACCAAGCGTGATAAGCTGAGAAAGAAACATTTGAAGAACATCGAAAAAGGTAACTATGATATCATGAGTGGTATCATATATTCAGACCTCTATAATCTTTTGGAGAGGGTAGGTGATCATATCATCAATGTTTCAGAGGCTATTACAGGGGAACTGGCCAAAGACGAGGAGGATCTGGTTTCGGCATAGAATTCACTGTTCGCAATTTGCAGTTCTCAGTTCACTGTTCTGAGTTTAGAATTCATTGTGGTTCACGGGTTTCTTCAAACTTCAGAAGTCTCCCATTTTTGCCATTTTTTGAGGTTTCAACTCTGGTTTTCATCCCGATGTTTCAATATGTTTCAAATCGGGACGAAACAATCCCGCAGAAGCCTATGTCGGTAAAGAAAAAGACGCCACAGGCAAGGGCCCGTTTTCCTCTCTAAATGCTATTTCCCGCGCTTAAAGCCGCTTCCGCACGTGCCTCAAGCGGGCCACGCTGCCCGTGGACATCCGCCCTCCTAACTCAAAGCCAATTTTCAAGGGAGCACTTGGCATTGTTCTGGAATAGGACTGTAACCGAGAGCTGAAAACTGTGAACTCAGAACTGTGAACTCAGAACTGTGAACTCAGAACTGTGAACTCAGAACTCAGAACTCAGAACTCAGAACTCAGAACCGCTATCTGTTCAGTTCGTTCACGGCTATCCATGCCATCATGCCGGCACCTATTTCGAGGGCTTCCTCATCGATGTTAAAGGTAGGTGTGTGTACGTAGGATGTAATACCTTTGGCCTCATTGCGGGTGCCCAGGCGATAGAAGCAGGCAGGTATTTCATGAGTATAATAGGCAAAGTCCTCAGCTCCCATCCATACGTCAAGGTCAACCACATTTTCTTTACCGACATAGGCTTCCGCGGCACTTCGTGTTTTCCCTGTTAGCGCAGGGTCGTTTTCCAAAAACGGATATCCTTTGGAAATATCCACTTCGCACATGCCTCCCATAGAGGCAGCAATGCCTTCAGCCATTTTTTTGATCCTTTTGAGCGCCTCGGCACGCCATTCTTCATTCATAGCTCTGAAAGTACCGGCTACATACACTTCTTCGGGGATGATATTGGTAGCCCCGTTTGCTATTACTTTACCAAATGAAAGCACAGTTGGTGTTTTTGGGCTTGCATTTCTGCTTATAATCTGTTGTAAGGCTACAATAATATGAGAGGTGATCAATACCGGGTCTATGGTCAATTCGGGGATTGCTCCATGTCCGCCTTTGCCTTTTACAGTCAGGTATATTTCATCACAACTCGCCATATACATGCCAGGCTTAAATCCGACTTTTCCGGCAGGAATAAGGGGCATTACATGTTGGCCAAAGATACATTGTGGTGCAGGATTTTTTAATACTCCTTCTTTGATCATCAAAGAGGCCCCACCAGGATTTTTTTCCTCTCCGGGCTGGAAGATAAGCTTTACCGAACCTTCAAACTGATCTTTTAATTCGTTAAGTATTTTGGCCGCCCCCAGCAGCGATGCGGTATGAGCATCATGACCACAGGCATGCATGACACCTTCATTTTTTGATTTGTAATCAACGTCATTGGCTTCTATAATTGGCAGGGCATCCATGTCGGCACGCAGCGCCAGCACTTTTTTTGTTGGATTTTTTCCTTCTATAAGGGCTGTTAAGCCGGTTTTGGCTACTCCTTCAGTGGGCTGCAGTCCGATGGCCTTTAATTGAGAGGCTACATATTTAGCCGTGTTGTATTCTTCATACGACAGTTCGGGATACGAATGGATGTGTCTCCTAATGTTGATCACTTCATTCGCATTTCTTTTTGCCAGCTTTTTTATTTGTTGCTTGATGGACATTATTGTATGTAGATCCTTTCAGGAATGATGATGGCTTTGGGGAACTCACCTTTTAATTTAGCATAGGTTTTTTGAGCTTCAATTCTTGAGTAGAATTTACCTACTTTTACTTTAAAGTTGGGTTCATCAAATTTCAATACCGGGTCAGCCTCTGGTATCAGGCTAAATATTTTACCCCTGGTTATGCGAGCTTGTTCACTGTTGGTGCCAGAATACACCTGAATAGTAAAGCCATCGATATATCTTACATCTTTCTTTAATACATCAATACTATCCAGAATGGCGTTCAGTTCGCGGGTTACATGGTATTTAGGGGTGATGCTGCTATAGTCCTCTTCCTCACCTGCCGATATAGTGTCTTTCAGCGCCTCCGGATTTTCGTATTCGGGGCGTAGTACAGACAGGTCCTCTTTATACCTCTCCATGTCAGAAGAGGTAGGAGTAGTGGTACTGCTACACCCGAATATGATCCATGAGCCAACAAGACAATATATCAGGGGTTTTACCATATCTATTCTTCTACTAAAACACACTTGTTATTTCTTATATCTTCTTCCACTTTTTTGAATTTTACATCCTTCAGCACTTTTCCATCCATATACTGTACCGTTACTTTATCATTACGACCTACTATCTTTTCAGATTTAAGAGGCATGGTTTTTTCTGCTGGTGGTCTATTGGCCTGAGTAGGGGCGCCTCCTCCGCTAAGTAATGATCTCGACTCATCTTTTTGCTCTTTCAACTTCTGCCTTCTGTGAGAGCGAGCCTCCTGAACCTGTTCGGGCTCCTGCACCGGCAAGTCCGCCTTCAGCAGGAATGAAATAGTGTCTTCATTTACTTTGGCAATGAACCTTTTAAACAGTTCAAAGCCTTCGAATTTGTATATCAAAAGCGGGTCCTTCTGCTCGTATACCGCATTTTGTACACTTTGCTTCAGGTCATCCATCTCACGGAGGTGATCTTTCCAGAGCTGATCAATAATGGCCAGGGTAACCATTTTTTCCATAGCTTTTATAAGCTCAGTATTCTGTGTGGCAACACATCTCTTCAGGTTAGCTGCTACGCCAATTTGTCTTTTACCATCAGTGAATGGCACAAGAATGTTTTCAATAGTGGCGCCCCTGGTTTCGTTAATGTTACTAATAATAGGGAAGGCTTTTTCTGCTATACCTTTGTTCTTCCTTTTGTAGAATTCATAGGCTTCGTGATACAACTTTTCAGAAAGCTCCTGCTGAGGTATTGTAGCAAAATTTTCTTTTGATATCTGGAAATCAATTCCCAATACGCCCAGTACAGTGAGTTTAAAGCTTTCATAGTTGTCAGCGCCTTTGGTGTTTATTACTATATCTTCGCAGGTATCAAAAAGCATGTTCATGATATCCAGTTGCAATCGTTCTCCAAACAACGCATTCTTTCTACGGGTATAGATGACTTCACGCTGAGAGTTCATTACATCGTCATACTCCAATAGCCTTTTTCTGATGCCGAAGTTGTTTTCTTCCACTTTTTTCTGAGCGCGCTCGATAGATTTGGTAACCATAGAGTGGGATATCACTTCTCCCTCCTGTAGTCCCAGCCTGTCCATGATCTTGGCGATCCGTTCAGGCATAAACATCCTCATCAGGTTATCCTCCAGGGAAACGAAGAATTGCGAAGAACCAGGGTCTCCCTGACGTCCGGAACGTCCTCTAAGCTGTCTGTCCACCCTTCTGGATTCATGTCGTTCCGTACCAACTATAGCAAGACCTCCCGCAGCTTTTGACTCGGGAGCAAGCTTAATATCCGTACCACGACCTGCCATGTTGGTGGCGATGGTTACTGTACCGGGTTTTCCTGCTTCTGCTACTACTTCCGCCTCTCTTTGGTGCTGCTTGGCATTGAGAACCTGGTGCTTGATCTTTCGCATTGTAAGCATTCGGCTCAGAAGCTCTGATATTTCCACGGAAGTGGTACCTACAAGTACCGGTCTACCCTTCTCTGTCAGGCCAACCACTTCATCCACCACAGCATTGAATTTTTCCCTAACGGTTTTATACACCATGTCCTGTCTGTCGGCACGAGCTATTGGCTTATTGGTAGGTATTACCACAACATCCAGTTTGTATATTTCCCAGAATTCGCCCGCTTCAGTTTCTGCAGTACCTGTCATACCGGCCAACTTGTGGTACATCCTGAAATAATTTTGCAATGTAATTGTGGCATATGTCTGAGTAGCATCTTCCACTTTTACATTTTCTTTCGCTTCAATAGCCTGATGCAAACCATCGGAGTACCTTCGGCCCTCCATCACACGGCCTGTCTGCTCATCTACGATCTTCACTTTGCCTTCAACAATGATATATTCCGTATCTTTTTCAAAAAGTGTGTAAGCTTTCAGGAGCTGGTTAACGGAATGGATCCTTTGAGATTTTACTGAATAATCTTTAATGATCTCATCTTTTCTTTTCAGTTTCTCTTCATCCGGCATGTCTTCATTTTTCTCCAACTGGGCTATCTCAGTGCCGATATCGGGCATAATGAAGAAGTTAGGGTCTTCACCCTCGCCTGTGATCAGGTCAATACCTTTCTCGGTGAGTTCTATACTGTTATGTTTTTCATCAATAGTGAAATAAAGTGGATCGTCCGCCTCCGGCATCATTTTCTGATTGTCCTGCAGGTAAAAGTTTTCTGTTTTCTGCAGAATTTGTCTCATACCGGATTCACTCAGATATTTGATCAGGGGCTTGTGTTTAGGAAGGCCTCTGTAGGTTCTGAATAAAGACAGACCACCATCTTTTTCATTCCCTTCGGCTATCTGTTTTTTGGCTTCTACCAAAAATTGTGATATCAGCTTCTTTTGAGCTTCCACCAATTTAGCAATACGAGGTTTCAGGTCATAAAACTCATGTTCATCACCCCTCGGTATGGGGCCGGAGATGATCAATGGGGTTCTGGCTTCATCTATTAATACCGAGTCTACCTCATCGACCATGGCATAATGATGCTTACTCTGCACGAGTTCTTCAGGGTCGCGTGACATATTGTCTCTCAGGTAGTCAAAGCCGAATTCATTGTTGGTGCCATAAGTAATATCCGCATGGTAGGCCTTTCTTCGGGCATCGGAATTGGGCTCGTGTTTGTCAATACAGTCCACCCTCATGCCGTGGAATTCAAACATAGGGGCCATCCATTCGCTATCTCTTTTAGCCAGGTAGTCGTTAACCGTTACAATATGTACACCTCTTCTGGCCAATGCATTAAGGAAGGCTGGCAATGTTGCCACCAGTGTTTTACCTTCACCGGTGGCCATCTCAGCTATTTTCCCCTGGTGTAGTACAATACCTCCGATAAGCTGTACATCATAGTGCAGCATATCCCAGGTTATTTCATTGCCGGCAGCCATCCACTTGTTATGCCAGATAGCCTTTTCACCTTTTATCTCTACGTTGGATTTCTCGGCTGCCATGGTTTTGTCATGCATAGTGGCAGTTACTTCCAACTGACCATTTTCCTTATATCTTCTGGCAGTCTCTTTTACAATGGCAAAAGCAGTGGGGAGCACATCCATTAATACCTTTTCCAGGTCTTTATTCCTATCTTCCTCGAGTTTGTCGATCTGAGCAAAAATTTCTTCTTTTTCGTGTATATCCAGATCAGGGTTATCCTCTATCTTCTGGTGCAGGGCGCTGATCTGATCATCTATAGATTTGAGGGACTCATTTATTATATTCTGTACTTCTGTGGTTTTATCCCTGAGGTTATCATCACTTATATCTTTTAACTGAGCAAATTCCTGGTTGATCTTCTCAACTATCGGCATCACCAACTTGATGTCCTTTTCAGACTTTGTGCCGAATATTTTCGCAATAAATTTTAACATAATCGCTCCTTTTTCTATTCTCTTTCAACACCTAAAGTTACAGTGTTTTAATTAAATCTTTATCAATTGGTTAGTTCAATTCAATAGTGCCTTCAAAAACCTTTTCAGCGGGTCCTGTGAGGTAAATGTCGGAGTAGTTGTCGTTCGAAATTTGTGTATACTCAACGGTAAGTGTACCGCCTTGAGTATTTACCGTTACCGGACTATTTAGCCCCTTGTGGCTCGAAGCTATTGCTGCAGCCGTCACTCCCGTACCACACGACAGGGTTTCATTTTCCACTCCCCGTTCGTAAGTCCTTACAAATATCTCGGAATCACCTGTTATCTGGACAAAATTTACATTTACACCTGCCTCTTTGAACAGGCCACCGTTCCTTATGGCCTTACCCTCATCATATACGCGATAGTTCTGCACATTGATTACGTATTTGATCAGGTGTGGTGACCCCGTATCAATAAACATACCATCGGCCATTAACCTGACATTTTGTACGTCTCCCATTTTTAGCCTGACCTGGCCATCGGGCAAAATATCAGCCTGATGCTCACCATCAAATGCCAAAAAACGTGTTGATCCCTGAAAAATGCCAAGGAAGCTTGCAAAATTAACAGCACAACGGCTGCCATTGCCACATAGGCTCTGACTACCATCAGGATTATAAAATACCATTTCAAAATCAGAATCCGGATGATCCTGGATCAATATCAAACCGTCTGACCCTATACCGAACTTTCTGTCGCACAGCTTTTGAATCTGAGGTTGGTCCAGTTGCAGCTTCAATGTTCTGTTATCGATCAGTATAAAGTCATTACCAGTGGCCTGGTATTTATAAAATTTCAGATTGACCATATCTATATAAATAAGAAACCCCGCTTCGGTATAAATAAGATCCAAATATCCGAAACGGGGTCCAAAATAATAATTTTGTCGAAGAATTAATCTATTTCCTCATACTCAACATATTCTCCACCTTTAAATTCTTTCGAGGTTCCTTTGGATTTTCCATTAGGCACATAATCTATATTTACATTTCCATCAGTACTTCTTCCCGACTGGTATTGCTGGTTTTGATAACTTCTTTGTCCCGATCTGTCGGCAGCAGAGCCTCCTAAAAGAACTCTGAAAAAAAGCCCCAGGACCTTAAATGCCAGAAATCCGATAAGAAATACTATGATAAAAAACTTCAGCATACTTTTCCTTTTAACTATTATACCTATTTACTCAGATATAAGTTTCGTTCAGAGTAAATTTTCATGAAATAGTCATCCATCAGATCATCTATGAAGTAGATAGACTCCCCTGTCGATTTCATTTCCGGGCCAAGCTCTTTATTTACATTGGGGAACTTGTCGAAAGAGAAAACGGGCTCTTTGATGGCGTAACCATGCTTCTTAGGATTGAAAGTAAAGTCTTTCACTTTTTTCTCCCCTAACATTACTTTAACGGCATAATTCACATATGGTTCATCATACGCTTTGCATATAAATGGAACTGTACGTGACGCTCTCGGATTTGCCTCTATGATGTAAACCTTATCATCCTTTACAGCAAATTGTATATTGATCAACCCTACAGTATTCAATGCGAGGGCGATCTTTTTCGTATAAGCCTCAATCTGCCTGATCACGAAATCTCCAAGGTTATACGGAGGAAGCACTGCGTATGAGTCTCCACTATGGATACCGGCCGGCTCGATATGCTGCATGATACCGATGATGTGGACATCTTCACCATCGCAAATGGCGTCAGCTTCAGCCTCAATGGCTCCATCGAGGAAGTGGTCAAGCAATACTTTGTTTCCCGGGATCGTCTTGAGAATATCTATAATGTGCGACTCCAGTTCTTTTTCGTTGATCACGATCTTCATGCTCTGACCGCCTAATACATAAGATGGTCTCACTAAAAGCGGGAACCCTATTTCTTTTGATAGTTCGATTGCTGTCTCTGCGTCTTCAGCTACACCAAATTCAGGGTAAGGAATGTCATTTTCCTTCAGGATATTGGAGAAGCTTCCACGATCTTCTGCCAGGTCCAGGGATTTAAAGTTTGTTCCCAGTATTTTTATACCATATTTTTCCAGCTTTTCAGCCAGTTTCAGGGCCGTTTGTCCTCCTAACTGTACAATGACACCCTCAGGTTTCTCATGCTGAATGATATCGTAGATATGTTCCCAGAACACCGGTTCGAAATAAAGTTTGTCAGCCACATCAAAATCAGTGGAAACTGTTTCCGGGTTGCAGTTGATCATGATGGTTTCGTAACCACATTCTTTTGCAGCCAGTATGCCATGCACACAGGAATAATCAAATTCGATACCCTGGCCGATCCTGTTGGGACCTGAGCCCAGTACTATTATTTTCTTTTTGTTTGTTACCACCGACTCATTTTCCTGGTCGAAAGTAGAGTAGTAGTAAGGAGTTTTGGCTTCAAACTCGGCAGCACAGGTATCTACCAGTTTGTATACCCTGTTGATGCCTGATTCCGTTCTTTTTTTATGTACTTCACTCTCCCAGCAATCCAGCAGGTGGCCCAGTTGCCTGTCGGCATACCCTTTTTCTTTTGCAGTTTTCAACAGGTCGGTGGGAATGGTCTCTATATCGTATTTTGATATCTCATTCTCCAACAGGATCAGTTCCTCGATTTGGTTCAGGAACCACTTGTCGATCTTAGTGAGGTTTTGGATGGTTTTAAAAGGGATCCCCAGTTTAAACGCATCATAGATATGGAAAAGCCTGTTCCAGCTTGGGTGCTCCAGGCTGTCGAGGATCTCCTGCTGTTTTGTCAGCTCTTTGCCGTCAGCCCCTAGGCCATTCCTCTTAATTTCCAATGATTGGCAAGCTTTCTGGAGCGCTTCCTGAAAGTTGCGGCCAATACCCATTACTTCACCTACCGATTTCATTTGAAGCCCAAGCCTTCTGTCCGAACCCTGGAATTTGTCAAAATTCCATCTCGGTATCTTTACAATCACATAATCGAGGGCAGGTTCGAAGTAGGCGCTGGTAGTGCCGGTAATAGCATTCTTCAGCTCATCAAGGTTGTAGCCGATAGCCAGTTTTGCAGCTATTTTGGCAATAGGATACCCTGTAGCTTTTGATGCAAGCGCTGATGAACGTGATACCCGTGGGTTAATCTCAATGCCTACAATATCATCATCTTCCGGGTTTACAGCAAACTGCACATTACATCCACCGGCAAACATGCCTATGCCGTTCATCATTTTGATGGCCAGATCACGCATTCTTTGGTATACTGTATCGGGCAGCGTCATGGCGGGAGCCACCGTGATGGAGTCACCGGTATGCACTCCCATTGGATCGAAGTTTTCGATGGAGCAAATGATGATGATGTTGCCTAAGTTGTCACGCAGGAGCTCCAACTCATATTCTTTCCACCCTAATATGCTTTGTTCGATCAGTACCTCATGTATCGGAGAGGTGTGCAATCCGTGTGTTAATGCTTTTTCAAATTCTTCTGCCGAGTTTACGAAACCACCCCCCGATCCACCCAGCGTAAATGATGGCCTGATCACCAGCGGAAAGCCTATTTCCTGTGCTATTTCTTTACCCTGAAGAAAAGAGGTAGCCGTTTCACCTTTACATACATGAACGCCAAGCTCGTTCATTTTCAAACGGAATTTTTCCCTGTCCTCGGTGGTCTCAATGGCATTGATGTCAACACCGATGATCTTCACACCATAATGATCCCAGATACCAGCCTTTTCACAATCAATCGCCAGGTTTAATGCTGTTTGCCCACCCATGGTAGGAAGTACTGCATCAATATTGTGTCTGTCGAGGATATATCTTATCGATTGTTTGGTGAGGGGCTTTAGGTAAATGTGATCCGCAGTGACCTTATCAGTCATGATTGTTGCGGGATTAGAATTGATGAGTATCACCTCTATCCCTTCTTCTCTTAATGAACGTGACGCCTGGGAACCTGAATAGTCAAACTCACATGCTTGACCGATAACAATAGGACCGCTTCCGATGATTAGAACTGACCTGATACTTCTATCTCTTGGCATTAATAGTGGTTGTGTAGGGTTTAAATTATTGACTTTAGCATAAATTGGCACAAAGTTATATGAAAATGGGGAGAATCAAAATGTAAAAAAGGATGCGCCTGAAGCAGGGCATCCTTTTCTTTTAAAAAGTGGTTTTTTTTAGCGTGAGCGCATTATTTTTTTAGTTATTACTTGTCCGTCAATTACAGCTTGCACCGCATACAAACCATTGGGAATATGATTGAGGGGTACTGTTTGTACTGTTTCCGGCGAAACATTGGTGAAAGTCTTTTGATAAACCACCTGGCCACCCGGGCTTATAATGCGAAGGTCAAGTGCTCTTACAATATTATTTGTGTTTAACTTAAGATGCAGCAGGTCTGTTGCATTGGGATTAGGATATGCTTCCAGGCTTCGGACTGCTATATTGTCTTCTACGCCCGTGATATTATCATTCTGGATCTCCAGGTTATCAATAGCCCAGCCCCAGGCGTTAACCTCACTGTTTGATGATAGCCTGAACCTGATCAGCACGTTGTCTCCGGCAGTAAAATCTCCTGAAGATGTCAGGTTGATAATACGATATCTGTACAGGTCGTCACTGCCATTGCTGCCTGCATTATATGCTGTAATCCATTCATTGCGGTTTATAGCTTTCGAGTCATAACCTTCCAGGAAAGGCGCCCAGGTAGTACCTCCGTCTTTGGACCCTTCCACTACCACATAGTCTTGTGTTGCTGAAGTAGAGGGTTGTACCAACACTACTTCATCAAAAGCCATTAGCGGTTTTTCTGAACTGATGATTACCGGTTTTTTGAAAGTGTAGGTATAGCTGCTGGTATTGCCTTCGCCAAACCCAACAGGATAGGGGTGCGCTGAATGAATGGCTCCATCAGCAAAACCCGAAGGAGTGGCAATAGAGAAAAAGTTGCCGACAAAATCGTCAGAGCTCGCATGGAAATTGTTGGAATAAGTGGCAATAGCATTGCCGAATTCAATGTAAGGAACTTCAAAAAAGCTATCTGCAGAAGGCAGGTACGCTACATTTGGCTCGGGAGTGTTATTGTCAAAAGCAACAATCCTGTATTCCAGCACATCTCCAACCTCCATGCCTGCTACGTTGATCAAAACGGTGTAGCTATTGCTGACATTGGGTTCCAGGCTTATCAGTTCTTGTTCCACTCCATTGACTCGTGTTACAATGGCCACACTGTCTACGGCTCTGTTATCTGTAATGGTTGACTCTAATTTGATCTCCGAGCTGGTCAGGGTGTAATCCAGGTGATCGTGCCGAATAACCGGGGGCTTGGTGTCTACCTGTATGTCCAGGTTGTCTATAGCCCATCCCCAGCCATGAGCTGCGGCATCGGCAAATAACCTGAATCGGATAAGCACTTCATCTCCCGGTGAGAAGTGGCCATTTTCGAGCATATCAATTTCACGGGGCCTGTATAACGCTGCTGTTCCTTCTGCCTCCGAATTATCACCTGAGATGTTGCCGTTATAGGTCGCCAGCCAGTCGGAATTGGCACGACTGTCGTAGCCTGGCGCAAATTCTTTCCAGGTTTGGCCCCCATCAATGGTCCCTTCTACAATTACGTAGTCCCAGAAGTTAGAGGCACCGAAGGAGCTTCCCGACTCTCCGGGCTCAACGAGTACCACTTCGTCAAAAGTTATGGTAGCATCTGATTCTGCAATGATTATCGGTACCCTCATTTCCATCACATAGTTGCTTTCCCGGTTAGGCCCTGCACCATCCTCATATGGGTGGTCTGAATGAATGGCCGGGTTGTTAAATCCGCTGGGTGTAGTTATTGAAAAATTGGAGGTTTGGAAGAAATCATCAGTAGCGCTGTTGAAGTTATTGGTATACTTATCCACTGCAGGAGCGATACCAACTACATCAAGTTTGTACAGCCCTGAGGCAGGCATGGTGGCGGAATTATTAGCAGCCGAAGCGTCTGTCGCAATAATAGAATATCGTATGGAATCGCCTTCAAGCAGGTTGTAGGGGGTTATATCTATTACAGCGCGATACAGGCTATCTGTTTCTGGTTCGGTTAATTGCATATCAGCAACCAGTGGAGTCTGATCGTTAATAATATATTCAACGGTTACATCCTGAAGTGCGGAAAAATCTTTGATAACTGCCTCTAACACCAGCTTCGTTGCGGACTCCCTGACATAAGGGGGAGGCGTATGTGTAATTTCGGGAGCCTCTGTATCCACATCCGTGGTGAAAAAAAAGAAAGTCTCGGCTGCCCCACCGGGCTTGGTGAAAGACCTTCCTTCGATATCGTTTGCTTTTATAAAATAGGCATAGGTTTGAGATGCTACATTTGCAGACGTGATGTTGGCGGAGTATACCCCTTCGGTTTCAGTCATGTCAACAATTGTGGTATCATTTTCAAACCCGCTAAGTGAGTAGTATAGCTTCACCGTACCGGGTTCCACGCCTACATCGCTGGTGACAGTGGCAGTGACCTCATACGAGGGACCGGCAATATTCTCGGTGTTGGTGAGCCGGGAATGGTCGATATAGGTAAATTCCCATCCCATGTCGGCCAGCATGTCCAGCGTTATTGGCCCGGGATCATGCATTACTTCATCCATACCGATCTGCGGTGTCATCAGCGAGTTGGCGTTCCCGGCCGGATAAGTGCTTTCATTCAAATGAGCAATACTGGAGCCGGCATTCCAGGTAGTGGGAGCATAAAGCCGCGGGCGCGAACCATTATTTAAGGTCGCTGTAGGTGAATTGAAATATATATTGTTGCTGATCAACTGGTTGCCAAGGTTTTCGGAGTTGTTTGAGAAATCCTTGAATACTATCTGGTCATCAATGTTCTCTACATATGTATCATAGATCATTGGAATAGAAAAAGTGGTTAGCCCGAATGATCCTGTACCATTGTCAAAATCAAAGGTATCCACAAACCCAAGACCATGCCCTATTTCATGGAGTACGACAGATACCAGGTCATACTGGTTAGCGCCAGGATTGCCATCCGTACCCAGATACCAGTTGGTGGTGCTATTGAACCTGGCCACTATATCTGTGGAATCGTTGAGGGTTTTTCCAGCCATTTTTTCGGCAAGGGCCGCTGGATAAAATGTGTTTAATTTTTGGGCGCCATCAAAATTAGCATGCACAGAAGCCCAACCTGCAGAACCCAAAACACCGGATTCCAACTGCGACCAGTTGGCTTCTATATGTATTACCACCGGTGATTGTAAAGTAGAAGCCCAAATATCTACGGCATACTGAAAAGCTGCTTTTGCGTCTTCGGTGAAGCCATTATAGTTAACTTTAAAAGTCGCATTGGCCTGTGTACGCGCCCCAGGGGCAATTTTAGGAAGGATCCTTGTATGTTCACTTACCTCTTTAGCGTAGCAAACTATTTTTCCTGAAGGGGTAATAGTATTTGTTTTTTGGGCGCTGGCTTGAAATATAGTAAAAGAGGAAATTACAAAAGCAGAAAGTAAAAAGTTCTTCATAAACACATACGATTTGATATAAATATTACCTTTACATAAAAGGTAAACCCCTTTAAGTTAGTCATTATTCCTCAAAAATGTACGATATGATCATAAGAATAGTTGCTTTACTTGGCATTGCACTGATAGCTTGTAAATCGTCACAAACTAATAATATTCAGGAGGAAGCGCTGATCAGTATGGAAAAAACCAGATGCATGGGTGCTTGTCCTGTTTATAAGATCGAGATATATAAGAATGGAAAGGTGGTGTTGGATGCGGAAGAAAACCTTACATTAAAAGGTAAGTATGAGGCACAATTGTCAGACGATGATGTAAGTGGGTTTATAGTAGCCTTTGAAGAGCGAGATTTTTTTGGCTTTGAAGACTCTTATAAGAGCAATGTAACAGACCTCCCTACTACTTATATTTCATTTAATTATGAAGGAAGATCAAAGAGGATCATGGACTACTACAATGCTCCTGAGGAACTTAAAGAACTGGAGAAAAAAGTTGCTGATCTAATTGATGATCTTGAATGGAGAAAGGTGAAGGGTAACTAGTACTACTTTGTCACATTCAACTAATTAGTAATCAGCGATTTAAATTAAAAAAATATACTTTTTAATTGGTGAAACTCTAAAAGATTCGGTATCTTGAAGGAAAGAT
>NZ_AMZN01000063.1 GCF_000331535.1 Fulvivirga imtechensis AK7 | reverse complement strand
TGTACGGTCTTTGATCTGTCCAAAGGTAGAATAAGTCCGCCATGTGTCAACTGGGGCGGAAGTTACTTCCGTGCCCTGCTCACATGTTGCAAAAGCTGCAGCTCGTGTATGACCATTAATAATACTTTAAAATCATTCTCATGTAATATACATTATATTTTATGTATATTTTTTAGTTGCTATCTGTGTATAATGCATATTTTACTTTTTTAGTGCTATAAAATAGTAAATTATTTAAATGTAATAAATGTATATAATTTGTTGTGTTTTGTATTTATTATCCATCTATATTTGCAATTCGATTAAATGTTGTTACAGTTGGTTTTTAAGCTTTCTCGCCTCTTTGTTTCATCAAGGGAGATTTTCTGAACTGCATTTATTTTCTTAAAAAATTTAGCGAGTCTCATTTTTTGGGACGGGCACTTTATAAATTAGCTGGCTAAAGCTGAGAGTAAGAATTGAATTAGAAATGAACATAAAGCAGTCCTCACTTAAGAAGTTCTTATTGTTGCTATCTGTTGTTGCCTTTTTTTCTGCGACTTCATATGCCCAAACGAGAAAAGTATACATCAATTTCAATAAAGATAATCCGGCAGCATCCCCATGGAACAACATGAATGCCGACCCACTGGCCGGTACTGCCTTAGTGGACCTCATGGACGACCAGGGCCAGGGCACCGGCATCGGTATCACGCTGGTAGATAGCTGGACAGGAGTTGGCACATCGGGGGCCACAACAGGCAGTGATAGCGGTGTTTATCCAGATAATGTTCTAAAAAGCTATTATCGGGTATACCAGACCTCTGCTAATCTTAAAGTCACAGGCCTTATACCAAATAGGAATTATACTTTCAGGTTTTTAAGCAGTCGCAACACAGATCTTAATCCCTATACGGATTTTACCATAGGCGCTCAAACGGTTACCACTAATGCGGCTTATAACACTACCACTTTAGGTGAAATAGCCAATGTTACCTCAGATGCCAATGGTGAAGCCATCATAACGGTCAGCAACACTCCGGGATACACCCAGGGTTATCTGAATGGTATGGAGGTGGAGTATGCAACTTCTTATGATTTCAAGGATGGAGCTGTTGAACTGTCGCATACTACCAGTTGGTGCTCAGACCCCGCAGCATATACTACGGTGGGCATGACCGCTGATGGCCCTGCTGCCTCTTGCAATGCAAACAGCCCTTTGAATAATGTATGGTTTAAATTTCAGGCTACTTCCAATGAAGTTGCGGTTGATCTTTCTGGTTCGGGGCTGACAAGAGCAAGCATGACCTTATGGGATGCTTCGTCAAATGAACTAGCCTGTGGTATCGACCACAATTATGGTGAAATATCACTGAGCTCACTTTCTCTTACTCCGGGAGAATGGTATTATATCTCAGTTGATAATCGATTGGATAACAGCGTATACAGAGGTAATTTCAGTTTATGTATCAAAGATCAGGCTACATATGATTTTAAGGAACGTGCGGTAGAAGTGTCCCACACAACAGAGTGGTGCTCAGACGCGGCTGCATACACCACATTGGGTATGTCCCCAGATGGCCCTGCGGTCTCGTGCAACAGTTTTTCACCTCAGAACAACGCTTGGTTTAAATTTCAAGCCACTGCCAATGAGATATCTATAGAGCTGAATACGCCCAGTGGCGGTTTATCTCATGCCAGTATGACGCTTTGGGACGCTTCATTCAATGAGCTGGATTGTCGTATTGATCATGCCGGGGAATATGGTAAAATATCATTAAGCTCAGTTTCACTTACTCCGGGAGAGTTGTATTACATCTCAGTAGATAATAATCATACGAGTTCTGTTTACAAAGGAGCATTTGGATTATGCATAAAAGATAAAGCCAGCTACGATTTCGTGGAGGGAGCTATTGAATTGCCCCATACAACACAGTGGTGTTCTGATGCGGCTGCCTATACCACATTGGGTATGACGCCAGATGGCCCTGCGGTTTCTTGCAATAGCCTTTCACCTCAGAATAATGTATGGTTTAAATTTCAGGCTACAGCCAATGAGATAATTATAGACCTGAATACGAATAGCGGTGGCCTTTCTCATGCCAGCATGACGCTTTGGGACGCTTCACTCAATGAGCTGGAGTGCCGCATTGATTATGCCGGGCAATATGGCAAAATATCTTTAAGTACGGTTTCACTTATCCCCGGAGAGCTGTATTACCTCTCAGTGGATAACAATCACAGCAGCTCGGTCTACAAAGGCTCTTTCGGGTTGTGCATAGATAACACCGTACCTTCTTTTGAATGGAATTTTAATGCCTGTGCAGGCGGCACACTTACAGAAAGCATCAATGGCATGCATGGGACTGTTTATGGAGCGCAATGGACAGAAGGTTTTAGCCAGCAGGGTTTGTACCTGGACGGTGTTGATGATTATGCCAGCATTCCTGATGATCCTACCAACAACTTTGGAGGGAACAACTTCACGGTAGCTTACTGGGTGAAGAAAATGGCGCCAACCAATAATAATGACAATATTATGGGCGTGGCCAAATGGAACATAGGAGGAGAATCGGGCACCAATGAGTGGCTGTTAAATATTGGAGGACAGAACTCTGAATATCCGCACTTCAATATTGAAAGCGGCACTATTAAATACAAAGCCATCTCTGCAACACCACTGACAGTGGGCCAGTGGCACCACCTTGCAGGGGTTCGTGAGGGCTCACAACTTAAACTATATCAGGATGGCGTATTGGTAGCGACAACAGAAGTTGGATCAGCAGTGATCAACAATACTAATTTGCCTGTCTACATTGGCAGAATGGCGGCAGAAGGCTATAACAGTCACGCTGTTTTTGATGAGTTGAAACTGTATAATTATGCTTTGAGTGCGTCTGAGATTTCAAACGAGGCTGTTGCTGTGTCATCACCGGTGTCATGTAATAAGGAATGGGCATGGAATTTTAATTCCTGCGAAGGTGCAGTGCTAACCGAAAATGTAAATGGGCTCAATGGTGTGATCAATGGAGCTACATGGTCGGGCGGCTACAACGACAAAGGTCTGAGCTTTGATGGAATTAATGATTATGCTACGCTTACCGGATCGGAAGATGATTTGTCATTTATTCAAAACACAGGAGTATTTACCATCTCGCTCTTCATAAAACTCAAGGACCTCAATGCAAGAAGCGTATTTCTTGGTAGTAGTGGAACTACTAAATATAAGGGCTTCGGATTGATGTACGAAACCTATGGAGGAAGCTATGGTGATCATCAGTTGCGATTCACTTCTACCATCGGAGAGCCAGGAACAGTTAATCTGGCGCTTGGAGCCCAAAACACTATCAATGATAATAATTGGCACCATGTTGCAGTAGTGGGTGATGGAGCTAACATAAAATTCTATGTAGATGGTATACAGGATGGCACTGAAACTGCACTTCAGCATTATGCTACAGGAACCAGTGACTATTCTGTGTCACTGGGCCAATTTGTTGATAACTATGGGAATCTTTTTTTACCATACAACGGCTCACTGGATGAGCTAAAGATATATAACAGAACTTTGGATGCTACTGAAATTGCGCAACTCGCTCAGGTTCCGTTCAATTCAGTGCTATGTGACAGGAAGGATTGGAGCTGGAACTTTAATTCCTGCGAAGGCACCGTATTATCCGAAAGTGTAAACGGACTTAACGGAACGGTTACTGGAGCTACATGGACAGAAGGGTACAATGAACAGGGGTTGTATTTAGATGGAGTGGATGACTACGTTAGTATTCCGGATGATCCTACGAATGACTTTGGTGATAACAACTTTACCATAGCCTACTGGGTGAAGAAAATGGCACCTACCAGCAATAGCGACAACGTCATGGGTGTGGCTAAGTGGAATATCGGTAGTGACGTGGGTACCAACGAATGGGTATTGAATATTGGAGGCACAAATTCAGAATACCCCCAATTCAACATAGAAAGTGGTGATGTAAAATATAAAGCAATATCTACAACACCACTGACAGTGGGCCAGTGGCACCACCTTGCAGGGGTTCGCGAGGGCTCACAACTTAAACTATATCAAGATGGCGTATTGGTAGCGACAACAGAGGTTGGATCAGCAGTGATCAACAATACTAATTTGCCTGTCTACATTGGCAGAATGGCACAGGCAGGTTACAACAGCCAGGCAATATTTGACGAATTGAAAATTTATAATTATGCATTGAGTGATACAGAAGTAGGTCAGTTGGCCGGATTAATTCTTAATCCAGTGGGCTGTACAGTAATAGAACCAACCACACCAACTTCCAACGTCTTTTTTTCGAATGTGACAGAGCATTCTATGGAAATAAATTGGACAAATGGTGACGGGAGCGGTAGGATAGTACTTATGCGGGAATGGCAGACACCCACAACTACAGGTTTGCCTAAAGACGGAACAGAATATTCATGGAACAGTGACGCGAGTCTGGCCCCATATATAGGAGCAAACAGAGTAATGTATGTTGGTTCTGGTTCCGGAACTACAATAACAGGTTTGGATCTAAATAAATATTATGGTTTTGCAATATTTGAATTTAATGGATCGGGTACTAACATAGATTATTTAGTATCCAATAGAGGCAGTGGAGGTCAATATACCGCAGGTGCTGCTCCTCAACCCACTGTATCTTCCAGTTCAATTGAGATTAATTCTATAACAGAGACATCGGCTCATATTAGTTGGGTTTCCGGAGATGGGGAAAAGCGATTGATCATTGCAAGAGTAAATCAATTACCTACATCTTCGGGGGAACCAAAGGATGGCTGGGATTATAATTTCAATGCTGACTTTTCTTCAGCGCCGGGTATAGGTCCTAATAAAATTGTTTACGAAGGTACCGGAAATGAAATGACGATATCAGGGTTATTGCCCAACACAAAGTATGGCATAAAAATTTTCGAATTTAACGGTTACGATTCACTGACTAACTATATGGGAAGCGGTGCTGGGGCAGTCTTTACTACTCTTACAAATGGTGTTGTTCCTGATGTTAATGAAATAACTGCCCTCCGCGACCTCTACGAAACCACCGGAGGTGCCACCTGGACCAACACCACCGGCTGGCCGACAGACTGGAGCACCATCACTTCGGTAGATCAGATAGCAGGCTGGCATGGGATAACTGCACTCAACGGAGATGTGGTGTTCATTGACCTCAATAATAACGGCCTTGCGGGAAACCTGCCAGTCTCTTTAAATGACCTTCAGGCATTACAGGTACTTCGTCTGCACCAAAACAGCCTGACAGGTGGTATCCCGGATATTCGCGACCTCAAAGCACTGGAAGAATTACACCTGTCTAATAACAATCTTGGAGGATCTATTCCTTCCTGGATCACGGGGCTTACAGCCCTGCAAGACCTTGGCCTGGAAAATTGTGGCCTGACCGGTGAAATACCTGATGATATAGGCAACCTTAATAACCTGGATCTTCTTTCTTTAAGGATAAACCAGTTGATCGGGGACTTACCACCTTCTATCGGCAGTCTGACAAAACTTGTGAATCTACGGGTAGATGTAAACCAACTGACAGGCCCAATTCCTGATATGAGAAATTTACAGCAGCTACAGCTTTTGGACTTAAACCGTAATGAACTCGATGGTATAATACCGGAATGGTTGGGGAGTTTAGGAGCATTAAAATATATCCGTATATGGAACAACAATTTTACAGGTCCGATCCCCGCCAGTTTGGGTAATCTGGGGCAGCTAGAGCAACTTCATTTGGGATATTGTCAGTTGACAGGCTCCATACCCGAGGAAATAGTTCAATTGCCTAAGCTAAAATATCTCTACCTGAATAACAACCTTTTAGAGGGTGCCCTACCTGAGGTGCCGGCTACCTCTCTACTGAGGGATGTATATTTGTCAAATAATAAGGTGAGCGTTCCGGTTTTGAAGAGTTTACCTGGCATCACTAAGTTGCTGGTTGATAATACATGGGTTAGTTTTGCAGAAATAGAAAATAACATGCCGGATGCCGGTACTCCTCAATTTTCTACTTTTATCTATTCGCCTCAACAACTTGTAGTCGCACCGGTCAGCCGGGATTATTATGTAGGACAGGATCTTATTGTTGAGAATGATAGGGCCGGCGGGGCCAATACTTTGTATCAATGGCAAAAATGGAATGGCTCGACATGGGAAGATATTGTTGAAGCAAGTGCCATGGACTTAAGCTTACCTGCTCCCGGTCCGGAGGAAGATAACCAAAGGTACAGGTGCAAAATGACTAATACCGTAATCACTGATGTAGAGCTCTTTAGTTCTGAGTTTATCTTAAATGCCATAGTGAGTAAAGATTTTTACACAATAGCCGATGGGAACTGGGATGATCCTTCCATCTGGTCGAATATATCAGGTGGTGCAACAGTTAACAATGTTCCTACAAGATACGACATAGTCTTTATTGAAGGACATGATGTAAAGGTAAGTACTGAAGTAAGCTGCCTGGGAATGAATATTAATGCGCTACAACCTGGAAAAGTGGAGGTGGCAGGACAAGCAGCCTACTTGATTGTAAATGGAGAAATCGTGATTGAGGGACCTGCGGAAAAAGGTAAAAAGATGCTTGTGGTCAATAATGGTGGTAAAATAGAATGTAGATAATATGAAGACGAAAGAACTTTTAATAATAATTATAAGTGTGGTAGTTGCTGTTGCTGTTGCTGTTGCTTATTTCATTACTCACGCTACACATAATAATGTGGCGTATGTACGTTCACATGATCTTATATATAGCTATGAGGGCACAAAGGAAGCCATGGCCAAGTTTGATGACAAAAAGATGTCGTGGCAGGCAAATGTAGATACACTGAGGCGGGATTTTCAGCGATCAGTAGCTGTATATAACAGAGATTATGACAAGTTGTCCTCTTCAGAAAGAAAGCAGAGAGAGGAGATGCTGAACAACCAACAGCAACAGTTGGAAACGTATTCCCAGGCCATAGACAGTAAGATCCGGGAGGAAGACCATGAAATGATGGCCTCTGTGCTTAACCAGGTGAACAGTTTCATCGAAGATTATGCCGAGCAGAAAGGTTATGATATTATTTTTGGTACAACTAAAGATGGAAGCATCTTATATGGCAATGAACACCTGGATATTACAGACCAGGTATTAAAGGAAATAAATAAAAGATACAAGGGAGAATAATGGGTAAAATACTGTTGTCATTAACATTGGCTTTTATAGCAGGCTGTGCCTCCAAACCATCAGAGCTTTCCTGGACTGATTACCAGGAGTGGCTTCAAAAGAATGGACAGGCTGTTGCCAGAGAGAAGGTTATCAATGATTTGAAATTGAGAGCGCAATTTCTGCCTGCAGATTTTCTGGCTTATTCAGAATATGAACAACTTACATCTGCAAAAACCGGAACATTTGACTCTTTGTTGAAGGAGTATAAATGTGGGCTATCCTTTAAGCTATCACTACTGGCTGATAAACAAACGACAAACCTGATGTACCATGGTATCAGTACTATGAATGAGTACAAACAGCGGGTCAGCCTGCTTAGCTTTAATAGTGAACAGTTTATCGCACTAAATGTAGGAGATGACCGGTTTAAGCCGGTGTTGACGGCCTTTGAGGGCTACAATGAGTTAAGTAACCGGCTTACTTTCAGTGTAGTGTTTACACCGGACGGATACCACTGTGGTGTGTTTGATGAGCATGCAGAAGAGCTTACGCTGACCTTTGATGATCCTTATTGGGGCACAGGTACCAGTCATTTCCTGTTCCGGAAAAGCGACATTCAAAGTATTCCAAAATTGATAATTGCTAAAAGATCATTATAAGCATGATAGGAAGAAGACATATCAGAACTATAGCGGTTTTTCTAACCATAAATATGTTGGTGCAAATCTTTGGGCCCACACTGACATTCGCTTTAACATCGGGTCCGTCTCAGCCGGAATTTAGTAGCTTTGAACCCGTTGCTACTACCAATATGGTAAACCCATTCTCCGGGGACTTTACTTACAACCTACCTTTACTAGAGGTTCCTGGGCCGCATGGTAGCAGTTATCCGATTTCCCTTTCTTATCATAGTGGCGTATCTACCGAAGAAGAGTCTTCATGGGTTGGTTATGGGTGGACACTTAATGTGGGAGCTATAAATAGAAGCACCAGAGGTTTTCCTGATGATTATAAAAATCAAGAAGTGATCTATCATAATAAAACTCCGAAAAACTGGACAGCGACTGTTGGAGGAGGTGTGGCTGCCGAATTATTCAGTAAGGATAACTTTGCATCTATCAGCGCCAATGCAGCGCTGAGGTATAACAATTATAAGGGTTTCGGTAAAAACCTTGGTCTTGGCTTGCACTTGGGAAGGGGCTTTGTGAATATGGGATACAACGTATCTGATGATCAGGGAAGTTTTTCTTTAAGTATTCAACCTATGGCATTAATGCAGAAGCCTGGAGAGAAAAGTTCAGAGGAAAATAAAAACTTAGATTCTAAGCAAAAAAGAGAAGCTTATAAAGCAAATTTTGCGAATAATTCTTTGGGAAAAGCACCGGGTATCAGTCTTGTAGGTAGCTCCTATGGATTGTTTTCTATGAGCCAAATAGAACGGCCTACCCACATACCGGCTTATACCGGGGCTTCATACAATGTATCCCTGAATTTTGAGGCCAACCCATCACAGCTACCGATGGGCGGTACTTTCAACGTGTTTGGTAGCTATTCACATCAAAAAAATGATCCCACTACAACAGTAAATGCCCTTGGCTATATGTATTCCTCTGAACATACTGATCCGGGTACGCAGGTAATGGATTATTCTGTGGAGAAGGAAAGTTCCTTCAATAAAAGGGACGTATTCCTTGGTGTCCCTTTTAATAACGCAGATCAGTTCATGCTAACAGCCGAAGGGCTCTCCGGGGCATTCAGGATGTATCACAAGCAAGTGGGATATTTTGGTCCGCGTCATATGGAAAGTAAAACCCATATTTACAACGTCTCACCAGAAGTGGACGCTGGGCTTAACTTCGGTGGCGGTCTGGACATGGGAAAAGGAAGCCAATCTATGGAAATAACAGACTGGGATAACAGTCGGACGTTCAGTAGCCCGGATGCAGAGGTGGATGAACCCGTTTTTTTCAGGTTTAATGGGGATCAGGGCGGTAGTTGGGGTGATACACATAATGATCAACCAGTGCGAGCAAAGCCATCAACGGGGGGAGTCTCGTTGAGCGGATTTGACTTCGATCTGGGTCAGGGTGAGAGAAGCGGAAGGTCATCCTATATAGGGTACAATACAGTTGAAGCAACTAATGCCGTTTCCTCCGGCAAATATTATAAAGCTTACTCAAAAAGAGCTGATATCCGTAGTATGAGGTCGGGGAGCCTGGCTTCACATCAGGTTGCAGAGGTGGCGGTATACAATGAAAATGGCTCGCGTTATGTGTATGGTTTACCAGTTCTCAACAGAAATGAAAGACACCTGAGTTTTGGGGTGAGTGGAGCTTCAGTGGTACATGACAACTACATTGTCAACTATAAAAACGATAAAATCAAATTGGGTACGGAACAGTTGGGGGCATATGCATCTTCATATTTGCTAACCGAGGTTACTACACCCGATTACATTGACCGTAGTTATGATGGTCCCACACCAGATGACTTTGGGGGATACACCAGGTTCAATTACAATAAAGTATACGGTGATAATGCAGAGCAGGCGGCATGGTATAAGTGGAGATCACCCTATAACGGTCTGAAATACGAGCGGTCTTCTCTCTCCGATAAAAAAGATGATATCGGCTCGGTAAGCGCTGGAGAAAAGGAGATTGTATACCTCCAGTCGATAGAAACGAAATCACATGTGGCCATTTTCTACACTGCTGTAAGAAACGATGCCATATCTGCTACTAACTACGATAATGTGACGGCAGGAGCGAAAGGTAGTCAGTATCAAAGGCGGCTGACACGTATAGATCTTTATTCAATTGCTGATTTTAAGCTTGCTAACGGTCAGATCGATCGCAACAGAATTAAGAATCCCGGAGCTATCACACCTCTTAAAACGGTACATTTTAAATATTATGGGTATGATGTTACGGGCGAAGAACTTCAGACCGGTGCACCGAATACCTCCGGGGGAAGTGGGCGACTGACACTTGCAAAAGTTTATTTTGAGTATAATGGCTTGAATACCGGGCGTATCAGTCCGTATGTTTTTAAGTACAATTACCCGGGAGACAATACCTACCCTGCCGAATATGCTGCTCTTGACAACTACCTGGATCTCAATACTGATCCCAAAGGAGAGAATCCTTCCTATTCACCTTTTCACAGCGATGCATGGGGTAACTACCAACCTTACGGGAGCGATCAATATGCTAAAATGCGCCCCTGGCTGGATCAGTCGAAAATACCCAACCGGGATTTTGACCCGGCCGTCTGGAACCTGAAAGTAATACAATTACCTTCTAAAGGTGAAATACATATTCAATATGAACAAGATGACTACAGCTATATACAGGATCAGGAAGCCCACGTTATGGCGCCTTTGTTGAGTGCCGGTGACGGATTTTCGAAGTTCTATATTGATCACCAAGCAATTGGATTGGGAGCAGAACATTTGGATGAACTTAGAGGCAAAATAGACAAGCGATACATAGGGACCGGTAAAAAGATGTATTTTAAGTTTTTATATCGACTGAAAGGCAACAATACGCCTGATCTGTCCGATTGCGATGTGGATTATGTCGATGGCTATGCCAATGTTGGTGGTGTAGGCCTTGATGCTACGGGGGTTTTTGTGTCTTTAACCGGTGATGGAATGCCAAAGACGGCATGCGAGGACTTTGTAAAAGCCTACAGGTTGGGAATGATTGATCGCAGTAGCTGCAATGGTGCCCAGGGAGCTTTAAATGACAGCGGTGATGCCAAAAGTATGGTGATGCAATTGCTGGATTTTGTGGGTGGATCATTGATACCAAGCACCTTGTGCGGAGCTATGAACTACGACCTGTCTTACCTGAGAGTACCAACTCCCATAGCAAAGAAGGGCGGCGGGCTAAGGGTAAAGCGTTTGATGACATTTGATAGTTCATTAGGCACACAGGCGCTTTACGGGACGGAGTATATCTATAAAACGTTAAATGGCAACGGCAATGTGATTAGCAGTGGAGTGGCTACCAACGAGCCCGCCACTATCCGTGAGGAGAATATCCTCGTAGACTTTGTGAAGAGAAAAGGACAAAGCGCAATCAGCAAGATAATAGCCGGAAAGGATAAAGAGCAGGCGGAAGGCCCTGTTGGTGAAAGTATCTTACCAGGACCATCTGTAGGATATTCACAGGTTTTCATGAAAAACATCTATCAGGGAAAAACCACTCCGGGTTATAGTGCTCATGAATACTACACAGCTAAGGATTATCCGGTAAAGGTAGAAATGACCGCCATTGATGACTCAAAGCAGAAGAACCGCTTTAAGACGGCCGTGTTTATGAATGAGTACCTTAATCATCAATATGCAACCCAGGGATTTAGCTTCATTCAGAATCAGATGCACGGACAGCCGAAGAGAATGGCAACCTATGCAGGTGCTTTTCCCGGAGTAGCAGAGGCCACGGCTTCTCCATTGGTGACCGAGCAACTTTACGAGTACTTTGAGCCCGGAGACCAGGTGCCAATGCTCAACAGCTTATTCGGAGAGGTTGTTTACAAAAATCCTGGCAGGGAAGTGGATGTTACCATGGCGCAAAAAATTGTAAAGGAAGAATCCTTTGACCTTAATGTGGAGGCAGATTTTACAGTAGGTGTTTTCTTCCTCTTTGTGGTGCCATTCATCACCGCTATGCCTACCTCGACAATTTCCGAATCCTTGCTGGCAACGCATGCCACATCAAAGGTGATCCGCTACCCGGCCATGGTAAAGAAGACCACCACTTATCAGGATGGAATATATCATATTTCTGAAAACGTAGCCTTTAATGAACATACAGGACAACCTGTAGCAGTCAAAAGCTATGATGAATTCAGAGGCGCTTACCTGGCACAGCAAATACCTGCAAGTTGGGAGTATGATAATTTCGGGGCAAAGGCTGAGGTGGAAGGAAAAGTAGTATTTGGTGCTTTTACACTGGAAGGGAATCTGCTCAAGGTGGGTGATGCCTGTATTTTACAGGACTTTCATCGCGGAGATTTTATCGAATTGAATGGAGATGGGAATGCCTTGTTTCATGTGTCAGGAGTTGATTATGTAACTAACAGTCTTGTAATAGATAAGTCAGCACTCAATACTGTTGCGCCTGGAAGCGTGAGTCAGATTGCCATTCTCAACACGGGTAGAAATAACCAGTTGGCTGTGAATGTAGGAGAAATAACAAAACACAGTGAAGTTAGCGAAGTATCCTACATAACTATTGATGATTCGGGACGGTATTTGAAAAGCGGCAATAGCTTTATTGATGACCTTAACAACAGAGTAGCTGCTATTTCAGGGACATCTGGAACATTCGTTCTCTCAAACACCTATTCGAAGATGAATATGATGAACTATATCACTGATTCGAATGCATCCATCGATTGGGAAAATGCTACCATCAAACAGGTAGAGTTCAGATATAAAGTGCTAAATGATAAAATATCCCTTGGGCTAATGGCTTTTGATATAGCCTGTAGCAGTTGCGGCACAGGTTGGTTTACAGTTTCGGCTGAAGGGTGGTAATAAATTTGGTTAAGATGAGGAAAATTATTTTAATAATATATACTTTAAGTTTGAATTTGGCCGTGGCCCAAACAAATCTTTTTACCCCGGCAGATGGAGGTACTTTTGAAACAAGTGCAAGTGACGGTGATATTTACAGCGCAGTAACTTCACCATCATGGGAGTTGACTAGGTCTACTGATTATGCCTATACTGGTAATTACTCACTGGCTTGTGCTGCACCTCAGGGGTTTCTAAATAATAGGTCTGCGAGGACAGAAGATTTTGATGTGTTTGATGATGATTATATCTACATGTTGAGGATGAAGGTATATGTACCATCTTCCTCAACTATCAGCAGTGGCACTATTATAAAACCTGGACTTAAAACAGGGGCAGTGGTTTTTCCTAATTGTGGCGAACCAAATTACTTTGAAGTTGGAGTCGATCCGTATAATACTTGGTTTGAAATTACGGTTAACTACCCACTTAGTTCCACTAGAGGAGGTAGTTATTACTTTAACCTGTGGCTAACGAATTCAACAAACACCGGAGTCTTTTATATAGATGATATTGAAGTGCTGAAATACACACCTATTTCAGATAATTCAACGGTGGACCTTCTAAATGGAAATATTTCATTAAACCCAACAGGGGGAATGGTCGGCTATGACTATGAATTTCAGTGGTCGGATGGGGCTACTAGCCAAAATAGAACAGGTTTAGCTCCTGATAATTATACGGTGTTGGTAAACTCAGAGGGGTTTGAGTTTTGCCAAAATCAATTTACGTATGATTTAACTATTCCTAAACCATCTGTTACCAATCACACCCCAAATGTCTGTTTAAACGATCAGATACGTTTAACAGCATCAAGCACTGTTACAGGTGCAGAGTTCTCCTGGTATTCTCAGTCTTCGGGAGGGACTTTGTTAGGTACAGGGTCTGAGTTTCAGGATGTGAAAAGTGTTGCAGGAACGTATACATATTATGTTCAAGCGGATGTGGTAAATGGATCTAGTTTTAGAACTACTGTTTCTGTCACAGTTCACCCGAACCCTGACGTTAGTATGGGTGATCTTGATGATTTTTATTACGTCAGCCGATCCTCTGTTACTTTAACTGGTAGCCCTTCTGGTGGTACCTTTACTGGACCTGGGGTGACGGGAAATATTTTTAACCCTTCTCAGGCGGGACTGGGAGTGCATACAATTTCATACACTTATACCGATAGTGAGGGCTGTACGGGGACGGCAACACAAATCGTAGAAGTTGTGGAATCGGACCCGCTTTGCAGAACAGCCATTCCTGTAGATGGTACAGGGCAGTTTGCAATTGATACTTATGGCGGAAGAATTGTCTACCAAAATGATGCCACCTGTGCTGAAGATATAGATATGATGTGTATCAGCACTGAAGCTACACCGCCAATAATTGATCACATAGTGGCTACAAATGCTGTCTCTCTATCTGATAATTGGGATTATAGCTCTTACTATACTCCAAAATCAGGTGGATTATCTGCTTCAAACAATTATGAAAAAGGTAAAAAAGGCAAATGGCGTGTGGATGGTTCCTACACCTATAACTCAAAAGATATTTATCGGGGAAAAAATTATAACACGGGTACTTACAACCTAAACCTTTTTAACTGGCAGCATCCGGATGTCAATCAAAGAACCGGCTGGATCAAGACCACCACAGTAGAGCACTACTCGCCCAACGGTGATGCACTACAGGAGCGCAATGCTTTAGGGATAGCCAGTGTTGCCAAATTCGGCTATAACGATGCGGTTCCTTTCCTTACTGCCCAAAACGCTGATCACGGCTCGGTACGGTTTGAAAGTTTTGAAATGTTGTATAGTGGTGTTCTGGAAGAAGGAGATAATATAGGGGCTCTGGAAATCACTCCCAACAATGGTCATGCGGGTAACAAGTCACTCAAACTGAGAAGTGGCGATAAATTCCTTTATGAAAAAATGGCTGTCCCCGCAATCAATACATCTATGTTGGCCAAGGTATGGGTAAAGGGTACTCCGTCATTGAACGGCCTGAAATTTAAAGCAGAAACGGAGGATGGACTTACTTTAATTGCTTTAGCCTCATTTCAAAAGATCAGCAGCTCAGGTGCATGGTCATTGTATCGGGCCCAGGTCAATTTAGGATCTCATCAACAGTTCCAGGTACTCGTTGGTAACGAAGGAAGCACAACTATATGGATTGACGATCTGAGGGTTCAACCTGCCGATGCTCAAATGTCCACGTACGTCTATGATCCTCAAAATCTACGCCTGCTGGCCGTATTCGATGATCAGCACTATGGGATGTTCTACCACTACAATGCTGAAGGAAAGCTGGTGCGTAAACAGCTTGAAACTGAACGAGGAACGCAGACTTTACAGGAGACTTTTTATAACCTTCCATCTCAGGAATAATGCGACTACTTTTCTATATAGCGGTTTTGGTGGCGTCTGGCCATATTATACTGGCGCAGGATTGCAAAGAGCAGGTGTTGGAGGCATTACATTGTATGCGTAAGTATGATCCGGAGCAGTCGCTGTACATTAGGTATAATATAAAAACAACTTTTGCGCAGCCGGATTCCATTCAGGAATCTACAGTAGAAATAGCGGCTTCAGGACAATTGTTTAAAATGTCTGCGGGAAATACTGAAATGTTCCAAAACGATAAATACAACCTCACTTTTATACATGATAGAAAGCTGATTTTCATTACTCATGCTGTAAAGGAACGGTTGATGCCCTGGGAATCTATAGGAGTGCTGCAGGACACCCTGATCACCAAAGCATCGGTGCTTACGTGCGAACGACAATGTATGGATAACCCTGCTAATTCTGAACAAGATCATGTTGTTATGGCACTGAACGATGTAGGTAAGAAGAGGCTTAATGTTGAACGAATGACATATTGGATTGATCCTGCGCTTTCGCAGGTTAAAAAATTCAGGATCACTTATTATGACAAGCGGGTGATTGACAATATACTGGTTGATATTGAAGAATATCACCACAATTTTTCTAAAAATATTATTGACAGCAAGGTGCAAAAGGCATTGGCAGATCCCGGTCGACTTGCTACACTTTTTTCTGGTTATGCAATAAAAGATAATAGGTAATGAAATACGTATTTTACAAGGTACTTTTTCTCGTTTGTTTCATCTCTTCCGCATTTCTTGTCAATGGGCAATCCATTTATGGAGATACATATGTCTGTCCGGGAGCTATAGAGTCATACTCAACCAATATGCTATTACCTGATAATTGCTCCGGCCCTTTGTGGAGTTTGTCAAATCCTGAAGCGGGTACAATCGCCCCTCTTTCTGGAGCTAATGTAGAGATAGACTGGTCAGGGCTGTCTTATGGAGGCATTGAAGAGGTGACTATTTCAGTAAGAGCCCTTTGCTTAATAAAGCCGGACCCCGATGATCCTTTTGAACCCGCCCCCGCTGGACATACTGCTACGCCTGATCCCATTTATAAAACGATCCGACTATATCCTATGTATACACCTTATACGGGAGTTGTTGGTTCTACAATAGAAGGTCCTTCAAGCGCAACAGCTAATACAGTGGTTAATTATTCACCACGAAGACTTATGCCGACTGGGAGTGTAGCGCCTTACAAATATCGATGGTATTTCGGTGGGACGTATATGGGGCAATCGGATCCATCCAATATGTATTTTGCCCTCAGCATTGGCAACCGGCCCTATGGTAACTATTGGTTGGAGTTCAAGCCTGTAAACGAGTGCGGTGTAATTAACCCCAATGAACCCATACACCGAAAACTGATCTCTGTAGTTGCTCCATGTACGCCAGCTTCCGGAGGTTTTAGCAGTCCCATTTCATCGGCCTGTACGGCTACTTCTTACCCGTTTCAGGTGAGTACCTCTGGTACCAGCCCCGTAAATGTTTCCTGGCCATCCAGCAGCTATTATACAGTGGCGATCCGGCCCAATACAGGCAATAAAATCGCAGATATCACATTTACAGGTACGGGGTCTATACCTGTAAAAGCCACAGTTTCTAACTCATGCGGAAGTGTTAACCTTAGTCATTCTGTCAACGTTGTCACCAAACCAGCCTCCACTGGCTTTGTACAGTCGGTGGGTACAGCCTGCGAGGGAGCCACTCGCAGGTTTGAGATTAATGCTTCCGGATCTTACAGTAAAATTACCTGGCCAACCAGCTCTGCCTATACAGTGGCAGTTGTTCCCAATACTGGTGGTAAACAGGCAGATATTACCTTTCGGTCTTCCGGAGCGGTAAAAGCTATCATTGAATCACAATGTGGAAATATAACGAAACAAAAAAGTGTAACAGTTACACCGCTTCCAGCCGCGCTTGCCTGTGCGGATTGCCCAACGGAGATCTGTGATGGCCTTACCCGTCCATTTATTTTGAATCCCGGGAGTAATACTACTTCTCTGCAATGGCAGTTGCCGGCAGGTGTTACAGCTTCTTATAACAACTCACCGCTGAACTCCCAGGCGGAACTGACATTTACAGGGGTAGGTACCAGAAACATTACTGTTACCCCCTACAATGGATCTTGTGCCGGACAAGCTTATGCTTTTAGTGTCAACGTTTCAGATGATGCTAAAAACGACAATGTATCGTACAGCCATAGCGAACTAAGCAGTCAAACTCCCGTAAAGGAGCTGGTACTTAACGGATGTAAGGAATCTGTCAGTACTTGTGAGAAAACATTGTCGAAATTACACCTGTATGGCAAATTGGATGTGGGCGAGACCTATGACTGGGGCGAGGCTGTGTTTACTGTTTCTGGAGAATTCGAACTAAAAGGATATAGCGAATCAGGTCCTGCGTTGTTTACCCGGACTATTTCATTATCTATTGATCAGGAGGATGTCGAGCAGATTTACCACGAAGCCTTTACCACAGGTCTGAATAACCTGAAACGGATAGTGGTGACGCCAAAGGCAAACACATATTCAGCAATAGATGTTGTTGATCCTGCAAAAGTTCGTTTTCGCTTTTATTTCGAAGAGGAAGAACATATAGATGTGTCTGCAGCGGAGCTGGCATTATTGTCACCGGCCAACAATGCCTCTGTTAGCGGGAAATGGGAGCAAAATTTCACCTGGCAGATCAGCAATTCTGAATATTGTATTGAAGTGCCGAATTATGAATTTCAATTGATAAGAGTTTACGGAGACGAAGTGGTGGATTGGAGTCAGGCACTCAGACTATACACCTGGTCACCTGAACCGGCAGTGACAGTCACTATTGCAGAGGGCAGCGGAACTTATAAATGGCGGGTAAGGCCTGTCGGTAGTTTGATTGGAGATATTATTAATCCGGCCAACTGGTCGGATGCTCAGTGGGTAACACGAACGTTTACCTATACAAACCCGGACGACCAGAAAAACTGGATATACAGCCGTACGTTCACCGAAGGCAACAAGGTCAGCGAGCAATTGACCTTTGCCAATGGTTTGCAACAAGTACAACAGCAGCAAACCCGTGTTTCCAATCGTGTAGTGGCTACACAAACCTATCAGGACTATGCAGGTAGAAATGCATTGTCAACCCTGCCCGTACCCCAGGTGGGAATTGACAATAAGCTTGGATACAAAGGTGCGCTGGTTACGGGAGGTTATTCCAAATCAGCTTTTGATGACGACCCGCGTATGGCTCCGACCATGACCTTTAACAGCCAGTATTACAGTGGACAGGCCATGGAAGGTTCCGTGCAGATCAACAATGGTGTGGCCAGTGCTGGAGGGTATCCTTATACGAGAACCGTTTTTACTAACGATGGTACAGGAAGGATCAAGGAACAGTCGGGAGTAGGGACTCACCACAGGATCGGGAGCGGACATACGATTCGCACATATTACAGCGGGGCTTCGGAGTCGGAGATGGTAATGCTATTCGGAGATGAAGCACCCATAGCGGCCAACGTGCAAAAGATCACCACCTTTGATGCCAATGCTACGGCAAGTATTACCTATCAGAACAAGGACGGTAAGGTGCTGGCTACAGCGTTAACGATAGGTGCAGGGGGTAATGCACTGATTCCCCTGGAAAGCCAGACTACAGCTATCTATGAACAGGTAGACGCGTCTACACAGCTTGGACCTTTCCTGCAAAGCACCAGAAAGCCGCTCTTTTTTACGATGCCCCGTGACCTTAATATAGATTACACCATAACACCGGCTATGTTGTCTGAAGTGTGCGGCCTGGCGTGCAGAACATGTGACTATCGTATTGAGATTGTCATGCACAACCTGGATGCTTTACCGGGAGAGCCGGCAGAAACCTTACTGGCGTCACATGATATAGCCATGAGCGAGGCCTGCGCAACCAATGCGGCAATATCCATTCCTGTACAATCCTTCAGTGCTCAGGCAGAGACCAATTATGTACTGGAAAAAAGGGTGATAACCAATAACAATATACCCGGTACAGACCTTACATACCTAGAGGATTATCTGAACACGGAAATATCCGAATATACCACAGGTATAGACGAACAGTTGCAAACAATCCTGAATCTGCTACATGCCCATGATATGGAGGGGTTAAAGAGCCATTTGGCTGCCAATTATTCCTTGAATACCGAGGGGCAGTATGTGGTACCCGTTCTTTGTGGTAACAATATACTGATCAGCCTGCCGGAAATTTGTGAGGAAGATCCTGTCGCCACCGGTAGTAGCTGTACCTGGAATGGGGCTTCCCTGGCACAATATTTTAATAAATATTGGGCGGAGCGACCGTACAATGAAAATGGGGATGTGTATACTATAGAAGACTTATTTGTGGTCAACAAATATACCAACAACAAAGTGTACTATACAACGACTACATTCGATCAGATGGTGGCCAATCTTTACAGTGAAAACAATGATGTGCTGAGCTGTGCAACTATATGGGATGTTTGGAAAACCCAAGTAGCGGGCTACGGACCGGCTATATCAGCTTTTGCAGATATCAACGTGGAAGACGAGCCGGATTTTGTTTATGAATATGTTGTGGTGAAGGATTTCTTGGATGCGCTGGAGGGTACACTGCTAGCTAATCTCCCGGCAGGAGAAGAGGCTTGTGTGGATGGTGTGAAAACTTACTTCACCAGGAATAACAGTGATTTATATGGCAAGATCAACGGCCAGGAGCGGGCTTTTAATCTTGCACGTGCTTATGCCATGGTCTATTACAACGAAGGCGATGATGCAGACGAGGATACACAGGGTTTGCGATTCTATTTTAACCATTTACTGGGACAGGCAAAGACGTATAAACCTACCATGACGGATTTTTCCGTGTTGTCTCAATGCGACCGTTATAAGCTGACCCTGGGCGGGCAGGGCATACAGCCTGGTGAAGGTGATCCTGAAAAATACAGGCTCAAAGCCATTACCCAATGTGGTAAAGCATGCGAAGGTAGGAGAGAAGCATTTAAACAAGGGATCATTCACTACCTGGTATCCACCAATCCATTGGTGAAAATACAGTTTTATGATATCAATGAGGTACATCAATATGATAGCGATGGTAATACGGTTATTAAATATGTGGGTTTATTTGACGAAACGGTAAACCCCACTGTCTATGACTACAGTGAATGCGAAATAGACGCGATGGCAGAGGCACTGGTGCAGAATTGCAAGGACAATTATTGTCAGCTTGATTTTTGGACCAATCCTCTGACTCAATTGGAAGAGTTGGGAACACCTGAACAGTTGGCGGCTATGGAGAAGATCTTTAAGTATGATTTTGAGGTGCAGGTAAATGAAGGTAATGTTGCTTGTGATACAGGTTGGGACAAGGTTTACTTGAACTTAAGAGAGGATCATGCAACTGTTGACATTAATCAAATAAAAGCGCTAAAGGAGTTTGAATTCGGAAAGATAGTTGATGTGTCTAATCCAGCTGATTACGATAATGTATGGATTGTTACCAAGAACTCGGATCCAGATCCTACATTGCCACTTGATGATAGTCAAAGAATTGGCACATTACGTTGGGCCGTTGAGAAGTCTAACTTGGCCTCGGGTTCTAATCTAATAAAATTTGATATTCCTGGAACAGCACCACATGTTATTAGCTTAGTAAAAAAGCTTGAAATAGAAAAGCAAATTACGTTGGATGGGTCTACTCAACCTGGTAATGGTAATCTTGAAAAATCCCCAAAAATTATTTTGCAAGATTCCCCTACTATACCTGAAATGGAATTCGGGGCGTACCTTATCGGTGTAAAACATGGAGCCAATGGAACTGTACTTCAGAACTTGCACTTTAAGGGGAATTCGACATACTTCATTTTTGTTTTTGCGAATTATGTTAGAGTTGTAGGCAACATCTTTCAGACAGAAGAAGGCCCCAATGTATCAAGTTTTATTAAATGGGCGGGAGATTACGGAAAAATTCAAGGTAATATCCTAGGAACAGACTTAGATTACCAGGCTCGGTTAGGCGCTTTCAGAGGTATCGATATGGATGCCTTGCGAGGGAGTAGTGCTGACTATAGTTGTGATTATAATTTGATTGGAGGGAGTACGTATAATGAGGGAAATATTGTAGCATATAACTTGTACAAAGGAATTTCATGGCAGGAGTTTGAGAATCATGGTTATGACTATCACAATGAATTTTCATCCAACATGGTGTTTAATACTAATCTTGATCTAAAAGGATGGGCAGTGAACGGATTGCTCAGTGGTTTTAACCCAAGTTACGAACCCACTCCAAGCATATTACCGGCCAATCACGCAAGTAGAAATGTCATCTTTAATAACTACGTAAACTTATCAGGACGAATTTTGCATCAGGATCTCAACTTTAACACTAGCGCACCCGGATTCACATCTTTAAAATATGATGTAAAAGCTAATTCGGTATCTGGCAAAACAAAGGAACCATTCAGTAAAGTTGAGTTGTTCTTATCCAAATCCACATATTGGACTTCAAGCTTTGTCGAGTTAATTAGTGCTACAACGTCTGATGGTGACGGTTATTTTCTTTTTGAAAATGTATACCTACCGTTTGGTCATTATTTTAAAACGACTGTTGATAATGTGATCTTCGGAACAAAAATCGCCCAAGTTCCAGGTTCTCATTGTTATCAGGATAGAACCCTCTGCTTCCGCTGGACCACCCCATACACCTTCAACAACGATGGCGCCTGGGACCCCCAACCAAAAACCTGTGAGGAAATAGAAGCCGATGCCGTGCTACAAGAGGTAGAAGCCCAGCGCCAGGATCTGATTGATTTTTACGAACAAGATCTGGAGGATGAATATACCAACAAATGTGTCAAGAGCCTGAATGATCAGTTGGGCATAGGTTATGATTTGGGTACCCATCATTATACGCTGTACTATTATGATCGTGCTGGTAACCTTATACGCACAGTGCCTCCCGAAGGAGTGAACCCACTGGATGTAAGTACTGAAGCAGCATTAAATAGTGCTAGAAGTACCAGTCCTCCTCATGAAATGGTGACCTCCTACCAGTACAACAGTCTGGGACAGATGGTAGCACAGGAAACACCTGATGCAGGTGCTACCCAGTTCTGGTACAACGACATCGGCCAGCTCCGGTTCTCTCAAAACGCGCAACAGTCAGTAGATGGTACTTATTCTTATACAAAATACGACCACCTGGGTAGAATAGTGGAGGTAGGACAAAGCACCGGTTTTGATGGCACTGCACTGCTCAACAACCGCAACAACCAGGAGTACCCGGCTACAGGAGAGCAGGTAACAAAAACAGTTTATACTGAAAGTGCGGGGGCAGCTATTCTCACCGGCCTGACACAGCGGTACCTGCAAAACAGGGTCAGCTACACCTATCTGGATGAAGACGGGCAGGATGCTACCTTGGATGACCGCACCTACACCATCTACAGCTATGACCCTCATGGCAATGTGGAGTGGCTGGTGCAGAATGTTCCCGGGCTGGGCCAGAAACTGATCGAATACGAATACGATTTGCTCAGCGGTAATGTACTGCAAGTGAGCTACAATCCTGGTAATGACGATCAGTTCTACCATAAATATGAGTATGATGCTGACAACAGGATCATTGGAGTGTATACTTCACGAGACGGCCATCTGTGGGATAAGGACGCCACATACGAATATTATCCGCATGGGCCGCTAAAAGAAGCAACTATTGGCGAAGACAAACTTCAAAACCTGGACTACCTCTACACCATCCATGGCTGGCTCAAAGGAATTAACAACCCTGGCAGTATGGACGACCCGGCCGCGGCAGCCGATGCTTTTGCCATGAGTCTCAACTACTACAGCGGAGACTACCAGGGATTAGGCACCACCGTAGGAGGGCTATTACCGCCTGAAGAGGGGAGAAGCCTGTATAACGGGAATATCAGTGCATGGGAAACCGCCAGCCGTACCTCTGAAGATACATGGATGCGTATTGGCAATCAATACACGTATGATGAGTTGAACAGGATCAGGATCAGTAATTTTAATGTCATCCGGGATAATCAACACTATACCCGTGGAGGCTTCCATTCAGACTTCAGCTACGATGCCAACGGCAACCTGCAGATGCTGAATCGAAATGATATTGATGCTGAAAATATGGATGCATTGGTCTACCACCTACAAACCGGAAAGAACAGGCTCAGCTATGTGGAAGACAACAGTACTATAGCGGTTGACAAACATAAAAATGATATCGAAAATCAGCCTGCTAATAACTACACCTATGATGCTATCGGAAACCTGACGTATGATACCCAGGAAAAAATGGCAGTAGAGTGGACGGTGTATGGGAAAGTGGAGTCAATCACTCATCAGGATGATGGCACCACACGCTTTAAGTACGATGCTGCCGGTAATAGGGTTGTAAAGAGCTCGACCGATGAGCATGGTAATATCAGTACCAATTATTATGTGCGCGATGCCAGCGGCAACATTATGGCGGTATACAAGGCCACTGAAGTAAACGGTGTGCAAAATACCGTGCTACAGGAAGTGCCGATCTATGGCAGCGACAGGTTGGGGGCTTACAAACCCAAAGGTAGCTTTGCCAGTGATGTAGTCATTACCTCTACACTGACTGCTGATAAACAAACGAATGTTTACGAAGGCGTATCCTACCTCCTGAACGAGGGCGTGAAAATTACCCTGCAGCCAGGCTTCGTTTTCGAAGATGGAGTAGATGGCAAAGGCTTTGAAATCGGCACAGGCCCTGAAGCGGAGAACCCGATAAATAATGTGTTTACGAGAACGTTAGATAAAAAACAATACGAACTGAAAGATCACTTAGGTAACGTACGTGCTGTGATCAGTGACCGCAAGTTGAGTACCATTTCCGGCACGACTCCAAGCGATTTTCGTCCTTCCATAGCTTCGGCTGCTAACTACTATCCGTTTGGCATGGACTTGCCACCCGTATTGTGGGATGAAGATGTATATCTCGCCACGATGGAAATTAACCACTTGATCGATGAGTATACCCAATTTGAAAATTATATGGAGGCGGAAAGGGTAAACTCTGATATTTATAACCATACCGATGAGGCAGATGCCAGCTATGCCACGCACCTGAATGGCACGAGTGGCAATCTTATTGGTCTGGCGAAAACGTTAAAAGTACAGGCCGGTGATAAGATCAGTATGGAGGTTTATGGTAAGTATTATGAACCGGCCAATGACGCTCCGATTACCACTGTGGCAAGTTCATTGGGAGCCGCTTTCATAGAGGCTTTTAACATACCGGTAACCAATGAGGCCAATTCGCTTTATGAGCTTTTTAATGACCTATTTGCCGGAGGATCCATATTTGGAACCAATGACAATTCAAGAGATGTAAAAGCCTACTTAAATTACCTCCTATTTGATGAGAATTATGTACTGCAGGATGCAGGATACACTTCATTATCTCCCGCTGCTTTGGAGGACGGTACCAATATTGATCATGAGCAACTGTTATTAGAGAATGTTGTACCTGAGAAGGACGGTTACATCTACGTTTACCTGTCTAATGAAAGCGCCTATGTCAGTGATGTATATTTTGATGATTTCAAGATCACTCACGAGCACCTGATACCCGATGAAGGCCTGAATCCTGACCTTGTTGCCTACAGGTATGGGTTTAATGGCAAGGAGAAGGATCAAAGTGGTGAATTTGGATTGAACCACTACGACTATGGCTTCAGGATCTATAATCCGGCCTTGGGCAGGTTTTTGAGTGTGGATCCTCTGGCATCTGAGTATCCTTGGTATACTCCGTATCAGTTTGCGGGGAATACACCTATTCAGGCTATTGATTTAGATGGACAAGAGCCAAGGATGCACTACGAATTAACAAATGCAACACTGGGGAAGAATGTTGAAGATGGGGCTCTAATCGTATTGACCAATACCTATGTTGTTCAAAATACCGAACAGCAATTTGCAACTCTTATGAGATTATATAAAGCCGCCATGGCAACAGGTTTAATTGTAAAAGATGGAGATCAACATAGGAAGGCAGATAATAGAGTGATTCTGGCTAAGGTTTTAGGGGGTCACAATGGTAGTAACTTAAGTTATCAACAGAAAAAAAATATTCTAAAACAATATCATTCTCAAACGGATGCAATCAATAAATTTTTGGTTAAGTACGATGATGAACTTTTCAATAGCCAAGAGCGAAATGCTGGAAATAAAAGACTGGAACAAATTGCCTTAACTCATAATACAAATTTGCTCAAGGAATACAGAACTATGGTCCAAGAAGAGGGTAAGTCTGGCGCTATTGAGGATATTATAACAGGCTCGGTATCTGGTGTCTTTGCAGGGGTTAGTGTAGTAACATCCTGGAAAAGTGGGGGAGCAGAATTATATTTGGCTGTTGGGGCATTTTATTTTGCAGGTGAGAAAATTTCGGGAGGTATCAGGACCTTACACGCTATAGAGGAGGGAGTGTTTGATCCAAATAAAGATTATCGTTTAATTGGTGGCTTGATTCAGACAAATCTTGGAAACGGAGCAGTGGCGGTTTATGATTTAACTGCCATTGGCGTTGATCTGGGAAATATTTACCAATCTGGTAAAACAATTTTGACAGGGAAAGAACTTAATAACAGAATATTTGAATTTTTGGATGCAGCACAAACTTCTGGAAATAGTGTGAAGGATAATGTTATAGAGAAATGAAAATGGAAGTAAGGATCAAAAGAAGTGTGTCCAGCTATTTTATGACGATTTTTTCGTTGATTTTATCAATCATGACTTTTATTCCCTTGGTTTTCGTTCTGAAAGATATGTCACTATCAAATGACGAACTGATTTTTCTAATTTTTCTACCACTCAGTTTCTACTTATGGTATATGTCGGTAGCTGCTTCCATTAATATTATGAAGGGGAATAGTGTTTTAATTGTTGGTGATGATAAAATTGAATATAGAGGTTTAATGTCGTTGAAAAAGAAAGTAATATATTTAAAGGATATCAAAAGAGTAGATTTTTTTTATGCAAAAGGGAAGTATATAGGGATAGTAACTAAGTCGATAGCCACGTATCATAATAAGCTGAACTTACTTCAAAGAAAGAGGTTTGGCTTGGGAGCACAGGAGAAAAATATGACTCTAATTTCGATGTCTGGGATTTCAAAAGATCATGATGAGATTTTAAAACTCTTACGCGAAAGAATACATCCAACTAGTCCGTGACTCCCTTTCCCAACTGGCTCGGAGTGTGCTGTGAGTGAAGCAAAGGCTTCACGTAACTACAAATAAGATGGTGGAACCGACCCACCAGAGCCTGCTTACAGGAGCCGGCTCTAAACAACTGTTTTGATGCGTCAAAGGTAACTTTGGGGTGTGAAGCGAAAA
>NZ_AMZN01000062.1 GCF_000331535.1 Fulvivirga imtechensis AK7 | reverse complement strand
AACGGCCTTGAGAAAATGGCGTTAAGAATTTCAATGCCACACGTACATGTTATAAATCACACTGTTTGAGCCCCGTTTTTTCACGGGGTGAGTTTGTGACTTGTCATCGCAGGCATTGAAATTTAGCCATTTACTACAGCCTTGGCTTTTTTTGTTATCCCGAAAAGCTTTAAAGCTTTCGGGAAAAAAATGTAAGACATATGCTATGAAAAGTCAAAATAGATACAAAAGTACAACCCTGGCAATAAAATGTTATCACCTGACACGAATACAATTTAATCGGGTCTACTATATCGAACTCACGTTAATATACACTGAAGGTCAACTGCATGAACTATGAGATGGTCAATAAGCTTTGGGAAAATAGCAGGAATACGCATTTTAATGCATTGGACATTCCTGCTTTTGCTCGCGTGGATAGTTATAACAGAGGTTAATAAAGGAAGTAACACTGCTGCGGTCCTGCTTACCGTAGGCTATGTGTTAAGCATATTTGTATGTGTTATTCTGCATGAATTTGGTCATGCGTTGATGGCCAGGAGGTACGGCATAGAAACACGCAAGGTGACACTTCTGCCGATTGGCGGTGTCGCCAGTATGGAGCGGATGCCTGAAAAGCCGGCCCAGGAGCTGATGGTGGCTATTGCCGGCCCGGCAGTGAACGTCATAATTGCAATAATAATTCTACTATTTGCGCCCTTCGGTATTGGCGATCTGTTTGATATTGAAAATATGCAGAGCCTAACCAGTATTACAGCCGGAAACTTTCTGTATGCACTCTGCCTGGTCAATGTGATCCTGGTACTTTTCAACGCAATCCCTGCTTTTCCTATGGACGGGGGTCGTGTGCTTCGCGCCCTGCTGGCATTTAAAATAGCCAGGAGTAAGGCCACCAATATAGCCGCAGTGCTCGGACAAGTGATTGGGGTGCTCTTTATACTTATTGGATTTACCGGTAATTTCCTTTTGATACTGATCGGGCTGTTTGTGATGGCGGGAGCTTACAGTGAAAATATGATGGTGCAGCAGATGGAAATACTCAAAGGCTATAGAGTTCGTGAGGCTATGATGACAAACTACACCATACTACATCCTGATGATACACTGAAAATGGCAGTTGATAAGCTGCTGGCAGGCTCTGAAAACAACTTTTTGGTAGCCAACAACGGTAACGTAGAAGGTATACTCACCAAAGAAGCGCTTGTAGAAGGTTTGCAAAAGCTAAAGGATGACGTACCCATTTCGAAGATCATGAAATCTGAGGTTCAGGCATTTAGTGTAAATGACCAGCTTACAGAAGCCTTTTTAAAGTTTCAACGAGATAAAAAGAGGCAGCGGTTATATCCTGTTATGGAGAGTAACGTGCTGGTGGGTGTAATCGATATGGAAAACCTCCAGGAGTTTTTGATGACACGATCTCACAGTTGATCAGCCTCTCAGGTCCAATACACAAATTCCTCAATTCAATACATCTGTAATACAGCTCGACTCATGCTGTTTTGATTTGGAAAAGAGCTTTCCGAAATTGTGTAAAGTGCCAGGAACAAGTCTTTGTTTGTAACTTTTTACCAGAAATGCAGTACATTGTTATATATTTGTTTTACAATTTATATACAAATGGAAAAATCATACCTGGGTGAATTTGAAGAACTGGTACTGACGATGGTTGGAATACTTCAGGAAGAAGCTTATGGAAATGCCATAGTCACTGAAATAAAGGAGCGCATGGGTCGCGATGTCAATTTAAGTGCAGTACATGTAACACTGTACCGGCTGGAAGACAAAGGCTATGTAAAGTCATCGATGGGCGGGGCTACTGCTACCCGTGGGGGAAGAAGGAAACGGATTTTTAATATTACCAATGCCGGTCTGAGCATGCTTCATGCTATTCAGGAAAAACGAATGGAGCTTTGGAAGCTTCTGCCACAGTTAAAATTTGCAGATCTATGAAAACTCAGGTTCAGCCCCCGAAATGGGCTATCGACTTTCTGGAGGGGTTCTGTCCCGACGGGCTCTTCGAGTGCATTTTAGGTGACCTGCTGGAGCAGTTTGATGCGGATGTAGAGCAATATGGTGATAAAAAGGCCAGGCGGATGTTTGTTTGGCAGGTCTTTCGTTTTTTCCGGCCGGGCATAATATTGAGAAATAAGTTCAAACTCAAAATAATCAACACCATTATGTTATCCAGTTATTTTAAAGTTGCTATTCGCAACATGCAGAAGAGGAAGCTGTATTCCTTTATCAATGCCTTCGGACTCAGTATCGGTATTGCATTTTGTATGCTCATTTATCTGTTTATTCAAGATGAGAAGAGTTTCGATCAGTTTCATGTCAATAAAGAGAATATTTACCGCCTGGAAGAAAAAAGTTATGATACATGGAAGAAGGACAATGAGGACCCCTACAGGCGTTCAGCATACCTGCAAACAGGCTTAAGAGAAGTACTCAAGGATGAACTTCGGGAAGTGAAAATGGCAACCAGGTATAATTCAGGAGCTTCTGGCATAGTTAGATATGGCGATAAAATATTTACAGAGAAGCTCACTTACGTAGATGGTGACTTTTTTAAAATGTTTTCCTTTCCTCTGATACAGGGAAATGCAGACAAATTATTTGAACATAAGCAGGAGGTGGTGCTGACCCCAGCTATTGCCGAGAAATACTTTGGGGATGAGGATCCAATGGGTAAAACTATTGAGATAGATGTAAACGGCAACAACTCCTACACTGTGACAGGAATTATAAATAAGGCGCCTGCTAACTCAAGCCTGAACTTTGAACTCTTAATTCCGCAGCAGAACAGGCCGTATTATGACCGAAACCTGGATCAATGGGCCAGCTATTCTACGCCCACTTTTGTGCAATTGGCAAAAAATACGGATCTGCAACAATTCAGCGACAATCTGGATAAGATAGTGGATAAATATATGTCGGAAGACCTCCGGAACTGGCGGGAACGTGGTAATATACCCAGCGATATAAAAGTACTGGAAATTGAATATACCAATCTTTCTGATATCCATTTACATAAGGCAGTAAGCTGGGAAAAGGCGAGTGATCCTCAATACTCGCTTATTCTTGGAGGTATTGCGGTGTTGATATTGCTTATTGCTTGTATCAACTATGTTTCACTTGCCCTGACCACATCTACTTCCCGGAGAATTGAAGTGGGGATAAGGAAAGCAATAGGCGCTCAAAAGGGTCAATTAGTGTATCAGTTTGGTTTTGAATCACTCGCTTTGGCAATAGTTTCTATGGTGATAGGTCTTGGGCTTGTAGTTTTATTTTTGCCGGCATTCAACGAGTTCACTAATAAAAGCATGGCATTGACTGCTACCAGCCTGCTGGAGCTTGGGGCAATTACCTTGATCCTTACATTATTTGTGGGGCTCATTGCTGGCAGCTACCCGGCACTGTTTTTATCCTCTTTTCGACCTGCCCAAGTACTCAAAGGTGGTTTTACTTCCAGGTTAAAAGTGGGATTTACGAAGCCTTTGGTGGTACTTCAGTTTGCGTTATCCGCATTCCTGATCATAAGCTCAGTGATCATGTACAGACAGATGCAGTATGTTACCACCAAAGATCTGGGTTATAACCAGGATCAGATATTAGCCATACCTACACAAACGGGCTGGAATGAGGAAGCGAATAAAATGGTATCACGGTTTAGAAACAGGATGCAGCAGGATCCTGCAGTGATCTCAGTGGCAGGTACCAGCAGTTCCTTTAATCAAGGATGGTCTCAGTACGGGTATGAAATAGACGGAGAGCAGAAAGACGCGTATGTTTATGCTGTCGATCCATATTATATACCCACTTTGGAGATTGAATTGGCAGATGGCAGAAACTTTGATGAGAGGATAGCATCGGATAGCAATGCTGTGATCATCAATGAAGCGTTGGCCAGGGACATGGGTTGGGAGCAACCTTTAGAGAAACATTTGAACTGGCGGAATGATAGTACGGGGTTGGGAGCCAAGGTAATAGGAGTTGTTAAAAACTACCATTTCCTGTCACTGGAACGCGACATTGAACCTATGTTTCTGACTATGGACAAAGAGAATGCCGGATACTTGACCACCATGATGGTGAAGATCGCCGGGGATGACATACCTGCTGCCCTCGAAGCGGTGCGTACTGGATGGAAAGGACTGGCACCGGACAAGCCTTTCGACTATACTTTTGTTGATGAGGACGTGGCCCGGCAGTATGCATCCCATCAGCGGTGGATGAGTATCATGGGCTTATCAACCGGCTTTGCTATTCTGATCTCGTGCCTGGGACTCTTCGGTCTGGCTGGCATCAATGCTGTAAATCGAACCAGGGAGATAGGTATCAGAAAGGTGATGGGAGCAGAGTTGATGAATATATTTGTCTTGCTCAACAGGCAATATGTCTGGCTTGCACTTATTGCCTTTACCCTGGCGGCTCCGTTGTCATACTATGTGATGGATAAGTGGCTCTCCGATTTCAAATTTGCCATTAGCATGAGCTGGGAGCTGTTTGCATTAAGTATGGGAGCTGGTTTGTTCGTGGCATTGCTCACAGTAAGCTATCATGCTATCAGAACGGCTATGGTAAACCCCGCAGAGACTTTGAAGTACGAGTAGGTTACTGGTGGCTGGCTTCTGGTTTCTGGTTTCTGGTCACTGGTCACTGGTCACTGGTTAGACATTACTGGCCTCTGAGTGCTGGTGGCTGGGAGATTGGAGATTGGTTGTTGGTTTTTGTGTGTTATGTTACTGGTTTCGAAAATAGCATGAAACAAAGTGATCCGGCAATTCATTATGAATTCACCGGATCACTATACGCTATTAACGTCATGCTCTCCGCCCTCTGCACTCCGCTCTCCTCCCTACCTATGCATGATCATCAATCTCTTTCTGACAATAGTTTCATCATCCTCAATCTGCACATGATATAATCCGGCTGCATAATCTCTGGTGTCAATATCAATAGATCCCTTACTATCAATTTGATGCTCGAATACAACTTTTCCAAACCCGTCATATATTCTCAGGCTGGCGTCTTTTCCTAATCTATCCTTCAATTGAATGGTCACCTGTTTGTTGGCAGGATTCGGATATATATTGAAACTATTTGGGTTTAATGCATCAGTACCGGTCACTGTTGACAGGATACTTAAGTCAACATTTTTCAAAATTTCCGCCTGATATATCTCCCTGGTATCTTCATCTTGTATAAACACAACAATGGCTATGTCATCGAGGTCAATATTAACAGGTACCCATGATACAGTTATCGGATCTGATTGAATATTCAAGGCCAGGACCGACGCGGGTATTTTAGTGCCTGCTGCATGAGGTAATATTTTCCTCAGTGCATAAGTCAGCGTGTCTTCCCCACTTGGAATAGCTGACATATTAAGTTCATCCAAAGTAATTTCCTGCTCTAGCACCGCTATATAGATCAGCAAGTTGTCAATGTTATCATTGATAGTTTTAGGAGTGAATACAGCTTCTACTTCTAAGCGGTCGTTAGCGGTTGACGTGGAAATTTCAATATCAAAAGGGGAGAGGCTTAATGACCTTAACTCAAATTGCGATTCTCCCCACGAAGAGAAGGGAGCATCCTGATAGATAAAGCCATCAATAACGGCTCTTGGTGTGGTATTGATATTGTAAAACACTGCTCTTGCACTCGGATCGGCCTGATTGAGGTTGTTAATCGGGTCGGGTCCGGGGAAATCAGTATGATAATTAATATTTATCACTTCTACGCCTTCATTATCGTTAGCCAATAGTTTTTTGATAAAATCACTCTCAGATTTAGTTGTGCTTATCTGACTTGTGTTTGTGAAATTTTCAATTAATACTGTTCTGGTTCTTTCTCCGATGAAAAGATTGTCAAACGCAAACCCTGGATTATTTGTAGGGTCGTTTACACTTGCCAATGCAAATCTAAAATTCAGGTTTGTCCTTTTTGCACCAGGTACCGTAGCCAGCGAATGCTTGGGCTGGATCATCCCCAATGAATCTGCCCAACCGATATCTGTGCTTTCACCAGGCTTCGAAGCCAGGTTATCCCCATTATACCAATCTACCCCTGAACCTATGGAACCAAATGCTATCCATGTTTTGGTAGGATCTGTGATGTTGAGACTGTCTGTTGAATACTGAAGTATAACTCCATCACCAGTACTCAGATCTGTAAAAGCATCAAACTGGATCATCGGCCTTTCCAGAGACGAAATGTCGTAAGTGGGGCTGTACAGATAAGATTTTTCTTTCGGCAGATATGAGGCATTAGCATTTGTTACCCAAAGGGTGTTGCCATCCAGGCCTATGTCAGCATTGTTGTTGGATAAAGTCCATGAATTATTTGCGCCAGGTAGAACAACCCATCCTTCGGAGCCATTTTCAAAGCCAGCCGATTGAGATGTAGCGTCAGTTATTTTGTCCAGCACAGCAACCGGCTTTTTCAAAGTGGAGGTACAACCCAAAGTAGTTTCGATGATGAGCTCCACACTATCGATCATAAGGTTGGTGTACTGGTGTGTGACTTGTTCACCATTGCTGTTTGAAACATAGCTGCTACCATCTCCAAAATTCCAAGTTAAGATGTTCACTAGATCACCTGGCAAACTTCCTGGCTTTGGTGTGCTACTTTCGAAAATGAAAGTATCTGAGCGATTGACTCCGATGTAAGAAAACAACGGTTGAGGTATTCCTCCAACGGCAACAGATCTTGTTATCTCATTTACACATCCTTTCTCTGTTCGCACTCCTAGCCGTACATCATAGGACCCCGTGCCGGTAAATTCGTGTACCGGGTTTTGAATGGTCTCAGTATTGTTAGCAAAATCATCAAAATCCCATCTCCATTGGGCCAGAGTAACATCACCGGGTATAATTGAAAGATCTGTGAATTGTGTTTCCAATCCTACACAGCTTACTCCTGCACTGAAATTCACCCCAGGCTTTCTATTGATGACAATATCCTGCGTATCTTCACTGCTACATCCTGTATTTCTATTGGTTAATTCATACCTCAGGGTATAAGTAAAAGAAGGCTGATCCCTGAAGCCCAGGTCGGCATGATTAATTATGTCATTGGGTTCTATCCTTACATTTTCATCTGTGGTGTTTAGTACGTTCTGTGCAGAGGCAGTTTGGCCTACTAATTCAAAAACGTTAGTCACTTCGGTATGTACTGATTTTGCATAATCACCTTCGAGTATTATTGTTTCACCATCTTCGCAGTAGTCGTTGATATTGGCCGGACCACTCGAAACGAAATTCAGAGCTACATTTGGAGGATCGGCAATTGCCACCGGCTTTCTGAATTCCAAAAATTCGGTGGCATCTGTTTTACTTTGATAAGTTGCTACCAGGTCTACATACACAATCCCCTGATTAAGATTCTGGCCGGCTACATCTATATCAAAAACATAGTTATTGCCGGAAGCAGTTAAAGCTCCTAAACCTGTATATGCTGCATCAGCACCCACATAGGCACTAACATCGAGATAAAGATCGGTCAACCGGTAACCTGTTTTATCATTTTCATTGATAGCAACAGTGTTTACTCCGGGTATAATACTACCAGTGGTACAGTATTTTGCATTGACCCCGGGAATGGCAGAAACGTTATCAAAAACGGTCATCACTTTTGTTTCGGTAGACACACAACCCAGGTCAGTGGTATGGGTCAGGGTAACATTGTGATCATTTACACCTGCTACCTGAGGGTAAAAGGTATTTCCAAAAACGCCGTTTCCTGTAAATACATTAGTTCCCGAAACTTCGAGGGAAGGGTCTGGGATTAATGTTACAGGATCGGCATCGTTTCCTATGGAACTACTTCCGGTACTGAATGTGAAATTCGCTGCGGTAGGAGGAATTACACTTATACTGCCGTGGTTTAGATTGTCGCTCTCTGCATTGCCATTTTGTATGGCAGTTCCTCCGATCCTAGTTATATTACCGGAAGCGGTGGAACTTGTGGCCCTTACTTCCAGACCTGTAAGTGTTATTCTGTCCCTGGAATTAGTTCCACTGATATCATAGGTGATCCTCAGTATCGAGTTATTAACAAAAGTTAAACTACCATTGGAGATATTACCACCGCTGAGCTGTACCTGAGCATTGGCAGGAGAGGTGTTGAATTCAAAACCGGATGGAAGCACCAGGTTTAACGTTTGGCCATTACCTCCGCTGAAATCTCCGTTGGCCCCCTCTCTTATGGTTATCAGAGGTAAAATGGGCTGGTATTCTCCAAAGCAAATGTCAATAGCAGGTGCATCAACAACAGTGCCTGCGCTTGACCCCGAAGCCGTGGTGCCACTCACTGATACAGGTGTGGTCATTCGGTTAGGGGAAGGCAGTGCGTTATCTTCGGCAATTACCCATACTTCAAAATCAGTGTTTGCAGCCAAAGATGTAATTGCAGCATAGTGATATTGCTCAGGAACGGTGATGTTTATTGTACCTGATGCCAGTTCACCCGTGTAGGTACCCGGGTCAAATATCTGAGCCGCAGTGGGATTTGGGTCTGCCTGACCAATCACAATATAAAACACTGTACCAGGTTCGTCAATGCGCACTCCAAGATCAAAACCGAGGTCGTATATATTGGATACCAGTACCGGTATGGGATTAATAAATACCGGTGGGGTGATATCTGATGTCTTAAAATTCCATGTGGTGCTATTCTGAATACCGGAAAAGGTATTTCCGGAGTCGTCAGTAAAACCTGTATTGTTAACTGTACTTCCAGCAGCTATTTGCACGTAGTAGTCTTCATCTGCATCTAATGAAGCTGAAGGACGGAAAGTGAACGTTTTTCTATCCGGAGAAGTACTGAACAAAGGAACCTTCTCATTGAATAAAGCATCACTCGGTTTTCTTAATGTAATTTCATTGTCCAGCGAGTTAACCGGCTCATTAAATGTGATGATCAGGTCACTCAACGGACTTACATTCGGATCGTTGTCTGCAGGTGTCAGACTTACAATTTCGGGGGCCTGCTCATCAATGAATGTATATTGAAGCCCTGTCAGACTTGCAACAACACCTCCATCAACTAAAAATAAGCTTCCACTTGAAACAACATAGTCTGTTGGTTCTACATAGGGAGTGATAGCCGGAGTGGTAAGTGCGTTAACTTCATCGCTGATGTTCACCACCAGGAATAAGTTCTGGTTGGTGGTATTATTGTCCAATATTTCACTCAATCCTGAGAATGTCACTGAATTAGCAGTTGTATTTATCGTTATACCTGTGATCAGTGTTTCATCAATAAAGGTCCCAAGATTTATTTCCTCATCGCCGGATCTAAACAATCTGAATGATTCGAAGATGGTTTGAATATCAAAAACATCAGTTCCCTGGAACTGTATGGTAACTTCATTTAACTCAGGTTCGCCTGTGGTGTTGGATAAGCTGGCTAGTCGAAAGCCTAAAATGGGTACATCTATTGAGCCTGCGTTCAAAGGGTTTGCATTTGATCTTATGCCATTTGTCAGTTGGGCTACATTCGTGTTGACTACGTCAGTGCTGCCGGGAGCGCCACTGGAGCCTGAAGCGACCTCCAACGGATTATCTTCTATAGTTAATGTTCCATATCCCGTGCCGGTGTATCTAAGCGTTGACAGATCTAATGTGCCTGCTGTAAAGGTTGTTGGGACCGCCGAGAGATCAAGAGGGGCTACTTCTGATGTTAGGTTATATTCTTTATTAAAGTCCGTATCCAGATTACCATTGGCATCTTGAGCTTCTACATAGGGCGAAGAAGCGAAGGGTACATTCATCCCTTCCAAAGCGCCAGGGCTTTGAGTGAATACCAAAATTGTAGCTGTTACCTGTATTCTGTTATTACCCGCCGGGGTCTGCGCCAGGATATAGCCACCTAGTCCATCGGTCTCACCTCCGGCTGTTGCATCTTCAAACTGGGAGCCGTTAGAGGCTACAACACTGGTGATAACGATATCTATAGGTGCATTGTCCGTTATATCCGTATCGGAGTCTTTAAATGTGGCCCTGATATAGAAATTATTGGTGGCGTCATCGGCTGCTGAGAAATTCACACCTGTGAATGTTACCGTTGCTGCGGCAGTCATATCAGTACCGTACTGAGTACCTCCGGCATCAAAAATACCTAGCAGATCAAGGTTTTCAAAGTTGGAGATGCTAATCGTTAACTCATCAATAGTAGTAGCTGCTCCATCGACATCATTGCCATATAAGGAGGGATTACCATCATGAAGCATAAACTCAGCAATTATATCGCTGTTTGTTTCATCCAGGTTTACAACAGGAGGGTAGTCTATGTAAGGAATAGATCCACCATCAGATACATAAGTTATATACGACTCAAAGGAAGAGATAATATCAAATGAGTTGGAGGTGGTATTGAAACTGGCTGTTTCAATATAGATGGTCACGCCCTGGCCTGAAGCCGTAAACTGGAAGTTAGCTGGGAAAGTGAAAATACCCCCGGCAAAGCTTCCGGAAGGGTCATTGACTGTAGCTAACGAACCTCCTGGCGTAGTACTGGTATTGCTATAAGTGTCAATTGTCTCAGTAAAATCAAGATCCAGATTGTCATTAATATCCAAAGCTCTGACTACCGGAGAAAAGTCGGTGTTTAAGCTTGCAGACACAATATTATCGAATACGATTTTTGATGCAGTTACTTCTATCCTGTTGTTATCACCCGCTGTTGAGCTTACTGCTGCAGTTCCAGCATCCGGAGCACCGTTTGTCGAAGAAAATGTAGAACCTTGATCGTCTGCCACAGCTTGGGAAACAGTGAATGAGAATTGTGCATTATCCGTGACAACATTGGAAAAAGTAACCTTCAGATTGTACGTAGCACTACCATCATCCGGTATTACAAGAGGTGATCCGGACAGATCGAAGGAGATTTGTGCAGCCGGGTCCACTTCAGCAATAAGCGTATTTGAATCGTCAAACAAACCTATTTTTCTTAAAAGCGAATGGTTGAACACATCAAAGGTCAATGTAGTAACATTAGTCGGTAGCGCATCTGCATCTCCCGATACCCCATCAGCTTCTCCATCCCGGATCTCAAATTCGAAAACCGTAGGGTCTGTATCTGTCACGCTGGTTGCCTGATAGCTGGTATAATCAATATTGGTATTGTATGAGAATGCTGAAGCAATAATGTCTGATTCTGCAGCGCCGGGTAGAATATTAAAAGGATTGCTTTGTATTGAGGTAAATATGTTACTATTGTCGGTTACATCAAGTTGCAGATTATTTTCAATCTTATCATGAATAAGAGAAGGTATTGTTCCTAATCCTAAAGTAAAGTTTACTATCTGATCTGCCGGTTGAGTACCGGTACCTGATGATGACACAGTGGCGTCACCCGTGTAGTCCAAGTCTCTGTTCCCGTATACATCTGTTGCTTCTATAGAAGCGGTTGGGGTCATCACTTGATTAATGTACGTATCAATGGGTTGTTGTTTAAATTGATACCGACTGGCTTCTACATTAATTTGGTTATTTGTAGCTCCTGATGTTACTTCTTGTGAAGCAAGGAAAGTACTGGAAGCTGTTGCTGTTGTGATTTGAACATCAGCTATTTTAAAATTCAAATACTGGTTATCAATCACCTCATTCATTCCTCCTGTAATTGCTGTTTTGAAAGCAATGTAAAGTCTTAAGGTAGCGGTTCCATCATCAGGTATCACACCAAGAGTTGGGGATGGAGAACCGGAAATATCAAATGTTATTGAATTATCATCAATTGCAGCGTTTTCAGCAAACACCCCTCGTCCTGTATTAGGATTGTATAGTAATGCTCTGTAAATCACGTCAGACCAATTACTAGTTAATGTATTAGTACCTCCTTCTGCGGAAATAACCAACTCTGTTATAACGGTACCTACTTTATCGTCAATTGTAGCAATAGCGTCATCCTGAATATTAAAATCAAACGAATAAGCATTAATATCGGTAATAGAAACTATTGTTGAGGCAAAAGTTGAAGGTTCAGTAGCGGGTCCTGTCGAAATTGTAGTACCGCCTGAATAACTTACGGTCACTGTACCGGAGGCCGGAGATGCAGCGAGTGCATCCGAAGTGACTGTAAGTGTACCATCGCCTGCATCCTGGTAATTAAAACCGGTACCGGATGTGATGTCAAAGGTGTAGATGCCTGAAGCAAAAGAATGGGCAAGTCCTGAGGCATCAGGGTTGTTATTCATGCCTATACCTCCTGCATTGGTCACACTGGTAACTTCTTCAGCATAGTGAATATCCCTGTTTCCATTGGCATCGGTGGCTTCTATAACAGGAGCTGAGGTAAATGGTGCGAGTACTCCAGCGGCTGACGGAGGTTGTATTTCCCAATTCAGTTCAGTAGCTACAACTGCTACCTCGGTGGCCTGGGCGGCCATTTGTCCGGCAGCTACTTCACTACTTCCTGAAGCATATGAGAAGCTGGTTTCATCAACTTCGAACACAAAATTGAGTCCATCAATTGTATTTTGCAGAGCGGCATCTGTTATAGGGTTTTTCAACCATACCCTTAGAGAGTAATTTTTGAATGAATTATCCGTGATTTCACCAAGCTGCGATGAGCCATTCGGTACGTTATTAAAGATTATTTCCGTATCAGTGATCACGATATCTCCGCCATTCACGTTTGAGTTCATCGAATTGCCGGTGCCATCAAATATACCTACACCTTCAATAGCTTCCGTCCAGGCAATTTCATTTCCTGCACCTACTTTGATAACAATCTGAGAAACCCGTGTAGGGGCATTATCTACCGCTGTGTTCAATCCATCATCTATTACTCTGAAACGGAAATAACTTTCTGCAGCACCTAAATTATTAGTGAGGGATGAGATGGTTGTGGAGGCGGGAGTTAACAGAATAATCCGTGAAGCCTGACCTGTAGAGGTTGTACCACTACCGGTAAGAATGGTGCCATCTATTTTGTAGTCAATTTGATTTCCGCTGTTGGTGTATGGGTAGATCTTAAAGTCATATTGTGTACCTGAGCTGAGGCCGCTGACGGAAACGGAATTAGTAGACGAATTGATAACCCCGTTATCATCACTAAAATCCAGGTCATTAGCTATTGCGGTAAGATCTGCCGGGTCGGCAGGGAAGGAGCCGGAAGGGCTTTTGATGAAGATCAAATAACCATCTGCAGGTTGAGCTCCGGCACCGGCTGTCCATGAAGCATCCAGCGTATAAGTATCAGCTCCCGCCACCGCTGAAAAAGCAGTAGCTTGCTCGGTTGGCTCGGGGTTGATAATGATAAAAGACTCATCTCCTGCGGCAAATGTACTGCCTGCATTTCCCACCAGGTCATTCACTGATCCGGTGAAATTGATAGTCAGATCGCCTAATAAGCTAATGTTGCTAACGGTTACAGTATAGGTAGTGCCTGATCCGGCAACATTGCTAACGGTTTCTGTGCCACCAGAGGCTGCTCCTGCAGGCGTAAAATCTACCGTTTGTACCGAGCCAGGCACTACGTTTTCACTAAACTCCACTATAAAATCAACCGAGGAGGCTGTGGTGCCAAAGTTAGCATTGACCGTTACCCCCGGATCTCTTGTGATGGAGGTAACAGTAGGGGCCAATCCATCTACTGTAAACTTCCAGTTTGCATCGCCTACAACGGCCGTGTTATGGTTGCCGTCAGCATTTACTACCACCCATTCGGCTACATCCACTTCATAAACGGCATTGTGTGTCAACGGCAATATCGCTGCAATATCCACTTCCAGGTCCGTGCCGGAAACAGTAACTTCAGGATCACCGATATTGAAGGTTGCTACAGGCGTGCCATCATCAAGTTTTAACTGAATGTCAGCTCCTGAAGAAGTGCTATTTGAAATATTATCATCAAAAGTTATAGTTAATGAGGACTGTGTCGCGGCCACGGTAGAACCATGGGCAGGGGCAAAGCTAACAACATCAGGAGGGAGGGTATAGTTATCTCCATCTGTAGGCACTGTGAAGCTGATACCGTTGCTTGCATTATCATCACTATCCCAGTTTGCCTGGTTGTTGATCGCACTTCTGATAGCGCTTGCCGAACCCACCAATGTGCTCATATCGTATGCAGCATTGTCGGTTTCAGAAGTGATTGCCAGCATGTTGACGCCAGTTGTGAGTTGGCTCACCGGTTCTTCTGATTTATTGTCGCTATCGTTGTCTGCATCCCAGTTTCCATTCATATGGATAGCCGAAAGAAGTGTAGGATTTACAGAAGTACCCTGGTAGGCAATGATCTGGTCTCCACCGGTACTCAGGGTTAACTCGCTTCCGGTAGTAGTACCAGAAGATGCCGAGGAACCGGCAATTACTACTTCTTTACCGGCAAAATAGCGCTGGTCGGCCTCCCAAACCAATGTTTCCTCGCCTGTTCTGAAACCCGTTGGAGGTCCTTCAGTCCAGCCATTGTTGGTGAATTTGATTTGTGTACCCACTTCTACGTCTTCAAGTAGTACAAAGGCAAATTCATTGGGATCATCTGACCTGTAATAGGTAAAGGCAATAGAACCAGCGCCCAGGTTCACCGTATTCACTACTACAGGGTGGTTAGTGATCGTTGCTAATTCATTGCCAGCCAAATCAAGTACGTCACCAATTCCGGGATCATAGCTTACGGTAGTTACACCAGCAGACCAGCCTGATCCTGTTAGCGTGATGAGGTTGGTACTTCCCTTTCCTGAGTATATAGCGGTTGTTAATGTTCCGTTGCTTGTTGAAAAGCCACTGACGGCTCCGCCCTCAGCAATATCTATTTCCTCGCTAAGTGTAAACTGAATTGATGTAGAGCCATTCAAGCTCATTTCGTCAGGCGAAACAGATGGAGGTGTAACATCCGCGACTGTTCCATCCACATTGGTTGCTGAGCTAATACCATTTCCTGCCAGATCCTGAACAACATTGTCATCAAAGTTAATTCGCAGAGTTTCTCCGGCCACAAATGTCGTAGTCGGAATAGTAATGGTGGCTACCGGAGCGGAAGGTATTGCCAGGTTCCAGGATACTGATGCGGGTACCGATGCGATACTGATAGGTTGGTTGTCTCCGGCAGGATCGTTTATAGCGGAAGAGAGCAGGTTGTTAATATTGGTGATACTTGTAGTTGAAGCCGCAAGCTGTTCATTAAATGTCACTTCAAAGGTTGTTTGGTCCCCGTCTTCCAGTAAAGTGATTGTTGCTATGGGTATTTGATTATCAATTGTATACTCCTGTTCACTATTGATCGTACCTGCAAAAGCATTTCCGGCAAGGTCGACAATATTGTTAGCGGCAAAATCAAGGTTTAGTGTGCCGTCTCCGGTCACCGTTGTAATATCTACATCGTATTCCACGGAAGAGTTGGCAGTAACAGCGTTTACTGTGCCTGAAGCAGCTCCTGATATCGCAAAATCGGAAAAATCTACATTAGCAACATCTTCATTAAAAGTGACCCTGAATGTTACGGTATTGGCGTTAGTAAGCGTATTTGCCGGATTTTGCCTTACAATGGAAGTTACCTGGGGGGTGGTATTATCAATGGTATATTCTTCCTCGCTGTTGATAATGCCTGTAAAGGCATTTCCTATAATATCGGTAATATCCTGACCCCCGGCAAAACCGAGATCTAAATTGCCATCACCGGCCACGGATATTACATCTATATCATATTCGGAGGCAGAGTTAGGAGTAATGCTGTTCAAAGTACCGGAAGCTGTTCCCGACAGCTCAAAATCTGTCAAATCCACATTTGTTACCCCTTCACTAAAGGTGATCCTGAAGGTTACTGAATTCGCATTGGTACTTGCGCTGGCAGGGCTTTGCCTTACAATAGAAGCGACTTCAGGCGCAATATTATCAATGGTGTATTCTTCTTCACTGTTGATGGTGCCCGCAAAGGCATTTCCAATAATATCAGTAATGTCTTGTCCCCCGGAAAAGTCGAGGTTGAGGTTATCACCGTCACCTGATACTGCAGTAATGTTGATATCATATTCAGTAGCTGAATTAGGTGTAACCGAGTTGACGGTACCTGATGCAGTACCTGATAATGTAAAGTCAGCCACTCCAACATTTGTCACATCCTCATCGAAGGTTACTCTGAAAGTGACCGAAGTAGCGGTAGTGGAGGCCGTGGCCGGTGTTTGTCTTACAATAGAAGCCACCTCTGGCGCAATATTATCAATAGTGTATTCTTCTTCGCTGTTGATAGTGCCTGCAAAGGTATTTCCTGCCATATCCGTTATGTCTTGTCCACCAGCGAAGTCGAGATTGAGGTTGTCACCATTTCCTGATACCGTAATTATATTTACATCATACTCTGCTGCTGAGTTAGGGGTGACAGCGTTGACGGTACCTGATGCAGTGCCTGACAATGTAAAATCGGCCACTCCAACATTGGCCACATCCTCGTCAAAAGTAACTCTGAAAGTAACGGAAGTGGCTGTTGTGGAGGCCGTTGCGGGTGTTTGTCTTACAATAGAAGCCACCTCTGGAGCAATATTATCAATAGCATATTCTTCTTCACTGTTGATCGTGCCGGCAAAGTCATTACCGATGATATCCGCAATATCCTGCCCTCCTGCAAAGTCCAGATTCAAACTGCCATTCCCTGAAACGGTGACCACATCAATGTCGTATTCGCTGGCCGAGTTGGGGGTAATTGCATTTAAAGTACCAGAGGCAGTGCCTGATAATACGAAATCTGTCAAATCCACATTGGTCACACCCTCACTAAATGTGACCCTGAAAGTAACCGTGGTGGCATTAGTGCTGGCGCTGGCCGGATTTTGCCTGGCTATTGAAGCCACTTCAGGTACTACATTGTCAATAATGTACTCTTCTTCACTATTGATCGTTCCGGGAAAGGTATTACCAATGATATCTGTAATGTCTTGTCCCCCGGCAAAGTCGAGGTTGAGGTTATCTCCGTTTCCTGATACAGTGGTGACGTTGATATCGTACTCGGTGGCGGAGTTGGGAGTGATACTATTCAACGTGCCCGAAGCTGTACCTGACAGAGCGAAGTCAGTAAGATCCACATTGGTCACATCTTCATTGAAGGTAACCCTGAAAGTTACGGAAGTCGCTGTGGTGGAGGCTGTGGCCGGTGTTTGCCTAATGATTGATGATACTTCAGGAGCGGTATTATCAATAACATATTCTTCTTCACTGTTGATGGTGCCGGTAAATGCATTTCCAGCCACATCGGTAATATCCTGCCCTCCTGCAAAATCGAGGTTGAGGTTGTCCCCATTACCAGACACCGTGGTGATGTTTACATCATATTCTGAGGCTGAGTTGGCTGTTACTGAATTCAACGTGCCAGATGCAGAACCTGATAATGTAAAATCAGTCACATCTACATTAGAAACAGGTTCATCAAAAGTAACCCGAAAAGTAACAGAGGTGGCCGCTGTGGATGCTGTAACCGGTGTTTGTCTTACAATGGACGTTACTTCGGGAGCGGTAACATCAGTGGTTCCCACGACTGCTATGTTATCAATAACAACCGATTCATTGGTTGTCAAAATAGTAAATCGGATATCCAGCAGTGAACCGTCCTTTGGAATTGATCTTTGAAAGGACTTGAACAGGGGGCCTAATAAAGTAGCAGCCACACCGTCACCGCCACCTGTGTCGTCTGCATCTTCATTCATATAGGTAGCACCGTCTCCAGCCCATTGTGTCAGAAATTGGTATCCCCCGCCATCAAATTGATATTCAATACGGATAATATCGCTGGTCTCATATTGATCACCACCGAGATCGGGGTTGGCCAGCGAGAAGATGAGGCTCAGGTTTTCATAAGAAGAAACATCAATCGCAGTTGTGTTTATCATGTTATTTGAACCTATCGAAGTACCGTTACGATAAGCCAGGTAGTTGCTTCCCTGAACTCCGGTGGGAGCTCCTCCAAGAAATGCATGTGTGGTGCCCTCACCGGCAGCAGCAAAAACATCAAAAAAAGAGGTGGCAGGAGGGCCACCTGTAGATGTAGCAGTATTTAGTGTATAATTTGCTATTTCAAAGTCTATCGTTTCTATAATTGTTGATGTTGGAGCGTTTACTGTTCCATTAATATCAACATTATCAATACCCCACTCAAAATTGTTGGGGTTGGTAACGTCATAAACATAAAGCCTGAAAGTGACCGGACTGGTAAGATTATCGAAGGTTCCTCCTGTTAGGTCAACAGTGTTATCAACCTGAACAGATGGGCTGGCTGCCTGTGTGGCTGCTACACCGGTTGGGGCCTGGATGTCCGTTGTAAAATTATCAATGCTGGATCTTAATGTCCAAAAATAGGTGTCATTGACTATTGGATCTACATACCTGCCATCAAAAACCAAAGAGGTTAATGTAAGACTGTAGCCGGCATCAGGTGTGACTGTAAACTCAAAATAGTCGTTCAGGTCAATTGAAGAGGTAGCACCCCATGTATAAGCATTAAAACCACCGGCATACGTCCAAACCGAAAGCCCCGGACCGCGACTCATATCGCTTACGGTTGCATTGGCCGGTTGTGCATCGGGAGCAAAAGTTGTTTCATCTCCTGATGATCCCGTAAATGAGTATGTTACTATTTGTGCCTGAGCCTCTATGCTAAGGATGGTTAATAAAATCATAAAGGCCTTAGCGGCCAGTTTCGTATAGGATAACTTGTAATTAGCCAACTTTAGAAAATTCATACGTATACGGTTAGGTTATCTACTCTACATTACCTTCAGAGTCTGTCTTAATAAGGATCATTGTATCAATCCCCCCAAATTCGGTATTACCAAATATCAGGTATCCACCATCGGGGGCTTGTGTTACATAAGTAGCATATTCTTCATTAATATCCCCGAATCTTCGCGACCACTGGATGGCACCAAATGCATCGGTTTTTATAATGATAATGTCTATTTCACCCTTTGTATTGGTGAGTGTGGAGCCGCCTAAAAGAAAGCCTCCATCATTGGTGGTAGTGATGGTTAATCCTTCTTCTGCGTTTGTCATAGGTGCACCTTCAATATTGTTATATATTTTCATGAATTGAACAGCGCCTAGTGGTCCCAGCCGGGCAAGGAAAATATCATTGCTGCCGTTGTCAGTATCGTTGGTGGTACCTACCATGGCAAATCCATTACCTGCAGGTACTACCTGGTTTATTGTATAGTTTTTGGATGTTCCCTGTACTAGTAATGGCCCTGATATCAGTGAAGAGGTACAGTCAGGGACGCGGAACAGTCGGGCATTTCCTGAGGAAAATGCGTTTACAGTGCCACTAAAGACCAGATCACCATTATTCGTCTGGTATAGAGACTTAACGGCATCTACATTTCCTCCGGTATAAAACTTTCTGCAATCAGGATCAATCGTCAGATCGCTGCTGTTGATCCTGGCGAGGTAGAGGTCACTATTTATCTTATCACTTTCTATGCTGGCTAGTACAACAAGGCTGTTGTCATCTCCTGATCGGATAAGGTCAATACCATGTAGCCGGGCATTTTCAAGTGTGTCGGTTTTTTTCATGCCGGAAATTTCGTTGCCAGACAAATCCACTTTGAATAATACTAAGCTTGAATTGTCTTCATCCTTAATACTGTCACCAACAATGATGTAACCATCTTCAACGGCCAAAACTGACCTTCCGACAAGGCTATATTCCTGATCCTCTTGAGGATACAATTGTTGCCATTCGATATTACCATTGATGTCGGTTTTTATGAGGCGAATTCTAAAAGCGGATTCCGTGGGGGTTTCAATTTCCGTTGTTCCCAGGCAGAGCACACCACCGTCACTAGTGGGTATGGCCATATATGCAATATCCGAATTTGAGCCGCCAAATAGCCTTATATAAGTTGCCGAGTTACCAGGTGTAGCGCCCTCTTCATCCTCACATGCGGTTAGCAGGGCAAAAAGAACTAATGATATGGCCCACAATTTGTTCATAAGGCTTTAGTCGGTTAATTTTTTTGGGTTGAAATATTGGAATAGCAGTCCTACGGATACAGATACCGAACTTACAGTCATATCATTTAAACCAAAACCGTAGTAGGTGCTAAGCCTGCTGTTATCATAGTGTACTTTGGTGATATTTTTGAAGCCGTAGTGGTATTTGACGTCCATTAAGAAGTATTGTTTTCCTAATTTTCTCTTTACGCCAACCCCGGCACTAAGGCCAAAATTCAGGCTGTTGCGAAACGGGCTAAGGTCCTCATCTGCTCCTGATGCCTGTTCTCCTCCTTTTGGAAATTCCGTCTCTATTTTGGCGTCATCGGCTAAGAGATATCTTACAGATGGACCGAATATGGCATGGAGTTGGTATCTTTTGTCGGGAAAGACATTATACTGACCAAGTATATTTAAACCCAACCAACTTTGTGTTTCAATCGCTACTACCCTGGCGTATGGCAGCCCATCATCATCAGGGAAATTCTCGTTTTCGTAAGTAAATTTATTGCTGGAAAAAACAATTTCAGCCTGTCCGATAATTCTGTCAGTAAAGTCTTTTTCAATGATGGCGGCTGCTTCAATAGCGGCATTTCCGGTGTATGAAGCGGTAGCTCCGGATAGATTGTGTACCCCGTAGCTATTGATCACGTTTACCAGGCTATAAGTTCCGCCTGCTCGCAGACCTGCCCTAAAAACGGGTTTTGTTCTGAAAGTACCATAGAGGCTGATAAACTCTGCCGGGTCTGCTTGCGGGTTGATCTGGAATTCGTGGTTGTGATTTAGCAGGGCGAGCATCGTCTGATCGGCTTTCTCAGGCTCATCGAGGTATATGTATGAAAGTATTAAAAGCCGGTAGGCTTCAGTCTTTTCATCATCTGTAAATCCACTTTTTAAGCAGCTTTCGAGCAAAGCTGGCAGCTCATGAATACGGCCTTCGTCATATACACTTCTCGCTTGTCGCAATGTCTGCGTACATACATTCTGGCCAAAGGCCGATATGCTAAGAATAGTGAATAATGATACTGCTGGTAGAATTTTTCTCATACACCTAATTGTTAGGAGGCTGGTTTTCACAGGTACTTTCATATTTCAGGTCAGGATCATCTCCTACATAGGTGTTCCATTCTTCCTGATTCATATTTCTGTCAAGGTGGCCGCAAATCTTATCGGCCATGGTCTCAATTTTTGTCGGCCAGGCTCTTACCACGGTTTCCTGGGTACCGGCGAGTATCTGCTCATTATCGGGACTAAAAGCAATGGTCCATACCCAGGTCGGGTGGTCAGATAATGTAATAGGCTGTGCGTTGAGGTTGTCCCTGTTCCATAACCTTACTGTCTTGTCTTTAGAAGCGCTGGCAATAAACCTTCTGTCACTGCTGAATTTGATATCGTTGATAGGTGAAATATGGCCGATCAAGGATTTCGGAGGCTCATTGGAGAATAATCTGAAGGTTTTAATTAGTCCGGACTCGTCACCTATGGCTATGATGTTATCAACAGGGCTAATGGCCACAGCCCAGAGCCTGGTTTTATTATCATATATTTCAGAAGCTTTGTACCCCTGCCTTACATCATAAAGCATTACTTTTCCGTTATTCCCAGCTCCAATTATCCAGTTGCCATCACTGCTAAGTTCAATATCGTTTAGTCTGAAAGAGCTGGTAGCTACTTCTTTTACGGTGTTGAGGTCACTGTATTTAATACTTCTTCCTCCCTTATCGAGGGCAATTAAGCCTTTATTATCAGGGGTGAATTGCAGGTTCCACACATCACCTTCAAAACCAGAAAGTTGACGAGGTCCTTTGCCGATGTTGTTCAGATCCAGTACTTCAATAAAAGATTGCTTTGACTTATTGGGATCAAACTCACCTCCCGCAATCAACCACCGGTTATCGGAGCTGACCGCGATGGTCCTGATCACACGATCGGCACGACTGCTGATCAGGGTGTCAGCCTCACGATTAGCATTTTTTAAGTTCCAGCGTAATATCTTGCCCTGCGTATCGGAAGAGTAGATGAAATTACCGTTTTTAGTAGATACTACTGCTCTGATACCTTTATCATGCCCTCCCAGGCTTTCTACAAGTGGGTTTTTAAGTGATTTAAGCGCTTCATACAGACCGTCATAAATGTCATGATCGTATTTATCACCATCGTTATTAGTATTGAAAATATATGCTTGCTGAGCCAATAGTCCTTTGAGAGTAGCCTGTTCATCTCTGAACTGAGTCGACTTAATGGCCATGGCTTTGGCAATAGCCAGATACCTGAGACGATCCGCTTTTGCTTTGGCTGCAAGCGCTTCTTTTTCATTTTTGGCCGCTATTAAGGCGTTTTCTTCGGCCTGTAACTGGTTGTCGATGGCCAGCTTTTCATTTTGTTTGGCCAGTGCTTCACCGGTTTCTGCTCTTTGACGCTGCTCTTCAGCATCTTTTAGCGCTGTCTCTGCTCTGTCTTTTTCGCTTTCGGCCCTTTCCTTTTCACTTTCGGCTCTCTTCTGTTCTATTTTTGCAATTTCTGCATTTTCTTCGGCTTCTTTCCTAGCGTCATTAGCCCTTGCTTCATTTTGCTTAGCCAGGTCGGCATTGGCCTCAGCGCGTAACCTTTCCGAATCAGCCTCTGCTTTTTGGATAAAGGCATAGATCAGGAACATAATGGAAATAACCGTGGCAGATGCCAGCACCAGGGCGGTAACTCTGGCATTTCGCAACCTGCGTTTCTGCTGAAGCTCTTTTATCCTTTGCTCTGTTTCGAATTCCTTGCGGGAATATTCGAGAAACACCATGGTACGCTCGAAGGCCGGGTGGTACCGCTGCCCCCAGATCAGGGTAGGCTTATGCTTGGCCTGCCAGTTGAGCGCCAACTGCAGATCGGGTGGTCTCCATAAGCCCGCCTTACCTACCTGATACATGGCGGCAGCCTCAGATAGTCGCAGGTACATTTGTACTGCCTCAGCCTCATCGTCAACCCAGTTTTTGAGTCTCACCCAAATTCTCATCAAGCTCTCATGCGAGATATCGATCATCGACCTGGAATTCAGGTCTACAGTAAAGGCAGGGGTGAGCAGCGATCTTCCGGGCTCCCGGAATTTATCGATCACTTCAATTACTTCCTGTTCGGAAACATCGGCTATAGCGGCTATTTCTCCAAGTCGGGTGGGCCTTCTGATACCAAAATTTTCTCCCCTTTTTTCAGTGATAGCTTTGAACAGCGACTCACAGATATGCTTTTGGTCTTCAGTGAGTTCGTCATAAGCTTCGTTGGCGTGCATAGAGAGCGCCTCAGACATGGTGCCTATAGCTTCATAGTGCTTGATATCTACAGGTTCCTCTTCATAATCCCTGTATTTGCTCCAGTAGCTCCAGGTTCGCATCAGGGCATGCTGCAGGATAGGCAACTGATCGGGATTGTCACCCAGATCGTTGAGCAACTGCTGGGTCAGTCTTTGTGTGATCTCTGCACCCCCCACAGCCACCGGCCCTTCGATGGCCCGTCTTTTTTGTTCGCGGGTCATTTGCGGGATAAGGTAGTGGCTATCGTTGATCTTTTTTGTCAGATCGGGAAATTGGGCGCAGTCGCCAATAAAATCCGACCGCATAGTGATGCCTACATAGATGGGTGCATCGGCATAGTTAATGGCTTCGATCAGCAGGTTCACAAAAGCCAGGGTCTCATTAACGGTGCCTGAATCAGCGCTGTCTTTAAAACGGAACAGTTCTTCGAACTGATCCACAAGCACCAGGTAGTTTTTGTTTTGTGCCCTGCGCGATTGCATAATGGCTTCCACCAAACCTAATGAGCTACTTTTTAGCAGGGTTGTAATAATGGTTTTTTTGATTTTCTTTTCTTCGCCATCGGCAACCAGGTAGGAGCCATCTGACTGTAGCAGGGATTCAGCTAAATTTTCTATTGGCCCGGCTCCGGGCCTGGTAACCACTACTTCCCAGTTGGGGCTGGTATCGGTAAGAAAACCACCGTATAAAATTGGTAATACACCACAATAAATAAAAGATGACTTACCACTTCCCGAGGGACCTATTACGCCTACAAATCTATTTTTTGATAGCTTAAGCAGAACTTCATCACTTTGTCCTTCACGGCCAAAGAAAAGGTGACTCTCCTCGATCTTAAAGGGGCGCAGCCCGGGGAAGGGATTGGCTTCAACGGTTGTGGCCTTCGGTGAGAAGCTTAATTTATCATCAACAATATCACTCATGGTGCTATTACTTTAATTCTTCCAGGAAAACTTTTAGTGAATCGAGTGAGTCCTTTTTGGACCCGTCTATCACCATTATATTATGGCTTTTATAAGAGCTTATATCTAATTTTTCTTCTTTCTTGCTGATAATAGCCTTCCCCTTCACCGGTTTCCTTCTGCCGAAGCCCGGAGCTTTCAAAAGATCCAGTAGCTTCATCCTCACCCACTGATCGTTTACTCCTCCCTGGTAGATTATGGCAGCATCAAAATTTCTCAGGTTGGTAATATGATGTTGCCTCAATGTCAACAACCCGCCTTCAAAAGATGGCTCCAGCACGGCAAATCCGGATTTTGCAATGAATTTTTTGATGGGTTCAACATCTTTTTCATCCAGCTTATCGTAGAGCATGTATACCTTTACTTTTCCATTCTGCACAGCCTCCTCTGTATGGCGATTCAACTTTTTGTCGATGCCTACTTCAATCAACTCCTCCCTTACTATATTCTTAAAATCCTCTAAAGGTGTCTGTAATATTTCCGCACCTTCTGTGGAAGCCATGTCTCTTTTTATACTTTCTATGAAGGCGATCTGCTTTTCACTGGCATGATTCAGGTGGGGAGATATCCAGATAAGCCTTGAAAAAGCCGATTTATCTTTCAATAAAGAGCTTTTTTCTGATGCTATCTGGTTTTGAATATCGACAATGGATTTATCAGATCCCTCCGGTATTTCTCCGTACGAATTTCCTATCAGGTGGATCGACAAACTGCTCTCCTCAACTTCCTTTTTGATGACTTTCTTTAATTCGTTTACATTTTGAGGCAGTGTATGATCCGGCAGGACCTTATATCCATGCCTTTGCAACTCTCTTTTGATGATATTCCTTTGTATAGTCAGGTCATGGCCGGTTTCAGCCAGGTAGATAGACCGTCTGCTAAAAAGTGGCTTTACATCTGCTCTTTTACTCTTTTGTTCGAGCGAAATAAGGCTTTCATGAATTTCATAGGCAAGATCAACCATCTTCATCCAGAAGTTCTGCTCTGCCTCTGTACTGAAAAAGTCTTTGTAATCCTCAATACGACCCGTGTCCAGGTCCATATTATACAGGTCAAACCCGATCAACTCTCGTAGTTTTGTAGGTTGTTCTTCGAAAGTGATTGGTTTTTTTAGTACTTTAAATACTCTGGGGAAATCTGATTTTGCTGCTTTCAGAAACTCTTCCAGGGTATCGAGACATTCTCCTGAGGCTATAAACGATGGAGATAAAATTGGGATCAGTATCCCTATTTTTTTAACATCTCCTCCTGTAATACTATCATGTTCTGATTTTAAAAGCATCTTCGGTTTCTCTCCAAGTACCTGTTGAAGCATTAGTTCCAGAAACCTTTTAAAATCAGTTACCCAGCCATTCCCACTTTCAGCCGGTTGGTTGTCTGCATCAGCATAGGTTATTAATATGTCAATCTCGAAGGCCATATGATAGTAGTAAGTTGGTTTTTTTACGAAATTATTTGTTTTCGGTTTTTGTAAATGTTTTTAATAAATCTCTGAGCCAGTTCATGGTGGTTAGCCAGTACATTATAGAAATCAAAAACGGAAAGATGGAAAACCACGGCATCACCAAATGCAACCAGATGTGAAGCTTCTATGCGTTCATCAAGGCTGAATACATTACCAAATACATCACCTGTTTTCAGACGCATTACTTCACTATCACCGTTCATTAGCAGTGCTTCTCCGTCAGCCACAATCACTATTTTTTCTTCCTGTTCAGAAGCAGAGAAGTTTAATTTTTGTCCAGACCTTAGCCGGAGATTAGTCATCTTATCTGCCAGGTCACACAGCAGTATACCTTTGATGTCTTTAAACATAGGCAGGGTTTTTATGAACATGACTATTTCAATGCTCAGAAAATAACCATCTTTGAGCCCTTCCTGAAGCCTGTTATTTTCTATTGATTCTTCAAGATACTTTTTTATTTCCGGAGTCAGTCTTTCGGCTACACTGTCAAAAGCATGCCGATCTTTGTGAAAGGTTACCCAGGCTGCAACTTCATGTAATAGCTTATCCCTGTTGAACAACTGCGCTATCAGCCCTCGACTGATCCTGAATTCAGGAAGAAAAGCGAGGCAATGAATGGCACAAGCCTTGGTCCACCTGTTGGTTTGGTTATAGTTTTTATTAAGCAGATAATTCAACACCTGGATCAGGTTGTAATTTTCCCGAGGGAAATGGATCTGTAACTGTCTTACCTTTTCCTGTATAGGAATGTCATCAATCAGGGGAAACAGTTTAGGTTTAAGCTCAGGAGCCAGGAAAAGATCCAAAAGCTCAATAGCGAATGCAATACCATCGCTGGTGCCGCTTTCCACGTTTTCTCTTACCAGTTGTACAGACTGCGGATCATACATGATAGAGAGTATCATATATATTGAATCTGTATTACTGGCGATCTCTTCTTTCAGGGCATCACGCAGGAAGTTGAACCTTTTATCTTCAGAAGGAATTTCAATAAGGGCGGCAAGATTCCAAATGTTTTTTCCTATTTCATTTTCAAGCAGATTGGTAAGGTTAGCCAATTCGCCAGCCTGTGCCTGGTAGTCAAAATACCTGAAGGACAGCAATATCTGTTTCACAATCCTTTTGTCGGGATATTCTATCTTCTTCCATAGCAATTCTATAGCATGAGGCCCGCCAATACGCCCCATAACCTGTACTATTTTTAGCATTACCTGATCGCTCTGTCCTGATTTGTGAAAAGCAGTTTCCAGGTGATTGAGTACACGCTCCCCGGCTTCACATAACGCAGATGAAGCAGCATTGCAATAGGTAGGTGAGTCTAGTAGCTCCACCAAAACTGTCCATGTTTCCGGTCTTTTTACTTTTCTGGCAGTAATAATAGCTTCCATTTTTGCCCGGGGGTCGATATCCCGCAGAAGCTCCAGCAATACAAATATATTCCTGTCGTTGATCAGCTTCCTCAACAATTTAGCAGCCAATATCCTGTCGCTGACTTTGATTGACTTGCTCAGCCTGGCCAGTTTGTCTGCAGGTACTGATATTACCTCCGAATCGTCAGAGTCCTGAACGGCTTGTTTCGCGAGTTTTTTTATTTCAGTGCCACGTTCAAATTCAATGTCAAGGGTTTTTAACTTTTCAGTAGCATAGGCCTGGATCTTCCCGGATTCACCTTCTGCGAGACGAACGATTGTGGATTCAAATAGTGCCGGCTCCAGCTTTTCCATTAACTTCAATCCATATATCACCTTATCCTCAGCCTTGCTATTGATCTCATTCTCCAGAACCCGGTCCAGGGAATATTCGTTTTGAGCTACAATTTCATTTTGCTTTTTATTCTTTATCAGGGTAGACTGTAGGGTATTCTTATAATTATTATGCATTTTCCTTGTTACCAGGTACCAGAGACCGAGTATCGGCAAGGTGAATACGGTGATGTGGATAAGGCTGAAGATATTAACCGTGTTGATCAGAATGATAAGACCTCCGGCTATTAGCCCTGCAAATGCTGTGATCACCCCCTCAATTTTAGTTTGAACATCAAAGCGAACGGCACCATCTATAGGCAAAAAATAAAGCTTGAAAGCGGGGCCGTCAAGTGCATCTTTCAGTGAAGCCAGGAAGAGCTTGCTCATGGAGATGATAATAAAGAAGTAGATAATGGTATCACTTTCGCCCGTATAACCGAGCGAAAACCCAATAGGGATTGCCAAAGCAGTGAAAAGAGCGATGAGCAAAGGATTGATCAGCAGTGATACTTTGAGACCATAGGTGGCTATGATCTTATCAGTAACGAAGGTCTGGAACAGGAAGCTGAAAATTACAACTGTCGCCTCAAACAAGCTTAAAAATGTAGGCAGCTCTTTTTCTGTAAATTGTTTGGTGGTTACGTTAAGGAACGAATAATCAACGAAGTTGATAGCTATCATGGAGATGATAACGAACAGTGCCATCAGGGCAATGTACTTGTTTCTGATGATAGTACTGTAATCGATGCTTTGTGCTTTCCCCTTGTCTCCTTTAATGAAGAGTCTTTTTTGAAGAATTATTAAGAAAACTAACAGGTACCCGACTACGCTGATCAGGCTCACAAAAAGCAGATCTTGTGTGTGATCGAGGTAGTTTAGCATCAAGGGAATGGAAAAAAGAGCAATAATGGATGCTACTAATTGCCCGGTATCCACACTTCCTATAACTCTTTTGGCCTGACGCAGGTTAAACATACGGCCGAAAGAGCCCCAGAAAATCAGCAGGACAATGAAGTTGGACGGTACAATAAAAGTAAAGGCAAAGAAATAAAGAGGGAGAGGATCGTCAGTAGTTCGAAAACCAGCTTCAATGCCGGCCAATATGATTGTAATAATAATTAATGAACCAGCGGCAAGTGTACCAAAGGAGATCCTGTTTTGGAAATAATTGTATATGGCCGTGGCTACGATACCAAAAATACCGGAAAGTAGAATTGCCAGTGGTAATTCTGTTTCTTCATCAAAATTATTAAGAAATAGGGTAGAGGCCCCCACGTCCAATGTGGCAAGAAATATTCCAATGAAGAAACCCATTCCGAGAAGTAAAAAAATCCTTGTAGACTCTTCCTCCTCTATACCCAAAACTTTGAAGATGGTTTTATTAAAGCCCATACTATAAAACCTAATAAGGCCACAATTTAATATTTAATCGGTAGAAGTAAATATTTTCCATGAAAAATCATGCGTTATAATGGTTAAGTTATATGTTTAAACATGTTTCTGATGTTCCCTTCACATTAGGAGTGTGCATGTAATAGAAATGATTAAATTTGTATGTTATAAACTGTAAATTATATTTATTATTGAAGGTTGAAACATAATCAGAGAGGAATGGAAAGGAAAACGATCATAATTCACTGCTTAACAGCTATTTTACTACTCTTTTCGGTGATTTTGGCACAGGCTCAGAATATCGAAAAGAAAGTGTACGATGCAGACAAATACTTTAAGATCAGGAATTACAAGGAGGCATTGCCATTATATTTGGAAGCAATAGAGGGCGGAGTGAATGACCCGTTGGTGTACTATCGGACCGCGGTTAGTTACCAAAATCACTATGAGATCAATGAGCAGGTGAAGTCCATCCCTTATTTCGAAAAGGCAATTGAAACAGGTGTAGACCAACTGCCCTCACGCGTATACTTTGATCTGGCGGATGCTTACCACAAAAATGAAAATGTTGAAAAGGCGATAGAATACTATGGAAAGTATAAAAATACCATAAAGGGTGACAAAGCAGCAATTGCTGAGGTCGATCGTGCAATAGAAATAGCTGGTAATGCTTTGGCGATGATGAGCAGTCCGAAGAAAATAAATGTGCTCAATTTTGGCCAGGTAGTGAATTCACAGTATACTGAATACAACCCGGTAGTATCGGCCGATGAGAGTGTTATGGCATTTACAGCCTTGAGACCGAATACGGGGAAAACACGCTCTGCGGATAAATTCATAGAGGAGATCTATATTTCATACAATACATCTGGAGTTTGGTCGCAGCCTCAGCCCATCAAGATCACTTCTAATTACAACGTGGGTACTGCGGGTATATCGGCAGACGGGCAACGAATGTTGATTTTTATAGGTGGAGCCGAAGGTACAGGGAATTTGTATTCGATTGATAAATCGGGAACCGAATGGTCTAACCCGATAACCATGGGAAGCCAAATCAACTCCAGGTCGTTGGAAACAACCGCCAGTATTACTCCAGATGGTAAAACACTATATTTTGCCAGCAACCGACCCGGAGGTTTCGGAGGGCTTGACATATATAAATCGATAAGAAGCGAATCGGGTGAATGGGGAGAGCCCATAAACCTGGGTCCAAAAATTAATTCTAAATATGACGAAGACGCCCCCTTTATACATCCGGATCAGTGGACCCTGTTCTTTACCTCTAACGGGCACAATACAATGGGTGGCCGTGATATCTTTGTTACCAGACTTTTTAATAATGAGTGGACAACACCGGAGAATATGGGGTATCCTATCAATACTACTGCTAACGATAATTATTTCACATTGACTGCTGACGGGCGTAAAGGGTATTTCTCTTCGGACCGGAAAGGCGGGCAAGGTGGTCAGGATATCTATTCTATAGATATGCCGGAAGAAGAGGCAAATATACCGCTGACCATGATCAAGGGAAAGATCCTGGATGGCGAAACCAATGAGCCTTTGCCCACTACCATTTATGTGGTTGATGTAGAATCGGGGAAAAAACTCGATTTTGTATACCAGCCTGACCCCAAAACAGGGAATTACCTGATCATTCTGCCCCCAGCCAAGAATTATGATATGATCATAGAATCAGAGGGATTCCTGCCTTATACACTGAATATTAATATTCCGGGACAGACCTATTTCTATGAACTGTATCAGAAAATATTTTTAAAAACGATCAAACAATTTGATGTTATTGTAGGGCAGGAGGTTGAGGTGAAAAATGCCTTTTATGATACTCACGAAGCTGCAGTAACAGACCTGAGAAAAACACATGAGGCTACACTGGTGAAAAGTGATAGCATTGATGTTTACCAGTTGATGAGTGACCTCATTGCTGCTAATGATCAGGAAGGCATTGATTATCTGATAAGTCTGATCAACATGAAGAATCCTATTGAAGGTGTGGATTTTAGCGATGCTGAGGCTATTGAGGCGGCTACACGTGTATATTACTACGATGAGAGTGATGAAAGTAAGTTCGAGCAGAAAAATGTTGATGGGAAAACGATCTTTTCACTGCCTACCATGTATGTAACAGAAGAAGCTAAAAAGCAAAGGGAACTGAAAAGGGAGAGGTCAACCAAATATGATCCTGCTCTGTTAAAGGACGTAGTGAAGGTATACTTTGATGTGGCCAAAAGTGAACTTCAATCCGGTTATCAACAGGCTCTGAATAAGATTCTGGCTACACTAAAGGAGTACCCCGAGTTGGGTGTTCAGATCTCCGGGTATGCTTCTGCTGAAGGGGATGAAAAATTCAACAGAGACCTTTCCAACAAAAGGGCCATTGCAGTACTTGACTATATCAACCAAAAAGGCATTGTTAGAAGAAGAATAATTGCGCGGGGATATGGAGCAACCGAAAATAAAAATTCAAGTAAGGAGGAAGGCCGAAGAGTGGAAATTCAGATAGTGGATCTAAATGAACATGGCCGGGAGGTGAAGTAGTGTCTCTAAGAAAACGTCAATGTCTGCGTTATGCTCGCCCCAAAAATGCTCTTCCCGACAACTGTAACAACTGTACGGGACTCCGCTTTTTGGCACTTCGTCCCGCCCTTTGGCGGGAACGTTTTCTTAAAGCCACTTAGAGTTTTCTTATAGACAAGAAGTAGAAAAAATGGCCGGTCATGATCTTACATACTTTTTAGCAGCGCGAGTCCGTAGCCGTTTACTTAAAGGAAAAATACATATCCCATCTGTAGGCTAATTTTTAAAGCCAGGGGTGAAGCCCTTGGTTTTAAAAGTTGAGTTGAAGTCACGCGTTACAGCACAGAACAAGCGCCATCTGGAGAGTTCTTCAAAAAAAATGTAGCCTCCTTATAATCAAAAAAGCCCTGCTTCTCT
>NZ_AMZN01000061.1 GCF_000331535.1 Fulvivirga imtechensis AK7 | reverse complement strand
CGTGTGGCATTGAAATTCTTAACGCCATTTTCTCAAGGCCGTTAATTTGTCATTATCCACAAAATCAACTGAAAGTTGTTGGTTACCTCGGGATGACCTTGACTTTTGAGACCCTTATTTTATTCTACAAACTGGCTTTAAAGGCTTCATAGCCAGTGTCGGTAGCAAGAGTGGTCTCACACCCAACAGATTCCGCCTGAGCATTAATGTCTGCAACACGATTTTCAGGACTAGGGTGGGTACTGAGAAATTCCGGAGGTGAAGCCTGACCTTCTTCAAGCAGCCTTTCAAAGAAAAAAGCAGCACCATTGCAGGCGTATGACGTTGCCGCCAGGTATACCACTGACTTGTTATCTGCTTCAGATTCATACTCCCGGCTGAATCTCAGACCAGCGACAGTACCAGCGATCTGTCCGGCAATCTGTTCCAGCGCATTGGGGTCTTTACCCAACACAACGCTCAATAATATGGAAACACCATACATCTTTTGGAGGTTTCTGCTCGTATGACGTAAGTCGGCATGTGCTATTTCATGACCCAGAACACCTTCAAGAGCATCCGCTGTTTCCAGGTATTTGATCAAGCCGGTATATACATAGATGTATCCTCCGGGGGTAGCAAAAGCATTAAGCACCGTGTCATTGTCAATGAGGGTTACCTCCCAAACAAATTCATCGCGATAAGCAACCTCTCCACTGTTCAGAATTTCATCAACCATATTATTGATGTATTCATAAGCTTCCGGGTTCTGCTCTTCAGGTATAAGCTTGAAGGACGGGTCTTTGCGTATCTCTTCGCTTACCTGGGCACCGAGCCGTCTATCATCTTCTACAGAGAAGATCACCAGGTTATCATTTTTATCACAACCCGACAAAATGAGCGCTATAAAAAAAAGAGCAACAGAAAATATAGCGGGGAAAATATATTTCTTCATCATATGCTATTTTGTTTTTTCCTGATAAGGAGTAAAAATTGTGCCAACTGATATTTTCGCCTATAGATCAACTCTTTACCCTCTAACAGTGGGCACTAATTTTCTGTTTAGCATCTTTTATCAATTTAATAGTATTTCCACATCTGTCATGCTATTTTTGCAGCATGGCAGAACAGATATTGATCCTAGATTTTGGCTCGCAGTACACTCAGCTAATTGCCAGGAGAGTCAGAGAGTTAAATGTATATTGTGAAATACACCCGTTTAACAACCCACCAGAGCTAACAGATGATATTAAAGGCGTAATTCTATCAGGTAGCCCCTGTTCGGTGAGGCAAGAGGATGCACCGGATGTTGACCTTGAAAACTATAGTGGAAAAGTGCCTGTGCTTGGCGTGTGCTATGGAGCACAGTTGATGGCACAAAAGAACGGAGGTAATGTTTTGCCTTCAAATATCAGAGAATACGGTCGCGCCAAGCTATCAAAAGTAGATCAGCATAATGATCTGATGAAGGAAATATCCATAGACTCACAGGTATGGATGTCGCATGCCGATACCATAGCTGAGCTTCCCGATGCTTATGAACTGATAGCTAGTACAGCCTCAGTGCGTGTTGCGGCGTTTAAGAAAAAAGGGGAAGATACCTACGGTATTCAGTTTCACCCGGAGGTTACTCATAGCCTGGAGGGCAAGACCATCCTCAGAAATTTCGTAGTTCACATTTGCGGATGCGCCCAGGATTGGACACCCGATATTTTTGTGGAGACTACAGTAGCTGGTTTGAAAGCGCAATTGGGAGATGATAAAGTAGTAATGGGCTTATCTGGAGGGGTAGATTCTTCTGTTGCAGCTACACTAATTCATCATGCTATAGGTAAAAACCTACATTGTATATTCGTAGATAACGGGTTGCTTAGAAAAAATGAATTTGAAGATGTATTGCATTCCTACAAAGACATGGGCCTCAACGTGAAGGGGGTAGATGCAAGGGAGCAGTTTTATGAAGCATTAAAAGGATTGACAGATCCGGAAGATAAGAGGAAAGCCATCGGTCGGGTATTTATTGAAGTTTTTGATGCAGAGGCTCATAAAATACAGAATGTAAAATGGCTCGGGCAAGGTACCATTTATCCTGATGTGATAGAATCAGTTTCTGTAAAGGGTCCGTCAGCCACCATTAAATCGCACCACAACGTAGGTGGATTACCCGATTTTATGAAGCTAAAAGTAGTGGAGCCGTTAAATACACTTTTTAAAGACGAGGTTCGTTTAGTGGGTAAGACTTTGGAGATACACCAGAATATCCTGGGAAGACACCCCTTCCCTGGTCCCGGATTGGGTATCAGGATATTAGGTGACATCACTCCGGAAAAGGTACACATTTTGCAGGAGGTGGATCATATATTTATCAATGGCCTTAAAAAAGCCGGATTATACGATGATGTGTGGCAGGCAGGGGCGATTTTACTACCCATTCAGTCTGTGGGTGTGATGGGTGATGAGCGTACCTATGAGCGCGTGGTGAGCTTGAGAGCTGTTACCAGCGTTGATGGTATGACTGCTGATTGGTGTCATTTGCCATATGAATTTTTAGCAGATGTATCTAATGAAATAATTAATACTGTCAAAGGAGTAAACAGGGTGGTTTATGACATCAGTTCCAAACCGCCGGCTACTATTGAGTGGGAATAACAATATGAAATATATAAAGAGTTTTGTTGTATTTTGGCTTTTTATTGGTCTTACGACCGCTTTTGCTCAGGTAAGTAACCAACAGCAGTATCTGAATGCAAAGGAATTATTTAACAATGGAAAATATAGCCTGGCAATGGAGGCCTTTAAGTCTCTGACTCAGGCGAATGAAAATAACCCGTTTGCACCATACGCCTCTTTTTACTATGCAGTGGCGGCCTACCGGGAAGGATACCCTCCGGTGGCGAAAAATATGTTTCTGCAGATCAGAGACAGATTTCCATCATGGTCTAGAATGAATGAGGTTAACTTCTGGTTGGGGAAGATCTATTTCGAAAATGAGGAGTATAACCAGGGGCTCAATGTACTCAAAAGCATTAGAGATAAGGCATTTCAAGATGATATCCGTAACCTGAAATATCATACTTTTTCAGGAATTGAGAAGGTAGAACGGTTAAAAGAGCTGTATAAAAATAATGCTGATGATAGGGTAATTGCAGAAGTACTGGCTAAGAACATTGCCAGTCAGACACTTATCAATCAGGACCAGGAGCTTTTAGATGAATTGATAAGGAAATTCGATCTGGATAAAGCGGGCCTGAGTGTAGTGAAGGTAGAAAAGAGCGTATTCAAAGACAAGTATAGAGTAGCCGTTCTTTTTCCTTTTCTCATGAACCGTCTGGAGCCAAACGACCGGAAAAAAGTTAATCAACTGGTATTGGATACCTACCATGGCATACAACTGGCAATAGATTCATTAAAAGCACAAGACATCAATATAGAGCTGTATGCCTATGATACTCGTGGAGATAGTACCGTTACCGCCAAAATATTGGAGAAAGATGAGTTGAAGAGTATGGACCTGATCATCGGACCGCTTTTCCCGGATGCAAGGGCTGTGGTTCAGCAATTTTCTTTTCGACATAAGATCAATATGATCAACCCCTTGTCCTCGGATTCTGACATTGTGGGCAATAATCCTTATTCTTTCCTTTTGAACCCAAGTAATGAAACAGTAGGGAGAAAAACGGCTGACTACATAGAAAAGAAGGCTCGAAATAAGAACTGCATTATTTTCTATGGTGAAACCAGGAATGATTCGGTGCTGGCTATTGCTTACAAGCAAAGGATAGAATCTTATGGCTTTAAGGTAGCTATTATGAAGGAGATCAAAAAGCGTAATTCTCGTCAAATACTGGACCTGCTTTTGATATCGGATGAGAAAATTAAGGAAGCTACTTCCGAAGAGGGCAGGAGTAACCTTACCATAGCTCAGGATAGCATTGGGCATATATTCGTTGCTTCCGATAATGATCTTATTTCCGCTAAAGTGATGAGTGCGGTGGAGACACGGGGCGACTCCATTATGGTAGTGGGTTCTGTCAATTGGCTGGATTTGCCTGCGATCAATTACGAAGCCTATCAGCGATTAGGAGTGGTGCTTTATGCACCATTATACATTCCCAAAGAGACAGAGGCGTATGAGGCCTTTAGAAGTAAGTACGTAAAAAAACATAAGGTGCCACCATCAAGGACCGCCGAAATTGGTTATGACCTGATGAAATTCTTAGGACATAGTCTTCATAAATATGGAAAATACTTTCAGTTGGGCTGGAACAAAGAATATTTAATGGATGGCTACCTCACCATCGGGTATTGTTATCATCAATCTCAGGATAATGAGGTAGTGCCGATGTTAACCTTCGGAGACGAAGGGTTAAAAGTAGTTTACGAAATTGAGCAAGAAGATGAAGATAGAAAAAAGTAGAGCGTTATTTTCCGAAGCACAAAAGTATATACCAGGCGGGGTAAACTCACCCGTAAGGGCCTTTAAAGCGGTAGGCGGAGACCCTCTTTTTATAAAATCTTCAAAGGGGGCATATATGTTTGATGAGGATGACAACAAATACATTGATCTCATCAATTCCTGGGGGCCGATGATATTGGGACATGGGCATGAAGGTATAGCTCAGGCTGTTCGAGAGGCTGTAGATCATTCACTGTCTTTTGGGGCTCCGACACGTAAAGAGGTTGAAATAGCTGAATTGATCACGCATATGATGCCATCTGTGGAAAAGGTGAGGATGGTAAACTCCGGTACTGAGGCCACTATGTCTGCATTAAGGCTGGCCAGAGGGTTTACCGGTCGTGATAAGATCATAAAATTTGAAGGCTGCTACCATGGTCATGGCGACTCTTTTTTAATTGCAGCCGGAAGTGGCGCGGCTACCATGGGTATTCCCAATAGCCCAGGAGTTACAAAAGGTACAGCTCAGGATACACTTACTGCTCCGTTTAATAACCTAAAAGCAGTTCAGGACCTGGTAGATAGGAATAACGGTAATATAGCGGCCATTATACTTGAGCCCGTTGCCGGCAACATGGGTTGCGTTTTGCCGCAAGAGGGTTATTTGCTCGGACTTCGCGATATCTGTGATAAAAACGGTATTGTTCTCATTTTCGATGAGGTGATGACCGGGTTCAGATTGTCAAAAGGAGGAGCTCAGGAGCTTTTTGGAGTGCGACCGGACCTGACTACCCTCGGGAAAATTATTGGCGGAGGTATGCCGGTAGGAGCGTACGGAGGAAAGGCTGAGATCATGGACTTTGTTTCGCCTGCAGGACCTGTATACCAGGCGGGAACTTTATCCGGAAACCCCGTTGCGATGTCAGCAGGATTGGCTATGCTTACTTACCTCAACGAACACTCGGAGATCTACAAATCCCTGCAAGATACTACTAGTAGAATAGCCGCAGGATACAGATTGAGTCTTGATAAACTGGACCTGAAGTATACCATTAACCATATTGGTTCTATGATCAGTATGTTCTTCACTGATCAGCCGGTATTTGATTTTGATAGCGCCAAAACCTCAAATACAGAGTTATTCGGCAGATATTTCAGGGGTATGTTAGAAAGAGGTGTTTATCTGCCTCCCTCGCAATTCGAAACCTATTTTATTTCCACTGCTATTGATAATAGCATCGCTGATGAGATTATCCGGGCTAACCATGAAGTGCTGGAAGAGCTGACGGTAGGTGCATAATCAAGCTGGTGTCAGGCGGATCTGACTCTTACATCTCGCCACTGCAATTTTATCACTGCCGGGTGCATGGATTGTGCTCTATACCCGTACTGACGGTTTTGAACCGTACAGACGGGGTCATCATCTCTGATGAGATCATGCGGGTGAACGGTGAAGTACCGAAAAACTGACGGGGGTATATAATAAACCTGGCGTCAGACGGTTCAAAACCCGTCAGCCTATCGGGGGTACTTTCCTAACCATAACATGAGTGCGATATAAAATGCTTAAAAAAGGGCAGTCTTCCTGACGCAACCAACAACTTTTCATTGATTTTGTAGATAATGACATAGCTTCAGAACGGCCTTGAGGAAATGGCGTTAAGAATTTCAAACTCACGTTAACCATAGGACTCCTACATCTTGCCACTGCAATTTATCCACTGCGGGTTGCATTGATTGTGCCATACCCGTACTGACGGTTTTGAACCGTACAGACGGGGTGGTGGGCATTTTAATCACTAAAAAAGCAGCATAGAGATGACCATTTCAGCAAGGAAGAATATCATTATAAAAAAGATGTAGATAAAGCCTGCAACATTGAATTTAATAAATGTCTTGAACCAGTGCTGCTTATAGACCTTTAAGAACGATATATATGCATAAGTGGATACTAAGATGAAGCTTAAGAGCGCAAGATTATTTCGTAGAGAGGAACCCTCCATCATAAAAAAGATAACCAGGAGGCTTATTCCATAAAAGAAATATGAAAATGTATGCAGGTGTAGGGCATGGATCAGGTGTTTAATATACAACTGTTTTCGTCTGACATATAGCAGCTTCAGGATCAGTGCAAAGATCGGTATAAGCAGCAGCATCATCAGGGGTATATTTTTCAGCATATATTCTACAAATTGCTCCTTATCAGCACGCTGTACCCGGATCGATTGCATAGCAAGGTGTCGATCAAACCCCGATAGTTCGCCAAGTTTCATCGAATCGAGTATTTCTGAGTCGGTATATTCCCTGTTGTGCTTCAATTCATTGATCAATTCCCAGTCCAGTCTTCCTAAAATGAAGCCACTATTTTCATTTTTAATGTACTCAGGCTTATTCTTCGTTGCTGTATTTTCAACATCAGCAATAGTATCCAATGAGTCAACCCTGGTACTATCCAAACCTAGCAATGCCAGGGTATTATTGCCAAAAGCATCTCTCAATGCCTCTTTGTCCTGATCGGTCAGGTTATTATTAAGCGCCTTTTGAAATTTTTCCAGATCATCATCACCCCGTATATCTTTGGCAATGGCTTTGACGGTATTATCGGATAAAATACTGTCGAGTTGATTTAGTGTTTCTTTATCCAGCCCGTCAATATCTTTAATAGAGTAAGAGGTTTGTATCACCGGTTTATCCTTGTCATCTTCACTGATTACTTTTTTTCCTACTACGGTGAAAATGAAAAAGAAGAATAAACTGATGATGAGGTACAATCGTAACGGATGAGCATAGCTTACTCGCTTTCCTTCGGCATATCGGTTGGTTAGGTGGCCCGGAGAAAAGAAAAAAGGTTTGATGGTTTTAGCTAACTTCGAGTCAAGCGCAAAGTAGGTATTAAAAAAATCACCTAGCAGGGTGCCTATCGAAACGTTATTATCATCATTTTCCTGGCCACAGTTGGGGCAGTAGTTATAAACCCGGTCAAGGGTATATCCGCAATTAAGACATTGATTTGTCTTTCTTCTTATCCGCATGAAGCTGGTCGAATTGAGGGGTGTAAATTATAAAAAATGTATTTTTTAATGAATACCAAAGAGATAATTGTTTTAAAAAAGTTACCTTGACGCAGATTCAACCATTAATTGAGTGAAACAGGGTTCAGGAAATAATTGTGGTATTTGTATCAGAATTTATTATTTTTATATCTTTGATTAACTGTTGTCTGCTTGGTAGAACCTATTTTTTAATATAATCATAGTGAAAAAGTCTCTCATTTTTTCTTTACTCATTCTTTGTGGAGTAGCTGTACATGCTCAGAAAAGAAGCGATCAACAGCCTGTCACTTACGAGGAATTATATGACGAACCTTATGCGATTAATGCATTGTTTGTGCAGTTTCAGCCCATTTATGGCGAGTTGTGGAAGGCTAATGTCAATGCCGGATTTGGTTTGGAGGCTACCTATTTCTTAAAAGATCAAATGAGCTTCAGGGCTCATGCCAGAAAGACCTATACAAGAAAGTTCGACCTGACAAGGGATATTGCACATAACAACAGCGATGTTGATAACCAAATAGATATATTAAACTACTTTGAGTTTGGGGCAACATACCACATCAAGGATTTCGAGGAAAGCTCTAAGACAAAAATGTACCTGTACAAAAAGAGCTACAAGGGTGATAAATGGGCAGCAAGGGTTCCTATAAATGCTGAAATACCCTGTAAAGTACGAAAGATCTACGGAGCGCGACTGGGAGGGATGTTCTTCGATACAGCTATTGATGTAGGGCGGGCGCTTGAGGCCCAGGATGAAACAATTGCGATATATACCGACCAGGGATTGCCGGCCACGGTTGTTGACAACGGAGAGGAAAGAGAGATCAATATATTCACTAGCATGGATGTGAAAGGTCTGTATGTCGGAGGGTCTATGAGCTGGATCAGGAATGTGGCTGTAGATTTCGATAATAAGTACCAGGAGGGTGTTGATGATCTGATACTAACAGCTTTTTTTGATGTACTAATTGCTCCTGCTATTACTGTTGACGATGTTTTATATCAGGGTACTGCATATTCTTCTGAAGATCTTAAGACGAGTATGATTGGGTTCAGAGCCGGTCTTGATGGAAAGTTTAACCGTACATTAAGCTGGGGCTATGGTGGCGAAGTGGGTATAAGACCAGGACTGAAAGGACAGGGTTTTTATGCCTTGGTGAAGATCAGCTTCCCTGTTTACAGTACAAACCTTGATTATTCAGTAGAGGCATTCGGTAAGTAAAAGAAAATATTAATAATAATAATGGAAGGCGGGTACCACAGAAGTATCGGCCTTTTTTATTTTTGTGGTATGGAAATACTCATTCAAAACATCAAAGGTCTGGTACAGGTAAGAGAGAAAAGCCCCAGGTGGGTTGCAGGAGTCGATATGGCGCATTTGCCGGTATTGGAGAATGCCTTTTTGCATCTGAAGGACGGCAAGATCGAAAACTATGGAGCAATGGAAGAGATGCCTCTCATTAACGCCGATGAGATCATCAATGCCTCAGGCAGATTTGTTTTTCCTTCATTTGTGGATTCTCATACGCATCTGGTATTTGCTGCCAGCAGGGAGGAGGAGTTTGTATACAAGATCAAGGGAATGTCATATCAGGAGATAGCTGCTAAGGGTGGCGGTATCCTGAATTCCGCAAAAAAACTGCAGCAAACTACTGAAGATGAACTGTTGGAACGTGCCATGATCCGTGCCGAGGAGATCATCGGTTTCGGTACCGGGGCTGTTGAAATAAAGAGCGGGTACGGTCTGACTACAAAAGACGAGATCAAAATGCTACGGGTGGCAAAGCGCCTGGAGGAAAACACTCCTCTGCGGGTGAAAACTACTTTTTTGGGCGCTCACGCTATTCCGAAGGAGTATTCTGATCGAAATGATTATATCAAGCTTATCAAGGAGGAAATGATACCGGCTGTAGCTGCGGAAGGACTGGCCGATTATATAGATGCTTTTTGTGAAAAAGGCTTTTTTACCCCCGAAGAGACGGAAGACATCATGGAGGCGGGCAAAAAATATGGGATGAGGCCAAAGATACATGCTAACCAATTGCATATTTCCGGAGGGGTGCAAGTAGGTGTGAAAACGGGTGCGTTAAGTGTAGATCACCTGGAGAGTATGGGTGAAGAAGAGATCACTGCGCTGCAAAATACAGACGTAATGCCTACATTACTGCCGGGGGCTGCATTTTTTCTAAACATGACATACCCTCCTGCGCGAAAAATGATCGAGGCAGGTCTTCCGGTGGCGCTCGCTACGGATTACAATCCCGGAAGTGCCCCTTGTGGTAAGATGCCTTTTATGCTTTCACTGGCATGCATAAAAATGAAAATGACCCCCGAGGAGGCCATAAATTCGGGCACCATCAACTCAGCATATGCCATAGAGCTACAGAATGACTATGGGAGCATAACAAAGGGAAAGGTAGCTAACGTATTTATTACCTCTGAAATACCTTCTTACGCCTATATGCCTTATGCATTTGGCGCAAACCTGATAGATGCCACCATACTTAATGGAGAGATCATACGGTCGAATTTTTTTTCAATACCTGAATAGCTGGATCACTCCCGAATAATTTCAGTGCTAAAAGTGATGTTGGCCTTAAGGGAAGAAGCAACAGAGCAATATTTTTCAAGGCTAAGTTTGGTGAGCTTCTCAACCTCTTCATTTGTTGCATCCGGAGACGTAACAATAAATTTGAGGTGAATATCCGTATAGTACCGCGGTGCATCGTCTCTTCGTTTTCCCTCTGCCTCTATCACCAGGTCTTTTAGTGTCTTTCTCCTTTTCTGTATAGTAAGCGCTACTTCTACAGCAACACATCCCGACAATGCCGACAATACCAACTCCATGGGAGACTGGTGAATTTTGCCAACATCTTTCATGTCAATGATCACCTTATTGCCTTTTTCATTGGCTGATTCATATTCATAGTCAGAAAGGTAGCGTGTGGTAGTCTTGGTGTACATGTCTTAATTTTTTTATTAGGTAAAAAGCGTTAACCAGGTTTTCATCCATTGCGTATAAATTCAAATGTGACCTGCACTTTTGGATTGCTTATGGATAAATCAGCGCCAAAAATAAGTTGAAAATCTCTGATGTTAAAGGTTTTGCCCAAAGAAGCAGTTCGTTTATTGCAAAATCATAAGAAGTTTAAGAATGAATGATGTAACGATCATAGACTATGCTCCCGAATATTCCCGGTATTTCAAGAGTCTTAACGTGGAGTGGCTGGAGCAATATTTCACGGTGGAGCCAATAGATCTGCCTATCCTCGATCAGCCGTTTGAAAAAATAATAGCGCCGGGAGAGGACGTTATATTCGCACTTTGGCAGGGTCGGGTAGTGGGTACCTGTGCTTGAAAAAAGTATAAAGACGATGTATATGAGCTGACAAAAATGGCTGTTACACCCAAAGCTCAGGGCCTGCAGATAGGTAAAAAGCTTGGGCTGGCAATATTGGAAAAAGCAAGGCAAAAAGGAGCCAAAGTTGTATATCTGGAGTCTAACAGACAACTACTACCGACCCTTAGCCTATACCGAAAGCTGGGTTTTGAGGAGAAGGAACCTCCCTTCGCGCAGTCGGTATATTCCAGATCGGATATTTATATGGAATTGAAGTGGTAGCCATAATAGTGGAGATAAATGGCTAACTTATTATTAGTCAATGTGCCATATTCAATTTTGCTTTTTGGGGTGATGTTTTTTTAGGTCAGTCTGGAAAAATACAATGGTAGAGGGTTAAAAAATCTGTAACATTCCGCTACAGGGGGTGTTATATTTTCAATGGAACAATTAGTTGAAATACCCGTTTTCCCTTTATCGATTCTTCCGCTTCCCAACGAGCTTATTCCTTTACATATTTTCGAAAACAGATATCGCGAACTACTTCAGGATATTGAAGACAAAGGAGGTGTTTTTGGTATTTACTACACCCATGGACTGAATACCGACAGGATCGGTTCACTCATGAAGCTCGAAGGAATACTAAAGCGTTACGATAGCGGAGAATCCGATGTGGTGACGAAATGTATCGATACTTTTTTACTGACCAAATTTTATAACCAATGGCTCCCTAAGCCTTATCCCGGGGGTGAAGTATACATGCTTCATGTCAATGCTGAGCAGCAGGTGAGTCAGCGGTTTTCGGATGAGTTCAGAGCTTATATGGCGTTAAAGAAGGTGTCCGATGTAGGCACGGATTTTAATATACACGACATTGCCAACGAGTTAAATCTGGATATTGGAGATAGGTTAAAATACCTGAGGCTCCTGACCAATGATAAGCGGGAAAGCTTCCTCCGTGAACGTTTGAAGTATCAAAAATTCATCCTGCAGCAGGAACTGAAACATAAGGATAATTTCTATTTAAATTAATGGCTTTCAAGCGGGGATCTGTTTTTGCGGGGGAAACCCACCCCTGCCCCTCCCAGGAGCTCCCAGGAGGGGATTGGGCCTGTGTTTATAGGAAGGGTTTGACTTGTGGTATAAGTATGTGCCCGAAATTGAAGTTTGCTTTATTTTACAAATAAAATACTAACCCTCAATCTGGTCTGCTGTGAGACTATCCACACTTTTATAGGGACTGCTGTCCAAAATCCCTCCAGGAGGGGCAGGGGTGGGTTAAGTCATTGCTTCCCTTCTTACATATTCCTCCTGTATTGCCCCCCCACTTCAAACAAAGCTTCAGTGATCTGCCCTAAAGAACACACTTTACATGCATCCATGAGTGCCTCGAAAATGTTGTGGTTCTGAATAGCCGTTTGTTGTACTTTTTGTAATTCGGTTTTGGCCTTTTGCTCGTAGTGCTTGTGAAGATTTCCGAGCATCCGGATCTGGTATTCTTTTTCTTCTTTAGTAGCCCTGATTACCTCTTGAGGAATTACCGTAGGAGAACCTTTAGAGCTTAGGAAGGTGTTTACACCGATGATCGGATATTCTCCGGAGTGCTTTAGCGTCTCGTAGTGCAGGCTTTCTTCCTGGATTTTACTTCGCTGGTACATCGTTTCCATTGCTCCAAGCACACCGCCACGTTCGGTAATCCTGTCGAATTCGCTCAGTACAGCCTCTTCTACCAGGTCTGTCAACTCTTCGATGATGAAAGATCCTTGTAACGGATTTTCATTTTTCGCCAGCCCCAGCTCTTTATTGATGATCAACTGGATGGCCATTGCTCTCCTTACAGAGTCCTCCGTTGGTGTTGTGATAGCCTCATCGTAGGCATTGGTATGCAATGAGTTGCAATTGTCATAAATGGCATAGAGCGCTTGCAGGGTGGTGCGTATATCATTGAAATCTATCTCCTGGGCATGCAGAGACCGCCCGGAGGTCTGGATGTGATATTTGAGCATCTGCGAGCGGGCATCCGCCCCGTATTTTTCTCTCATGGCCTTTGACCATATCCTCCTTGCTACACGACCGATCACAGCATATTCAGGGTCTATACCATTGGAAAAGAAGAATGACAGGTTCGGAGCAAATTTATTGATATCCATCCCTCTGCTCAGGTAGTATTCCACGTAGGTGAAGCCGTTAGCCAGGGTAAAGGCTAATTGTGTGATTGGATTAGCCCCTGCCTCAGCAATATGATATCCTGAGATAGATACTGAATAGAAGTTGCGTACATTTTTGTTGATGAAATACTCCTGTACATCACCCATCAGTCTGAGGGCAAATTCCGTGGAGAAAATGCAGGTATTCTGTGCCTGATCTTCTTTTAATATATCTGCCTGTACAGTGCCCCTTACGGCACTGAGTGTTTTTTGTTTAATATTTTCGTAAACATCTTTTGGTAGTACCTGATCACCGGTTACGCCCAATAGCATGAGTCCCAGTCCATCATTTCCCTGTGGCAATTGACCCTGATAGGAGGGGCGTTCATCTTCTCTTCCTTTGTAGAGCTCCTTAATCTTTTTCTCCACCTCTTTTTCCAGCCCCTGTTCTTTAATATAGACCTCACACTGCTGGTCTATAGCAGCATTCATAAAGAAGCCGAGCAGCATCGGTGCCGGACCGTTGATGGTCATGGAGACAGAGGTCTTCGGGTCAGCCAGGTTAAATCCGGAGTAAAGCTTTTTGGCATCGTCCAGGCAGCAGATGGAAACACCGGAATTACCTATTTTGCCATAGATATCAGGTCTGTAATCAGGATCATTACCATACAACGTTACTGAGTCGAATGCTGTTGAAAGTCTCTTCGCAGGCATATCCAGACTCACATAGTGGAATCGCCTGTTCGTTCTTTCTGGTCCGCCTTCTCCGGCAAACATTCTGGTGGGATCCTCGCCTTCACGTTTGAAAGGATAAATACCTGCAGTGTAAGGAAACTCGCCAGGTACATTTTCCTGCAGGCACCATTTTAGCAGGTCGCCCCAGGCCTCGTATTTTGGCAGCGCCACTTTGGGAACCTGACTGTGAGACAGCGATTCTGTATGTGTTTGGATGGAGATCTCCTTGTCTCTTACCTTAAACGTGTATACCAGATCTTTGTACTTCTTCTGTTTGTCGCTCCAGTCTTCCAGTATTTTTTTGTTTCGGGGGTCAAAGTCAAGGGCAATTTTTTCATATGACTCTTCTAACCCTTTTATCAACCTGTCCCTGTCATCGATTTCCGATTGTTTTAATGTGTCTATTGATTTCCTGATGCTGTACAGCTTTTGGGCTACCTCGGCCTGGGTAAGCACCCATTGGTCGTAATTTCGATTGTTCTCAGAGATCTCAGACAGGTATCTTGTTCTGTTCGGAGGGATCACAAATATCTTCTCCGACATTTCATTGGTGATCTCAAAAGTAGATTTCAACGGAGCATCGGTTTTCTTTACGATCACATCCATAATCTCCTTATACAGCCTGTTCATACCCGGATCATTAAACTGTGAGGCTATGGTGCCAAACACAGGTATATCATCATCTTTTACCTCCCAAAGGCCGTGATTACGCTTATATTGCTTCTTAACATCCCTCAACGCATCAAGGGATCCTCTTTTGTCGAATTTGTTGATAGCGATGATATCAGCAAAGTCTAACATATCTATCTTTTCCAACTGAGTGGCAGCTCCGTATTCCGGGGTCATTACATACAGGCTAACATCAGAGTGATCGGTAATTTCAGTATCAGACTGACCGATACCTGACGTTTCCAGAATGATCAGATCATATTCAGCGGCTTTAAGCACCTGAATAGCCTCACTGACGTGCTTGGATAGTGCCAGGTTCGACTGCCGGGTGGCAAGCGATCGCATGTATACCCTGTTATTTCTGATGGCATTCATCCGTATCCTGTCACCTAAAAGGGCGCCACCTGTTTTGCGCTTGGAAGGGTCTACTGAAACTATAGCAATGGTCTTGTCTTTGAAATCGATCAAAAATCGCCTCACCAGTTCATCTACCAGCGATGATTTCCCTGCACCTCCAGTTCCGGTAATGCCCAGCACGGGAGTGGCTACTTTTTCGGCTTTTTCATGAACTTGCAGCAGATCAGCCCTGGATTCCTCCGGGTAATTTTCTGCTGCAGATATAAGTCTGGCTATGGCCTTCGGGTCTTTTTCAGGCAGGTGACTCACTTCTCCATTAAGATTTTTCCCGGTTGGGAAATCGCTTTTTTCAACCATGTCGTTGATCATTCCCTGCAAGCCCATCGCTCTTCCATCATCAGGGGAGTAAATACGGGCGATGCCATAATCATGCAGCTCCTTAATTTCTTCCGGTAGTATCACGCCACCGCCACCGCCAAATATTTTGATGTGCTCCGCACCCTTTTCCTTCAGCAGGTCATACATGTATTTGAAATATTCTGTATGGCCACCCTGGTATGATGTCATAGCAATTGCCTGAGCATCTTCCTGAATGGCAGTATTTACCACCTCTTCCACACTGCGGTCATGGCCGAGATGGATCACTTCGCAGCCGGTGGCTTGTATGATCCGCCTCATGATATTGATAGCGGCATCATGGCCATCGAAAAGGCTGGCAGCAGTGACTATTCTGATCTTATTCTTAGGCTTATATGGAGCAACTTGTTTCATTTCAGTAAAATCGGTTCTACAATTTTCGCATTGAGCTGCAAAATTATTGAATTATTGGTGATTTTACTAACAATCATTAGTTAGCCTTGTGCGCACGGTGCCAACTACTGATTGACCAAAATGGAAGCAGGTACGGAGTTATCGCTAAGCAGGTTCTTTAACTTTTGAAGGGCCTCTTCATTCTTTTTAGTGTGGATATTTTCTATCAGACTTCGTTTTTCACGTCCTGTAAGTCTCCAACTTAATGAAGCACGTTGAACGTTCTCCATCCTCAGGCTATCAGATGTAGACAGATTTTCCTTGGCATAATCCTGAGGGATGTATTGAATATCAACCCGCTCTATCTCACCTTTAAACCAGGATTTGGCATACTCAATTTTGTTATCGTTGGTAATATCCTGGAGGCTTTCAAAATTTTGATAGATGCTGCTGATAGGTAGAGTGAAGCGTTCAAAAAGCGAGAGATTTGTTTCTTTGCTGATAGGGCCGTTCTTTTCAGAATCTCTTATTGAAACAAATACGACACCCCTTGTATTTTGGGCGATCCAGTCTTTAAAGGCAAACAAAAACCTGACAGCATCAGAAATGCCAAAATTATCAGTAATGCCAGCATCCATGATTTCAATGGGGGGTTCGCTGGGTAATGTAATATTAGGCGTGATGTATGGAAAGGTGGCGCTCATTCTCAAGCCACTGAGAAATCTCAATTCTTCGCTCTCCTGTTCTTTAAAGAATCTCAAAAATTCGACACCACTCACCTTTTCTCCGGTATATGTAGAGTCTACCGTTTCCATCATATAGGATATATGCTGAGAGGAAATATAAAGTTTTCGTCCGTCATTAATTATTGTAGGTGCCATGATCATCATCGGGATCTTACTTTCTCTTTCGGGTTTCCGGTAGTCGATAAGCTTTTTGTCAAGTATAAATTCTGTGTTTTTGTTGAGCTGCTGTTCGAAGGTATATCCTCGGTCTTTAGCATACTCATAGCCATTATATTTAAATTTTTGCATGCCTACAAAAGCATCGTTCATCAATAAACTAAAGATTATGGCATTGAGATTATCACTGCCGATCTTATCACGATAGAGTTTTGCATAGTGATCAATAGTATTGTCACTGAGTTGCCTCAGGTAGAGCTCCCGGTAATAGCTGGCTCCGATGAGGCCCCCGGAGGCCCCCGTGATTAACATCGTATTTTTCATTAACCGTCCTTCAGTAGTGCTGTCAGCCTTTTGCAGAGCATTAAGCGTCCATAACGCTGCCCGCTGTCCGCCACCACTAACGCACAGAAACACCATCCTGGGCTTTTCTTCTTTTGGAAATTTACTTCTCCAGGTGTCCAGGATCTTCAGTGTTTCCCGCTTGTCCTGCTCCTGATTTGTTTTGCTGTTGAGCTGATTAATACGCTGAAGGTTATAGCTGGCTAACTGGGTTGAATAGTCTAACCCAAATGCTTTGTAAGTTTTATTGAACATTCCTTCCTTAACAAGTGAGTTGACAATAAGCAAGACAATAATTGCGATGGTTGGAGACCAGCTTCCGAACCAGTAGGAAAATGCACCTGAGAACATTACAAAGATGGTTAAAAGGAGGACAAAACTGGCCGCTGCCGGTAGTTGAAATACTTCCTGGTCTCTGAAAATACCCATTAATAAAAGAAGCACCAGGATAAGTAGCTCAATGATCACCAGGTTAAAATGGTTTTGATCGAATACTTGCAGTATGGTATTCCTGTCATAAAATCTTTCTGAATCATCCACCTTTCTGGCTTCAAAGTCAAGATTCAGATAACTATCCACTCTTATCTGTTTTTTCTTGGCAATATTGAGCTTTTTCATGGCACTTGCCCGGGTGACTTTTATGTTTTGCTTGAGCTTTTCATCTACCTTGCAAACAACATATTTGAAGATGTCATTGTTGGTAAACCACAAGTAGATGAATATCGCCAGTGTCATAATAACATACCCTGACAATAAGCCCAACAGGTTTTTAAAGAGGAGATCATCAGTAATGAACTCATTGGATACCTGGTACTGTATGATATACACCACATAGCTAAAGAGGAAAATAAATGGTATAATGCTGTTGTTAAGGCTAAAAACCGTAAACGGCTTTGGTAAAACTCCAATAAATGAAAAGCGATGGCCATCAGTGATATAGCTGGTGATATGAAATGCTATACTAAAGCCTGCCAGAGTCACCCCCATGATAAAAAAGCCCGAGAAGTTAACTTTATTCAGGTATACAGGATCCAGAAAGAGGTAAGGAATGCCCAGGTAGTTGCCAAAATTACCGGAAATTATAGCAAAAAGTACCACCCAGCACAGCAATAGCACATGGTTTCTCTTGAAATGGTTTAACAGTAGTTGAACAGGGAAAGAATAATATAACCTTTTACCTATCTTTCGCAGCCTCTTGATCATCTATCCAAGATAATATTTTTTTTGCTACCGGCATATAATTCATATTCCAAAAGTCGACAGTCTATCTTACCGTTGAAAAATTCAATTCTACGCCTGGTCCTTAGCCCTATCTTCTTGGCCAGGTTCATATTTCCGGTGAAGATGTACCCGGTATAACCCTGGCATTTATTTTTGAAGAAGTCTCCGATCTCCTGGTAAATCGGTGTCAAATGAACTTCGTCTCCCAGGCGCTGACCATATTCCGGATTAATGAAAATTACACCTCCTTCTCCCTCCGGAACCTCTGTTTTTCTAAAATCACAGACATCAAAGTCGATAAATGCTTCTACCCCTGCTTCACGAGCATTATAGCGTGCCGCAGATACTGCTTCCGGGTTCAGGTCTGTAGCAATTATCTTAAAATTAAGTGTGTCCTTAATATGCCGCTTTGCATGGTGTTTTAGCTCTTCCCAAATATGTGGTTTGTACAGCTTTACATGCATGAAACCAAAGTTATCTCTGAATAGCCCCGGGGCATGATTTGTAGCCAAAAGAGCGGCTTCTATCGCCAGGGTGCCACTGCCACACATCGGATTGATAAAGGGACTATTACAGTTCCAGTGAGAAGCCAGGATGGTAGCAGCAGCCAAAGATTCCATCATTGGTGCTTTCATGGGTATTTTCCTGTAGCCATGCTTAGCAGTGGTTTCTCCTGAGGTATCGATATAAATGCTGGCATTTTCATCCTGCCAGTGCAGGAAAATGACTGTTTGAGATAAGTCTTTCCCGGAGTTGGGCCTTTTGCCAAATTTTTCGGAAAAACGGTCTACAATGGCATCTTTTGCTCGCAGGCTGGCGAAGCGAACATCCTGAATGAATTTATTACTGACGAAACTTTTAATGCTTATATAACCATCAACATCAAAATAGTCTTCCCACGGGATACTGGTTAGCCTTTTGTATAATTGATCGGGATGGTCAGCACGAAAACTCTTGATCAAAAATAATATTCTATTGGCCGTTCGCAGGTGCATATTGAGCTTTAGGGTGTCATCAAAGTTGCCTGTTAATTCCACACTTTGATGACTGGCCACAGTATCGGTGTAGCCGAGTTGGTTAATTTCTTTTTCCAAAACAGGGGCTATACGTGGGGAGCAGGTAACTACTATTTTTGTATTATTCATATTAAAAGGCTGATGATCTGGTGTTTTAGTTGAACAATTCGTTGATGTCGTTGTATTACTATTACCAATCGTTTTGTAAAACTAAGAAATACAGCTATGAAAAAGTTTACCATACTTCAATTATTAACAGGGAGTCTTTTGCTGGTGGTTTTTTATTCGTGTGCTCCAAAATATGGTGCACATTTTACTAACTCCGGCACCTTTTATCAGTCGAAAGCTGAGGAGCCCGCTGTCCGTCAGGAAGACGAAGTAGAAATTGCACAGGAAAATACGCCTGTGGAGATTAAAAGAATGGAAGCTAAGGGTGAAGAACCCGGTTACGCCATTGTAAGTAAGGACAGAGTGTTAACTGTTGTACCCAACCCCTCAATAGAGAAATTAGTGAAAAAGCATAAGGAGAGGGTAGAAGAGATCGAGAGTTCAGGCCTTGAATCTAAGGCTACCAGGAAGGAACTAAGAAAAGAGAAAAAAAGAGCCAGTAAGGAAATCAGGAAAGCGGTAAAAGAAGAAGTTAAGGAGATCAGGAAAATTGAAGGGCACAATGAAAGCGATCAATATGTACTGATGATGATTTTGGCTGTGCTTATTCCACCTCTTGCTGTAGGCCTGACCTATGGTATCGTAGATAAGTTCTGGATCAGCCTTTTGCTAACGCTATTATTCTGGCTGCCGGGAGCTATCTATTCGTTGATAGTAGTGAACAACTATTATAAATGATTGGCAGGCTTTTTCGGATATGGGAGCGTCTTTTAAATTGAGGCAGTTTTTTGGCTTTGCTTGATTTGATTCAAATGAAAGTAGTTGGAATCAGATGAAAAATAAGATATCAGCATCGTCATGAGGACCTTGTTGTATCTTTGGGTCAGCGTTGGTATGTGAGGGATCCAACACCGTCCGAATTGCGATGCGGGGCCTCGCGGCCCTGGAGCGTTACAGGCCGAGGCTAAGTGATGGAATAAACTTCTCGGGCAGATGAGTTAAAAGCCTACTTACTATGGTATAAAACAAAAATCATCCCGACTTAGAAATGATCTGTCATTTCCAGCCGGGATGACTTTTTGGAGACCGAAACGGTCAGTATCAGATATTATCCGAGCTAGATTTAGCTTTGATATACTCCCGGTTTAGTCGAGCTATATTTTCCAGGCTGATCTCTTTTGGGCACTCTGCTGAGCATGCTCCTGTGTTGGTGCAAGCTCCAAACCCTTCTGCATCCATTTGAGCTACCATATTTTCAACCCTGCTCTTCCTTTCCACTTTACCCTGAGGTAGCAGTGCCAACTGAGATACTTTGGCGCTGACAAACAGCATAGCCGAAGCGTTTTTGCAGGCAGCAACACATGCTCCGCAAGCAATGCAGGTAGCTGAGTCGAAAGCCTCATCAGCAATCTTTTTTGGGATGGGTATTTCGTTGGCATCAGGTATTCCGCCTGTGTTGACAGATACATAACCACCAGCCTGAATGATCCTGTCAAATGAGGTACGATCCACCACCAGGTCCTTCACCACAGGAAATGCCTGGGCTCTCCAGGGTTCTACTACAATAGTATCGCCATCTTTAAAACTTCTCATGTGAAGCTGGCAGGTAGTGGTTTGCTTAGGGCCATGAGGTTGGCCATTGATGTACATACTGCACATTCCACAGATACCTTCACGGCAGTCATGGTCGAAGTGTACAGGCTCTTCTCCCTTTTTTACAAGCTGCTCGTTCAGTACATCAAACATTTCAAGGAAAGACATGTCAGGAGATACATCGTCTAGCTGATAGGTCTTCAGCCCACCTTTATCCTGAGCATTTTTTTGTCTCCAAACTTTGAGTGTTATTTTCATCACGAAATTCGTTGATAGTTTATAAATTCGTTAATAGTTGTTGGTTAATGGTTAATCGTTGTTACTGTTATTTTTTGCACGTGTCAGATAGTTAATGTAGCCATTCAAGACAGCCAGAGATCTATTAATTTGCTCCACTACTTTGTCGTACTCTGATTGGGTGACGTACTTTTCGTCTAAGGCGATGATTGTATGATCAAGAAGTTCATACAACGAGCCTCTGCTTTGTCTGCAAAATTGAATATTCTCCTGAAAATGAAATCGTCCATATCCTTCTGCAATGTTGTTAGTTACTGATCTGGATGCTCTTTTCATCTGATCTGTCAACAAAAACTTTTCATCTTTGGGGAAATCAGCAAGCAGTTCCGAGATTAACCTGCGCAATTCTGTGCATAACTGCCAGCATTCCAAATCTTCAAAAGTCTTTATTTTAACCATTAACTAATAACGATTAACCATTAACCGATAACATTACTTATAGCTTCTTTGCGTTAGTTTTACATTTTCAAAGGCCAGGTCTTCTTTATGAAGCACTGCAGGTTTTTCAGGACCAGTGTACTCCCAGGCACCTACGTAAGAGAATTCATCATCTTTTCGCTTGGCTTCACCTTCCTCTGTTTGGGATTCTTCCCTGAAGTGGCCACCGCAGGACTCGCTTCTGTTCAAGGCATCATCTACCATTAGCTCTCCCAGCTCTAAAAAGTCCGCAACGCGATTGGCTTTTTCCAGAGACTGATTTAGCTCATCATTGGAGCCGAACACATTTACGTCTTCCCAAAACTCGGCTCGCAACTTTTGTATCTCTACTTTTGCTTTTTTAAGGCCTTCTTCGTTTCGGGACATACCGCAGTATTCCCACATAATATTACCCAATGCTTTGTGAAATTCATCCACAGTTCTCTTTCCTTTGATGCCAAGAAGTTTCTCGTTGGTGGCCTTCACTTTTGCCTCAGCTTCTTTAAAGGCTGCATGATCAGTAGAGATACGTTCATACGGCATGGTAGCCAGGTAGTCGCCAATGGTATAAGGAATTACGAAGTAACCATCGGCAAGTCCCTGCATCAAAGCGCTGGCCCCAAGCCTGTTAGCGCCATGATCTGAGAAGTTACATTCTCCAATAGCATACAAGCCATCGATATTCGTCATCAGGTTATAATCAACCCACAGGCCACCCATAGTATAGTGTACTGCAGGGTATATCTTCATTGGTGTCTCATAAGGGTTATCACCGGTGATCTGCTGGTACATGTCGAAAAGATTTCCGTACTTCCCTTCTATGGTAGCGCGTCCATCTCTTTTTATAGCATCTGCAAAGTCAAGATATACTGCCAGTCCGGTAGTGCTTACTCCTCTGCCCTCATCACACACATATTTGGCATTTCGCGAAGCTACATCGCGAGGCACCAGGTTACCGAAAGATGGATACCTTCTTTCGAGGTAATAGTCCCTTTTATCTTCAGAAAGATCGGTTGGTTTCAATTGTCCTTTTCTGATCTTTTCAGAATCGGCTATATCTTTAGGCACCCATACACGACCGTCATTTCTGAGTGATTCAGACATCAAAGTCAGCTTTGACTGGTGATCGCCTGAAACGGGAATACAGGTAGGGTGGATCTGCGTATAGCAGGGGTTTGCAAATAGAGCGCCTTTTTTATGAGCTCTCCATGCTGCAGTGGCGTTAGAGCCCATAGCATTGGTAGAGAGGTAGAATACGTTTCCATAACCACCCGTTGCCAGTACTACCGCATGCGCGCTGTGTGATTCAATGGCTCCTGTAATCAGGTTTCTGGTGACAATACCCCTTGCTTTGCCATCGATCATTACCAGATCGAGCATTTCATAGCGGGAATACATCTTCACCTTACCATTGGCTACCTGCCGGCTAAGCGCACTATAGGCACCAAGTAGCAACTGCTGTCCGGTTTGGCCCCTGGCATAGAATGTTCTGGAAACCTGCGCACCCCCAAACGAACGGTTAGCTAGCAAACCCCCGTATTCACGGGCAAATGGAACTCCCTGGGCTACACATTGATCGATGATGTCAACACTTACTTCAGCTAAACGATACACATTAGCTTCTCTTGAACGGTAGTCACCACCTTTTACAGTATCATAAAACAGCCTAAAAATGCTGTCTCCATCATTTTGATAGTTTTTTGCAGCATTAATACCTCCCTGAGCTGCAATGCTATGTGCTCTTCGAGGGCTGTCCTGGAAGCAGAATGCTTTTACATTGTAGCCAAGTTCTCCAAAGGAAGCTGCCGCTGATGCTCCGGCAAGGCCGGTACCTACTACGATAATATCATATTTTCGTTTATTGGCAGGGTTAACCAGCTTTATATTGAATTTATGCTTAGCCCATTTCTCAGCTATAGGCCCTTCTGGTATTTTAGAATCTAACTTCATCTATCAGACAGTTTTATTAGTTCGATTATAAGGTTTTCAAAAATATGATAATGGGAATAGCGGCAAACATGGCCGGTACTATGATTGCGAAAGCTACGCCAACAAATTTAATGGCAGGGTTGTACTTTACATGATTAAGCCCTAAGGTTTGGAAGGCGCTCGAAAAACCATGATATAGGTGGAACATTAAGCCTATCATACTCACAACATACAGTGCTACATACCACCATTGAGAAAAGACAGCTTCCACAGTAGCAAATAAATTCCTGTATTCCTGGCCGTCATAGTTGACGCTTGTAATCGGTCCCCAGTGCATTACATACCAAAAGTTCTTCAGATGAATAACCAGGAAAATAAAAACTATTGTTCCTAGAAAACCCATATTCCTTGAACTCCAGGTGCTATTGGCAGATGGTTTAGTCTTTGCATAACCAACAGGCCTGGCTTTTTTGTTGTTAATGGTAAGGATAACAGCCCAGATGATATGAATTAAAAAGGAGGCATATAATATAAATGAAGTAGTTTTTATCAGGGGATTGGAAGTCATGAATCTGGCATAAACATTAAATGCCTTTCCATCATCATCAAGTAATAGCTGTAGGTTTCCTGAAAGGTGTACTACTAAAAAAATAACTAGAAATAACCCCGTTAAAGCCATGATGACTTTCTTGCCAAGGGTGCTGGACATAGCGTTCGTGAACCAACTCATGGTGTAGTTTTTGAAGATTTTAAATTGTTAAAATTAAACCTTGCCAAAGGTACGTTTGAAAGGATTATCAAGCAATTTTGCCGATCTATTTTAAAACATTCTAAATAGATTGTGTAAGCGAATGGTACTAACATTGAGAGTAGATCTCAAAAAACAGCACCATCAATCCGAGGAGGAAAAGTAGCGTGACCAGGAGAAGATCCTTTTTTAACAGTCGCTGAATTTTTATACTTAATATCCTAACCCACTTCATAAGTCTTATCAAATAAAAACTTACCTGCAACTTACATACCACCCGAGATGTACCTTTCAAAATTGAATAAAATCAATCATTCAATACTTTATTTGGGGTCAATTTGGGAAAAAGTCTAATAACGGGATTGCTGAGGTCTTCATGTATAATGTTATTTCTTAAAGTAGTTTCTTACTTTTGCGCAAACTAAACCTACAAGGTGATGACTCCGGAATCTATACTGACCATTGTACTGATCATAATCACTGCTGATTTTTTGCTTGAACAGGTGTTGGAATACATCAACTTAAGGTCAGCTAAGGATGATATACCTGATGATATCGCTGCTTTTTATGACCGTAACGAATATAAGCGGTCCAGGGAGTACCAACGTACCCTCACCAGGTTTTCATTTTTAACAGCAACGTTCAGCTTTATTGTTTCATTTCTGCTACTAATCACAGGAGGCTTTGGTTATATAGACGAGTTGCTAAGACCTTTTTTTGAAAATGAGATATATCTGGCATTAAGCTATTTTGGAATCCTTTTTCTGGCATCGGACCTGCTCAATACTCCTTTCGAGATCTATCAGACCTTTGTGATCGAGGAAAAGTATGGCTTCAACAAAACAACACCGAAAATATTTATTATGGACAAGCTTAAGGGATACTTGCTAACCATAGCGATCGGTGGTTTGCTCATCGGCTTATTATTGTATCTTATTCTAAATATAGGAGAGAGTTTTTGGGTCTACTTTTGGGTAGTGGCGGCACTGTTCATCCTTTTTGTGAACATGTTCTACACCTCTCTCGTGTTGCCCTTATTCAATAAACTGACTCCTCTGGGGGAGGGTGAGCTGAAAACAGCCATTGAAAACTACAGCCGGAAAGTCAATTTTCCACTAGACAATATTTTTGTGATCGATGGGTCAAAGAGGTCGAAAAAGGCCAATGCTTTTTTCTCAGGGATCGGTAAGAGGAAAAAAATAGTGCTATACGATACGCTGATAGAGAACCACTCTACGGATGAGTTGGTAGCTATTTTGGCTCATGAAGTAGGACACTTTAAAAAGAAACACATCATTGGCAGCTTCATTTTTTCTATACTTCAGATCGGCATTATGTTATTCATTATGTCAAGAATGATCTATAATGAAAATCTCTCCCTGGCATTAGGAGCTGAGCAAATGGGGGTACATCTCAACCTGCTGGCATTTGGTATTTTATATTCACCGATATCTAAAGTGTTGGGGATTATCAGCAATGTAATAAGCCGTAAGAATGAATTTGAGGCCGATGCTTACGCTGGAACGACCTATGGAGGCTCCGCTCTGGCAGCTTCATTAAAAAAGTTATCGGTGGATAATCTGAGCAACCTTTATCCGCATCCGGCTTATGTGTTTATGTATTATTCACACCCACCATTGTTGAAGCGGTTGGGAGCTTTGAAGAACCAATAGTGGTGATTCCTGTAAGCATTCGTGCCACTACTTTGCTTTGGAGAAGTAGTGGCATGAAGTGACAGAAAGGAGAGACGGTAATTAAAGCTGTTTTTTGATTGTCCACCCTAAACTGCCAAGGAAAACCAGTAAGAGTAGTACCGAAAACGCTAACGTCACTTTATTGCCAACAAAATACGCCTCAGGTTCAAATTTGAATACAATAGTGTGCTTTCCTTTAGGTACTTGAAGGGCTCTCAGTACATAGTTAGCTCGTAATATTTCCACCTCACTGCCGTCAATAGTTGCTGTCCAGCCTTTTGGATAATATATTTCCGAAAATACAGCCAGCCCGTCTGTATTGCTTTCGGAGTCATACTCCAATCTGTTAGGTTGATAGTCTGTGAGCTCAATTGATGCAGCACTGTCATAGTTGATGCTTTCCGGAACATTAAATTTTGACACGTCAATAACTGCCCTATTTCTAGTGTTAATTTTGCATGTGGTCGTCAACTCATCATCAGGAGAATTTACCCTTTCAACGGACGATACAAACCATGCATTGCCCAGGGCTTCCGGATTTTTAATGATATTATTCTTTGCCGGACCAAAAGTCAGGTATTTGGCATTCAGCATGTTGATCACTCCGAAGCTGCTCAAATCGCGATTTCCGGCTTGCAAACTCTTTATCAGTTCGCCAGTTTCATTTTGCAGGCAGTAATCGTACAGGTCCTGATATCTCCTGAGTTTGGCTCCATGATATCCTCCTAATGACATGTGGTGATATGATGTTCGTGCTTCATTCCATGCACCCTGCAGGTTATATACCCTGTAGCTTAGGTCTTCATCTCTTTTTATTTCTTTATCTGCATCAGTAAGGGCAAAAAATGAGTTGTCCCGTTCTCTTTTATAGTTATCCTCATTAAAATATCGCCTGTCAATCACCCAAATGTCAACCAGGATAAATAAGGAGAGTAGCCCGGCAACAATACCAAAAGATAGCTTCTTTTTAAGGTGAAGGAAGATCACAAAGAAAGCAGCCAGTATGAAACCCAATGATCGTAATGCATCCCCTCGCATCAGGCTTTCACGGTCTTCCTGCAGAGCATTCAGAAACCATATGGGTAACTGTGATTCGCCTTCTTTTTCAAAGGACGCCATTCCTGCAAAGACGACCACTAGCAGGCACAGCCCGCCGGTAGTCCCCAGCGCTATAAAAAGTTTTTTTTGGGTTGCTTTGTTTATTCCTTGCTCCAAAAGTCGCTCTAATCCTATAAACCCCAGTAGCGGCATAGCCACGAGGGTCATTATAAGAGCGAAGGTAACGGACCTGAATTTGTTATAACCCGGAAAATAATCAAACATAAAATAGTTAAAAGCCTTGAAGCTATCGCCCCAGCTAAAGACGATTCCCAGTGCAGCAATAATAGTAAGCCAAACAATATACTTTTTGTCAGCGAATAAGAGACCGATAACAAATAGCAGGCAGATGATGGCGCCGGCATAATATGGCGCAGTAAGCGGCTGGTTTCCCCAATAGGCGGAGGTATAACGAGCCAGTTGATTGGCAGCTTGAGGGTCGCCTGTACGCTGGAGCGCCTTAAGTACCTCACTGTCTTCATCCTGTACCAGGAAATGGGAGCTAGCGCCACCGTAGAAGTCGGGGATCAAGAGGGTCATGGGCTCCAAAATGCCATAGCTGTACTGAAAGGCATAATCCTTTTTAAGGCCTGAGCTGTTTTCACCAGCTTCCACAGTAGCTGTCAACTCAGACTCCCCTCTCATCGAATACTTACTATATTCGTATGTAGCCCAAAATTTACCAAAAAAGGTACCTAGTGCTATGATTGCGGCAAGGATCAAAAGAGCAGTATTTTTCAGGAAGCTATTGAGCTCCTGCTTTTTTATAGCGTCTATTAACATTACCACACCGTAGACAGCTATCATCAGGATCAGGTAATAGGTTATCTGCAGGTGATTCTCCCTGAGTTCCAGTGCAACGGCTGTGGTGGTAACTCCAAAACCGAGTATTCGGTTTCTCGTGAAAGTGATATGGATACCTGCAAGTACAAGAGGCATCATAGCTATAGCTCCTATTCTGGCATTATGTCCCGCAGCAAGACCTATTATGAGAAAAGAGGAGAGGCCGAATGCCAGCGCCCCGCCAATAGCAAGGTACGGTCTCACTTTAAACGCCAGTAGCAGGATGTAGAATGAAAGAAAGGCGAGGTAAATATTCCAAACGGGATGTGGTAAAAACAATGCGGCCACCTTTTTTATGCCGGTAACGATCCCATCACTCCAGCGAACGTTGACCAGATAGGCCGGCATACCGCTAAACATGGAATTGGTCCATAGACCCTCCTCACCCGTAGCTTCTCTGAACTTCTCAAGTTCCTGAGCGCTACCTTTCCATTGTGTGATATCGTGCTGATCAAGCGTTTTATTCCCGAAAAAAAGCGGATTGAAAAATAAAATTGAAATGGTAAAAAATGCCAGTACGGCTATGATATGGGGTAAAACTTGCTGTCTGAAGTTGATATTTTTCATAATTACTCTATTATAGGGTGGTGCAAAATAGAGGTTTTATCTTTCTTTAAAAAAATATCAAAATGAAAACGTAAATCTTTATATCTGAAAAATGCTAGCCACCAATTGTAGACATCGATTCGTGGTTTTTCTTATCCTTGCGAGAAGCCTCGGCTGCCCAGCCATCCTTATGCCTTGAATTAATGGCTCGGATCAGTTCCGCTTTTAATGCTTCATCAGATGTGCTACTGCGTAATAGACTTTTTATATCCAGGGCGCCCCTATCGTACAAGCAGGTTTTCAAAACACCTTGAGAGGTAACCCGAATTCTGTTGCAACTGCCACAGAAAGTGCGGGTATAGGCAGCGATAATGCCTATATTACCAGAGGCGCCCGGAATTTTGTAGTGGCTGGCCGTACTGTTTTTTGGGTCTTCCATTTTGCTTATATCCGGATAGGTTTCTTTTAAAGTAGATAAAATACGCGCATGGTCCCATTTCAACGCTTTGTAGGTACCGGTGCCGTTAAAGGGCATTTCTTCAATAAATCTTACAGATACCGGCAGGTCACGGGTTAACTCTGCCATGGGAAGGATATCTTCAATATTTTTTCCATCCATTACCACCATGTTCAGCTTGAGTGGAATGCCCGCTTCAAGCAACAAGTTGAAAGTTCGCATTACCTTATTAAACTCATCTCTCCGTGTTATGGCCAAAAACCGATCAGGATCAAGCGTGTCCAGGCTTAAGTTAACGGACGATATGTTGATCGCTTTTAGTTGCTCAATGTAAGCGGCAGTAAAAACACCGTTTGTGGTGACATGCAGTTCATCTAACAGGGGAATTTTGCTGAGCTGCTCCAGGAAGGTGATCATATCTCTTCTTACAAACGGCTCTCCTCCTGTAATGCGCACCTTTTTAATCCCCAGTTCGGATGTTACGGAAATAAGTCGCTCCATTTCTTCATAGGTCAGAAGTTCCTTCTTCGGTAGATAGTTGATCCCCTCTTCCGGCATACAATAGAAGCAACGCAGGTTGCACCTGTCTGTTACAGCCAATCTGAGATATGTAATGGGCCTGCCAAAATTGTCTGTTAATTGAGCGTTAGGCATATCCAAATTTAACCTATATCCGCAAATTTTGGTTCTTTTTGTCGTTTTTTTAAATCCGCCAATAGTTCGCCTGATTGATAATCCATTACGTTAAGTGAAGCGTATACAAACAAATTCCGGAGTTTTGTAAGCAATTCTCCTCATATTATTGTTACTACTGAAAGGTTTTAAGTTATCTTAGTTTTACAAGGCAGTTTTACAAGGCATCACACAGAAGCACATGGATCTGAAGATTTTACTTTTTGGCATTACCAGGGATATTATTGGGGATCATTCATTTACGATCCGCCTAAATGAGGGGGGATATGTTGGGGACCTGAAGAAATACCTGTACGCGGAATATCCGGAAATGAAGAAATTACGTTCACTGTTGATAGCCGTGAATAACGAATACGCACCGGACGATCTTCGGCTTTCCGAAAAAGATGAGATTGCACTGATCCCACCTGTAAGCGGAGGATAATATGATAAAAATTACCGAGCACCCTCTAAACCCTGAAAATATCACAGCCACAGTATATGATGACAATGCCGGAGGAGTCAGTGTATTTATAGGTACTGTGCGTTCATCCACCAGGGATAAAAAAGTGATAAGGCTTGAGTTTGAAACCTATTTGAATATGGCCATAAAGGAGATTGAAAAAATCATTGAGGAAGCTAAACAAAAATGGCCTATTCTGCACATGACTATTCACCATAGAATCGGGAAGCTTACTATTGGAGAAATTGCCGTGGTCATTGCGGTCTCGTCATCTCATAGAAAAGAAGCTTTTGCCGCCTGCCAGTATGCGATAGATACACTAAAGCAGACAGTGCCCATCTGGAAGAAGGAAATCTTTGAAGACGGTGAGGAGTGGGTTTCGGCACACCCCTAAAGGAGCATAAAGAATACTACTACAATTGCTACGGAAACTATAAAGCTGAAGATGAAAATCCCAATCAGCTCTTTCGTAATGGTGTTGTTTTCTAAATCCTTCATCTGTATATAATTTAGTATTGAGATATTAGTATTGAGTATTGAGAATCAATTTACGATTTACGATTTTTGATTTACGAATTAAGCGACAAGCCGCAGGTTTCAAGCTGTAAGTTTTTAACTGAGACTATAAACTCAGTGTTATTTACTCTTTTACTCATGACTCACGACTAGGTACTCACGTCTCTCTTTTTTTGCCTATTGCTTCTGCCAACTGCCGACTATTTATCTCCGGCCTGGTATGGCTTAGCCCTATGGTTACTTTATGAGCTTAACGGTTGCTACAAATGAAGCATAGCAATAATAGTGCTTAACTTTGTGTTTATCATGAAGAAAATCAGCTACTTACAATTTTATGCATGCATAACTTCCTGTTTTATAACACTTAATAAATTTGTAGTTCAATTAAATTATTGATTCTGAAAAATGTAGAAGCTCTTCTACGAATTTTAAAGGAGTTCTCCCAAAATAAGACTCACGCAGCCATATTGGGGCTGATATTTATTCAATTCTCTTTTTTTCTTCAGGTGTATTAATGTTGACCAGTTTTGAAGTTAGCGATGCGTCTGCTTTTATATACTCTACCTTATTGATTTCCAGGAATATGCGTGGCCTTGGTCTTTGTTTTTCTAAAAATTCCTTCAAAGCTTCGAAGGCAGCAGGTTCCCAGATGGAGCATAGGGGTTCCGGGAAGTTTGTATAGTAGCAGGTAGCTAACATGTTTGGGTTTCGATTGCTGATCAACTGTTCGATCACCTCATTGTCAATTTTGGGCATATCACATGCAACAACCAGCCAGGCTACGTCAGGTCGATATGTGAAAGCGCTCATAATGCCGGACAACGGGCCGAAATCACGTTTTATATCGACTATGTATGGAAGGTTTAATTCATCAGCTTGTTCCTGGTTACATGATAAAAATACTTTTGAGCAGTATTGGTCGAGTAGATGATAAACCTGTTCTCGTTGATCTTTATCGTGGTATTTCAGCAGGCTTTTGTCTGTACCCATACGGGTACTTTTACCACCGATAAGCACCAGGCCATATAGAGGAGGGGTCATTATCGAAAAAAATCTTTTTTCCCACCCGTTTTGCTCATTAACCGGGTGTCTTTGATCACAATATCATGTGACAGGGCCTTACACATATCGTAAAAGGTGAGGGCTGCTGCCGATGCACCCGTTAATGCTTCCATCTCCACACCTGTTTTTCCCGTGGTGATGGCTGTACAGTCTATCACGATTTCATTCTGTTCTACATGTATACTGATCTGACAGTCATCTAATGCTATGGGGTGGCAAAACGGAATAATATCTGATGTCTTCTTCGCGGCCATTACACCTGCAATGATGCAGGTATGAAAAACAGGTCCCTTTTTGGTGTGGATTTCGTCATTTTTCAACAAGCTCAAAATATTATTATCAACTGCAATACGTGACTGAGCCCTGGCTGTACGCTTCGTAATTGATTTATCCGATACGTCAACCATTTTAGGATTTCCTGCTCCATCAACGTGGGTGAATTTGTTCTCTTTCAAGGGTTTCGTTTTTCTGATTTATAAATTAAAGGCTAGTTTTACCATGTCTATCACCTATAAACAAAGTTACGCAAATGATCGCTGTAGAGGAAGCCACCAGTATAATCTTATCACACGTTGTCAGCCCTGAAGTGGAGGAGGTGGGGTTTAATGACGCTCTTAACCGTGTCTTAATGGAAGATGTATATGCAGACCGGGACTTTCCACCTTTTAATCGTGTGATGATGGATGGAATAGCTATCGACTCACATGAATGGGAAAAAGGAAGGAGAGAATATACTATAGAGGGCATACAGACAGCAGGTTCTCCACAGGCTGTTTTATCTGATAGTAAAAATTGCCTGGAAGTGATGACAGGCGCGATGCTGCCACAGGGAACAGACGTGGTGATTCGGTATGAGGATGTTACCGTTGAAGGTAAAAAGGCTCTCATTGATCTCGAAGAAATAAAGGTGTTACAAAACATACATTTGAAAGGCACCGATAGAAAAGCAGGCGATGTGCTGATGAGCAAGTCACAGGTATTGTCTCCGGCGGAGATAGCAGTATTGGCCACGGTAGGAAAATCTAAAGTAAAGGTAGCCAAACACCTGCGGATAGCTATTGTAAGTACTGGCGATGAGCTGGTGGATATCGAGGATACCCCCAACCCCTATCAAATCAGAAAATCGAATGTATATGCACTGGGAGCTGCTCTGGCCGACCTTCGGCACAAGACAAATATCTTTCATATAAAAGATGAGAAACAAGTGTTGACATCAGAGTTGAAAGTTATTTTAGCTGAGCATGATGTGGTGATATTAAGTGGAGGTGTTTCAAAAGGTAAGAAGGATTATGTTCCGGAGGTATTGAGCAGCTTAGGTGTCGAAAAGTATTTCCATGGCGTAAAGCAGAGGCCCGGAAAACCCTTCTGGTTCGGCAAGCATAATTCAGGAACCGCTGTATTCGCATTGCCCGGCAATCCCGTTTCAACATTCATGTGTTTTTACAAGTATGTGGTGGCCTATCTTAACGCTTCTTATGGTAAAAAAGGTAAACAGGCTAAAGCAAAACTGGCAGCGCCTTTCTCTTTTGCACCGGAGCTGTCTTATTTTCTACAGGTGAAGGTTGTATATGCAGGAGGTGAGTTGCAGGCTGAACCGGTGGTGGGCAGGGGATCAGGAGATTTGGCTAATTTGCTGGAAGCAGATGCCTTTCTGGAGCTGCCCCCGGATCGTGCGCAGTTTGAGGCTGGAGAAGTATTTCCTCTATATACATACCGATAGCAAAACTGAGAACGGACACACTGAGAACTGAGAACAGAGCAGAAAAGCCGTAAAAGATCGCGAACAGATAAAATTTCATCTTTGAAATTCTTATTTTTGCAAACCCAAAATCCATTTGAGAAAGATATGTTTGATAATTTAAGTTATAAGCTAGAAAAAGCATTCCAGACCTTAAAAGGGCAGGGCAGTATTACGGAAGTAAACGTAGCCACCACAGTAAAGGAGATCAGAAGAGCGTTGATCGATGCGGATGTAAACTATAAGGTAGCCAAGGAGGTAACGGATGAGATAAAAGAGCAGGCATTGGGGCGAGATGTACTTACTGCAGTATCACCAGGCCAGCTTTTGACTAAAATTACTAATGATCAGCTCACCGAACTCATGGGCGGGCGGCATGAAGATATAGACATAGAGGGCAATCCCGCGGTTATATTGATTTCCGGTTTGCAGGGTTCCGGTAAAACCACTTTTTCCGGTAAGCTGGCCAACTATCTGAAAGGGCAGGGGCGTCAGGTACTTTTGACCGCATGTGACATTTACCGACCTGCTGCCATCGACCAGTTGAAAGTACTTGGCGAGCAGATCAAAGTAGATGTATATGCCGAGCCTGAGAACAAGGATGCCGTTAAGATTGCCAATAATGCGATCAAATACGCGAAGGATAATAACAAGAAGATAGTAATAGTCGATACAGCCGGCCGTTTGGCGGTTGATGAGGAGATGATGGATGAGATCACTCGTCTGAAGCAAGCGCTCAATCCCTCTGAAACCCTCTTTGTAGTCGACTCCATGACAGGTCAGGATGCGGTAAATACAGCCAAGGCTTTTAATGACCGCCTGAACTTCGATGGTGTTGTATTGACCAAACTGGATGGTGATACACGTGGCGGTGCGGCCATTTCTATTCGCAGGGTAGTGGATAAACCGATTAAGTTTATCAGTACCGGTGAAAAAATGGATGCTATTGATAAATTTCACCCTGACAGGATGGCCAACAGGATCCTGGGTATGGGTGATGTGGTATCGCTGGTAGAGAAAGCACAACAGACTTTTGATGAAGAGGAGGCTCGCAGACTTAATAAAAAGATCCGTAAAAATCAGTTTGATTTCAACGATTTCCTTTCTCAACTGGAGCAGATCAAGAAAATGGGTAACATCAAAGACCTGATGGGAATGATCCCAGGTATGGGTAAGGCCTTAAAAGGTATTGATGTAGATGATGACTCATTTAAGCCGATAGAGGCCATCATACGCTCTATGACCAACGAAGAGCGCGAGCAGCCTGAGCTTATCAATGGAAGCAGAAGAAAGCGAATTGCGACTGGTAGTGGCACATCCGTACAAGAAGTGAATAACCTGCTTAAGCAGTTCAACGATATGAAAAAGCTGATGAAGACCATGAATAAAATGGGAGGGGGAAAGAAAGGTCTGGCAGCGTTGAATCCGTTTGGTAGATAGAGTTTTCTTCAAAATAATATTTAGGCGATCGCAGAGTCTTTGTTATAGGCTCTGCGATTTTTTTTGAACCCCCTTGTGTGACAAAAGTCACACTTCTCCCTGGGATAATTGTGTACTATTTGTGATATCATAATTTTTAATAAGAATGAAATCACATTATCAAGTACTCATTATCGGGGGAGGAACTGGTGGCATAATGACAGCAGCCAGTATGTTGAAGAAGAATAAGTCTTTTGATATAGGCATTATTGAACCTTCAGAAACACATTATTACCAACCTGCCTGGACACTGGTAGGGGCAGGGACTTACAATTTTGAAAAGACACGTAAACCAATGACTTCAGTGATACCGAAAGGTGTTGATTGGATAAAAGATTACGCTACCGGCTTTGAACCGGATAATAATAGTGTAAGCACCAGAAGCTCAGGAAAGATCACTTATGATTATCTGGTGGTAAGCCCAGGATTAGTTATGGAACCTTCGATGATAGAAGGTCTGGAGGACTCGTTGGGCAAAGGGGTTGTTTGTAGTAACTATACCGATCCTAACCATACGTGGGAGGTAATCAAAAACTTCAAAGGGGGTAACGCTATATTTACGCAACCTACTACACCTATCAAGTGTGGAGGAGCTCCGCAAAAGATCGCATACCTGGCAGCGGATCATTTCCAGCGCAATGGATTGAAGGAGAAATCAGAAGTAATTTTTGCAAGTCCCGGAGGTGCCATATTCGGAGTAAAGGAAATAGCCAGTACGCTCATGAAGGTTATCAACCGATATGGCATTCACTTTAAGCCATTTTATGCGCCGGTGAAGATTGATGGCGAGAGGAGAATAGCCACCTTCAAGTATGTAAAGCCTGGTGAAAATGAATGTATCGTAAACGAGGATAATAATGTGATAAATGAGCAGTTAATGGGAGAGTCTTTCATTGAGATCCCTTTTGAAATGCTTCATATTGCACCACCGCAGGCTACACCGAAATTTGTCAGAGAATCTTCGTTGGTGAACGCTGCCGGATGGTTGGATGTCGATCATCATATGCTACAACATAACAAATATGCCAACATATTTGGAGTTGGAGATGTAGCCGGTTTGCCAACAGCAAAGACAGGCGCTGCCATAAGAAAGCAGGTCCCTGTTATTGTTGACCATATCATGACGCTGATCGGGCAAAAGACGTTAGGAGGGAAATTGTACAATGGATATTCATCATGTCCACTGGTAACGGGCAAAGGCAAAATGACTTTAGCGGAGTTTGACTACAACAATAATTTCACACCGGATCCAAAGCTGAAGCGCATGCTGGTGTTCGATAGCAGTAAAGAACATTGGAGGCTGTGGATGCTGAAGAAATATGGTTTGCCCCACTTGTATTGGAAAAATATGCTGAAAGGAAAAGAAGTTTAGTTAACCCAAATACGGAAAAAGGCAGAGTCTTGTGGGGCTCTGCTTTTTATTCTTGACTATTGGCGGTTAATTTCTCTGATAATTCATTCATTTTTCTATTCCAATAGGCCTTCATTTCCTCCCTTTGCGCAGCGTTTAAAAGTTTCTCCTGGTGAAAGCTGATGGTAGTTTTTCCATTATTTTCAATTGTACGCACCTGCACGGTCGACATATTTTTCCAGTTCTTCTTCTTCCAGTTCATTCGCACATGTGAGTAAGGTTTAATAACTCTCACAAGCCCTTCGATACCCTCCGTTGTTTTATACTGCATGTTCAATTCAAGTTCGGAATCTAACGCTCCGAGCCAGATCTTTAATCCTTTATCTGAAAACAGGAAATCCCAGGCCTGTTCAACCGAAACAGGAAAGGTTTTTCTTAGGCCAAACTGATAACCGACATCTTTGGTAAGACCAACTTCTTTTTGCATGTTATTATAACAAATTTTACTCAACATCTTCCTTCAGGCACCTTGAGAAAATAATGTTTTTGCAGTTTGTTTACTTAGTCCATATGGCAGTAATCTGCTTCAGTTTTTTGCTGTGTTGATTAGGTTTTTTTAGCCCCTCATCATTATCCCTGATGTGTAATTCATCGTCCATTTTGAAGCCAATCATATGACCACCGATAGAGACCATTCCATGCCTCTTGTTCCCAATTACATTGGATAGATTTTCAAGTCGGGTCTGATTTTGAGGAACTGATTTGCTATAGCCCAAGTGCTCGTATAATGATTTATAAACTGCATCATCACTATAATGTCTCCAGGTACTTCCAAAGCGAGTGGATAAAATGAAATGTAGTTCTTCCACACTCTTTGCCCCAAGTACGCCACCACCCTCTGAAAACATCAAGGCTGTAATCACACATGCCTTGGCTGTAGTCATTTTACTGTCAATTTCGAAATTTTCACGCCCCTCTTTCTTATTGGGGATCTTCACTGTTGAGGCGGTAATATCCGGTCCATCAGTATCCTGATCATCAGGACTGATGGCCTGGCCAGTTCCTAATTTCCCTCTCATTTCAGGTGTTATTTCCGCAGTTGCAGTGCTGTCATGATATTTTCGGGCTAATATCTCTTTTGTCATTGCAGTCTGCTTACCATCATCTGCTGATTGAAACTGGCTGAAAGCCTTTTTGTGTTCTGCAGCGTTTTTGATAAATGCCTTAGTATCAATCAAGTTGGTGATTTCGTGCATTAGGTTATTTTTTTTGATGTAGCTATATATTCTGTCAACAATGATCTTTCGCTTATAATTGTTTTCCAGATCTTCTTCGCCAGCATTCATTTCAATATCCTCGACCCTCTGAATGGCATCAGAGTTAGTTGTAGGAGTAAGGGTATTCATGACCAGGGGGTAGTCTCGGGAATGCCTCTGTACGATAGCTCCCATTTTGTCGGCTTCCTGCTCCAAAGTTGGATTATTGTTGATATTCACACCGCTTTTTAGCTTTAAGGTGGGCGCTACCCGTCCCTGTTTTTGTTGTACCACATGCCACGCTTCATGCCCCAGATGCTTCTCCTGTCCGGGTGCTATATGGATGTCACTGCCTTGTGCATAGGCGTGAGCATTGAGCTGAGTTGGTTTTTCAGAGTTATAATGCACCTTTACGTCATCCATGGAATAACCGGAGAGGTGCTCAATATTTGACTTTATATTATCGGGTATACCCGTTCTGTTGGGTTGTTTCGCTTTTAAAAGTTGTGTAGCAGACCCGTTGCCTGAATGCAGGGCCTCGTCAGCTAAACCCTGAAAGGCCTTGTATTGCCTTACCTGAGGGCTGTTATCGATAACCTGCTGCAGGTGATTATTTTGTACTGTAGTTTTGTGTGTACTTCCATTTTTATGGGCATTGTTCGCAGCAGCTTTGTTCTTTTTTTTAAATTCAGCATGAGTTCTCATAAGGATGAATCAGGTTAAATTTCAATATAAAAAAAATCCGGTGCTACTCATAATCATGTCACTTTAAAGCATGATGCTAGCCTTTGCACAAGCGGTTGGATAATGGAATACCCGTTTATCTGCGAAAATCTTCTGCTAACAGTCCGTAAACTATTTCATCAACCCATTCCTTGTCAATGGGATCATAGAAACACTTGCGGATATGTCCTTCTTTAACAAAATTTAATCGATCAAGAAGTCCAAGCGAGCCTTCATTTCTTGGATCTACCCGGGCAGTGATTTTATGAACATCCATCTTATCAAAGAAGTGACTGATGAGCAACTGCAGCGCCTCAAAAGCATAGCCTTTACGCTGATGGCCAGGGGTTATGGCATAACCTACCTCTACAAGGCTTCCATCTTTGTCATACCTCCGGAAGGCAATATCACCGATGAGGTGATTTTCCGCCTTTAGCTCGATGGCCAGTTGTACCCACTCTTCCAGGTCATGCATTCCTTTTTTCTGCTGATCTTTGATGAATTCCAGAGTAGCCTCCTTATCAAAAGTATCCCAGTCCTGGTAGCGACAAACCTCAGGATCGGAGCGGTAGTGAAAGAAATGATGAAGGTCCTCTTCCTTTAGGTTGCGGATCATCAGTCTTTCGCTTTCCAGGTTTAAACTCATTGAGTTATTGTATTGGCCTGAAACAAGCAATGAATAATGGGATGGGTGTCCTGTGGTAAGCGTCAGAGGGTTTAGAACCGCCTGACGCTTGAGAGTTTCTTTGTCCAACGCTATGCGACATTATTTATAGGTAACCGCGCTAATAGCATCCATGGTCCTTTTTACGTTAGGTAGAATGGCCTCTATCAGTGTGGGAGCATACGGAAGCGGCACATCCATGCTATTGATCCTGTGGATAGGAGCATCTAAATAATCAAAAGCATGCTTTTGCACATGATAAGTGATCTCTGAGCTGATAGCAGCCAATGGCCATGCTTCCTCTACTATAATTAGCCTATTCGTCTTTTTTACCGACTCTACCACGGTAGCATAGTCGATCGGACGTACTGATCGCAAATCTACCACCTCAACGGAAACACCATTTTTAGCGGCCTCTTCGGCAGCTTGCATCGCTACCTTCAGCACTTTTCCAAATGACACTATTGTTACATCACTTCCTTCTCTCTTTATATCCGCTGATCCAAGAGGTATCAGGTACTCACCTTCAGGTACTTCACCTTTTTCTCCGTACATCAATTCAGATTCCATGAAGATGACAGGGTCATTGTCTCTGATCGATGATTTCAGCAAGCCTTTGGCATCATAAGGGTTAGAAGGTACAACCACTTTTAGCCCTGGGCAGTTGGCATACCAGCTTTCAAAATTCTGAGAGTGCTGCGAGCTCAACATTCCGGCATTTCCGGTAGGCCCTCTGAAAACCATTGGTATATTAAATTGGCCGCCAGACATCGACATCATTTTGGCAGCGCTGTTGATCACCTGATCTATTGCTACTAAAGAGAAATTAAAAGTCATAAATTCGATGATTGGCCTTAGCCCATTCATAGCAGCGCCAACGCCTACACCGGCAAAACCCAATTCAGCAATAGGAGTGTCAATTACACGTTCCGGACCAAACTCATCAAGCATGCCTTGGCTTACTTTGTATGCGCCATTGTACTCTGCTACTTCCTCACCCATCAGGAATACCTTTTCGTCCCTGCGCATTTCTTCACTCATGGCTTCGCCTAAAGCTTCTCTAAATTGTATTTCTCTCATTTTATAGGGTTTAAAATTGGTTTGTAAAAATAGCACTCGCGACATTAACAGCAAAATCCATAATCATAAAATATTGATTATCTACAGACGGTGATCAACATTTTACGGTATGTAGAAAGTGCCGGGAGCGTATACCATGTCTGGCGCAAACGATTGTATCTCTGTCAGATGCAAATTGCCAATAAATACTTCAGAGAATCGATAAAAAAAGCCCCGGGAGAAATTTCCCCCAGGGCTTTTAAATATTCTTATAAACTTAATTATTTAAGTATATTTCTGAATTGCTCATTGCTTACGTAAGTAGCAAATTCAAGATCATTAAGCACTTTTTCTTTAAGTTCAGGGTTAGCCTGAACAGCTTTTTCGATGCTGCTGTAAACATCAGACTCTTTTCCTAAGTGTGCATTAGCGATAGCCGCACCGTAGTATGCGATAGCCATGTTGCTGTCTTTCTCAGTGGCTTCTTTGAAAGAAGTCAATGCATTTTGATAATCTTTGTTCAATACTTGAGCAAGACCTTTGTTGAATAAGTTTTCAGCAGTATTCTCAGCATTTGCAGTAGATTTAACGGCATCATCATATTTCGCCATCATGATCTCTGCAGAACCTTTAACACCGTTGATCCCTTGAGAAAGCTCATTACCAGGGCTCATAGAATTTGCCTTCTGGATGTGAGAGTATGCTTTGTAGGCATTGCCTTTCATCAGTTCAACAGTAGCCATGTTAGCATGTACCTCTGCAGTTTCTTTTTTGTTCATAGCAATCTCGAATTGAGTTGCAGCCATATCCATATATTTCTCCTTGTCACCTTCTTTAGCCATTTCTACATAAACAGCGCCCAGGTTGTTGTGAGCTACCCAACTGGTATTTTTCGTAGCAGCTTTGTAGATAGCTTCTTTTTCCTGAAGTGAAGGAGTTAAAGTGGCGGCATAAAGCAATTCTTCTTCTGATAAAGTGTCAGCAGGAGCTGATTCGTTAGCAATTTGCTTAGCTAAAACAGAGATCTCAGCATCGGTTTTCTTTTCTTTTACGGTAAGTATCTCAGTTTTTGCTACCCTTAATTTAGGATACAGCTCTCTGAACACTTTGGTGTAAGTAGGAAGCTTATGAAGTTTGTCTTCTTTGTCTTCGTAAGAACCCGGTCCGTTGATGATATCAAGATAAGCTGATTTCTCCTCAGAAGAGATGCCTTCGTAAACAGCTAAAGAATCTTTAAATACTGACCAATCTTCAACAACATCCTTTGTGATAAATTTGATAGAATCAGCAAGGCCTTTGTAGTCATACTTTTTCATCTCTCTGGTGTAGAACGTCTGGATGGCCACCGCTCTGTCTTTAGCAAGTCTGGCGTTGATTCGTTCTGCACCCTCAGGAGAGTGGGTACCAGTGATAGTTACTGTTCTTGTAGCATTCTTTTCAGCAATATAAGCCGAAAGTTTGCTGCCTCTGTTACTTCTTCTCTCAGAGTACTTCAATTCAGACCTGCCCTGATCGAAATAGAAGTTAACTCTTGTTGGGACTAGTTCTTCCTGGTTGTTGTAGCCATGATCAGCATAAGCTGCAAAATATACAGGCTCTACCAACTTGGAAGTGGTTATTACTCCGGGAGCAACAGCCATTCTTTCTGTTTCTTTTGATTTTCCGTTTTTAGGATCAGAAGCTACACCCTGTACTTCGAGCATGCCATTGTTCATAGCAGGAGAATAGGCAAAAGCATATTCTTTTGTCTGCTTAGGCTGCTGATCCCCTGCATTAGGATAATCATCGGCTTTAAATTGAACCGGTTCTAATGCAATTTCGTTGTCCCCATACTTATAGAATGTGTTGATGGAATAAACTTTTCCTTTCTTAAGCATTTTTACAGGAAGGTTTGCTGACATTTCAAAAGCAACGGTGTCTGCATGTACCTCCAGGGGATTGGGAGTAACGGTAAGATTCTGGTCCTCCGCCATCTTAACCATTTGGTTCAGTGCGCAACCTGATAAGGATAACACTCCAAACAAAGCTATAGCGTAGAATAATTTTCTCATTGGATTTCGTTTTTAATGTCTTGGTTGAATTTTAGGATATCAAAATTATGCGTATATAATATTTAATGCAATTATAGTTAAAAAAAATAAGAAATAACTAGGTGACTTTTGTTAATATGCTTATTATATTTGTAAAGGCGCATATTTGTCGATAAGTAACATAATAATACGGATCAAGTGCCGTTTTTATTAATTGATGTATATGTTCTTCTTCTTAAAAGTGCCTCATAATGAAAAGGTTACAACATTTTTTTGAAAAGTACGCTTTCGGTGTCTGTTCCAGGTTGGGTGAAAAGTTGGGGATTGCCAGCTCCAGTATCAGGTTGTACTTTATTTATGCTTCGTTCCTGACATTTGGCTCTCCACTGATTATTTACCTTGCTATGGCTTTCATTATGAACATACGAAAGCACTTGCGCAGAAGGAAAAATTCCGTTTGGTATTATTAAAGTCGGAAGACCGGAGTCGGAAGTCGGAAGTATGGGGCAAGCGAAACGGTAGATTCGGGGAGTGCTTTACTAAACTTTTATAGTTTGGTAAAGCTTAGCGTTCCACAGCATTGGTAGAAATTATGTTTCATGGCCTGCTTTTAACTGGTGTCTCTAAGAAAACGTCAATGTCTGCGTTATGCTCATCCCAAAAATGCTCACATACCCCAGCACGCTCCGCTTTTTGGCACTTCACAAGCTTGACCTTAACGTTTTCTTAAAGCCACTTAGAGTTTTCTTATAGATACTAACTAAGAAATCCGGAGCGGTGAAGTTGTTTTTGAAGTAACCTTTGCCTACTGCTTCTGCCGATTGCCAACTTTTTCATACTGATACTGATCCATTATGGCTTAAACTTCAATGCAGAAAAGCTTCGTACACCTTTTATAAAGTATTGGAACACTACAGAGCCTTTGTAAATGGTTGATAGATGGAAATACCTCTTCTGCTTTTGAGTATTTCTTCGCTTTTTATAATTGACCTTCCATTCTATCCAGAAATGCCAGTGAGCCTTAAGCACTGCCATACCATCAGCCACAGTATCAAAAAGCATGAATTTCATGGCCGCTACAATGTCCAGCGCAATCCTGATGGGAAATTTCAGCCAGAGCTCCCTGGTATTGTAGTTTTTGTAGACCAATGCAAGGCCATTTCTGAAATTAAGGTATGTTTTATGTGGATTGGATTTATGCAGGGTGCCCCCTCCAACATGATAAACTGTACTGTTGCCATTGTACATTATCTTATAACCTGCCCCATTGATCCTCCAGCAGAGATCGATTTCTTCCATGTGGGCAAAGAAATCAGGATCGAAACCACCCAATTCGTGGAAAGTGTCAGCACGAATAAATAAACAGGCCCCTGTGGCCCAGAATATCTGTTGGGTACCGTTGTACTGCCCTTTGTCTTCCTCAAGGGTATTAAATAAGCGACCCCGACAGAAGGGATATCCCAGCGAATCGATGTAGCCACCGCCTGCACCCGCATATTCGAAATAAGACTTTTGATGCCAGGATAATATTTTTGGCTGAGCTGCTACAACCGAAGGATCGCTGTCCAACATTTCAAGAATAGGTTGTGTCCAGTTTTCAGTTACTTCTATATCGGAGTTGAGCAGTATGTAGTAGTCAGCCTTAACAAGCTGCAATGCTTCATTATACCCCTGGCTGTAGCCGGAGTTTTTCGATAGCCGAAGTATCTCTACTTCCGGGTGATGCTGCTCTATATATGCCAAGGAGCCATCAGTTGAGCAGTTGTCTGCAACTATGACATAGCAATTGACACTGTGGGTAATAACTAAAGGCAAGAATTGACGGAGATAACGCTCTCCGTTGTAGTTGAGAATAACAACAGCAGCTTTTTTCATTTATACCAATCCGCCCAGGTCAAGTCCCGGGATGTTAGGAAGCATACCCTCAGTGCTCTTCTTTAATTCTTCTTTAGCTAAAACCTCGACTTCCTGCATAGCTTTATTTACTGCGGCAATTACCAGGTCCTGGAGCATCTCTTTGTCATCAGGTTTTACCAGGTCCTGATCTATTTCAAGGCTTACAAGCTCTTTTTTTCCATTCACAGTGGCTTTTACCATGCCGGCACCCGACTCCCCGGTCACCTTGATGTGTACTAAATTTTCCTGGGCTTCTTTGATCTTGGCCTGAACCTCCTTCATTTTGCCCATCATCTTCATCATGTCAAACATAGCTATAAATTTTGATGAGTTAGTGTATAAAACCCCAGTTACAGGTTTGGAGTTTCATATTTTGGACGGCAAAAATGGACTGGATAAACTCAATTTCAAAACTTTCTTTCTTTTTTCCTTTCATGCGTATGAATTTAGTATTGAGATATCAATGCCATTAAGTTAAGAAACAGTACTCATGACTTTTTTTGCCATCTGCTTTTGGTACCTGCAGACTATTCGGAGCGGTATGGCTTTACCTTATGATATTTCATTTACCTTCGCAGAAGCAGAATGGTGCCTGACTTCTCGATCTCGCGGCCTGCCATATCGTGCATTCTGGCTATAAAAGCATAGGTGCCTTCCGGAAGCATACTGCCATTGTAAGTGCCATTCCACCCTTTGTCCATGTTGTCGGAAAAGAAGATCAGTTCTCCCCAACGATTGTATACCTGCAATTCATAACTGGCAATAAACTTCCCATGCACTCTGAATTCTTCGTTGGTTCCGTTTCCATCCGGTGTGAAGGCGTTGGGGTAATATACATTGACCGGTTTTATAATGGTAATTACGTTGGATACAGATCCTGTGAGTGTATTATTTACAGGCCTTGCTATAATTCTATACTGGATTACCTGTTGGTTGTTGTTGTTTTCAACTTCTTCGAAGGAAGTGTCATTTGTGGTTATTTGTGAGGTGCCTCCTGAGCTATATGATTTTTCAATGATATACTGTGCTGCGCCATTTGTCCAGCCTTCATATGAATTCCAGGATAGCTGTATGTTATTATTGCTGTCTATGGTGCCGGTTAGTCGTATGGAGCATGCTGTGATGCTTTGATTGTTGTTGTTTCCGCACTCATCTGTAGTATTTATATTATAGCAGTATGATTTTTCTTGTGGAGCTAAGCCTTCGTCCAGATATTCTGTAGCATTAGTTACTGTTGCAATAGCATTGACATCTCTTTTTATCCTGTATTCAGCAATGTTATTGGCCGGAGCCTCCCATACAATGTTGATAGCAGTACCATTTACAATGGTAGATATATTACGCACCTCTGCGGGAGGAGTGGTGCTGAAAGAAGTGCCACACTGTGTAAGAGATGTACTCGTATGTCCGTTGGTGTAGTTGGCCACCAGCGTATAGCAATAATCAATATTACATTCAATGTTGGTGTCATTATAAGATCTTGCGGAAGCTGAAACAGGCTGTGTCAGCAAATCATCCCTCACCAGACTGAAATTAATATCCGGATCAGTAGTTTGCCAGGTCAGTACATTTACATTGTCCTGAGTGGAAAGGTTGAGGTCAATGCTGCAAACACTATTGGAATAGGCCGCCACGGTGTTGTTGCACGGATCACGAACGGCTATTCTAAAACAATAATAGTTATCGGATAGACTAAGGTTTCTAATGGTATCTTTTAATGTGCTTTCTGATATCCCTTTTACATAGCTATATTTAGTAGCGTTTGGAGGGAGTATTTCAAGATCATATTTTATATCCGGCTGTAGGTCGTAGTTGAGTTCCAGGCTACTGTTATCCAGCATGGCCAGCGAAGTGATGGCCGGTGCGGGAAGCGTTGCCAGTGGGGTAACCGTATTATTGGCTACCGCGCAATTGTCGGCAGCATTATTGTTTAATCCCCTGACACGTACTGTTCTTGCTGTATTATTCGCATAGTTGTGCTGTGGAGCCGGACTTCCCTTGGTAATGGTTTCTACCACACCATCATCATAGTCAATGATATAGTTGTCAAAATTGTTATCCGTGATGTCGATCACGATTGTTTCTCCGGAACAGGAGTGGATGTTAAAATCAGGGGCAATGTTATTTGCAATTTTGATGTCAATATAGTCTGACCCGAAGGGATTAGGAAACAGGATCTCCAGTCTGTAGTTACCCGGATCATCAAACGTAAAGGTGAATGGATTGCTTTTTGGATCATATGTGCCATCGCCTTCGTAGTCAAAATCGCATGGGCAGCCTGATGTGCCACAGTTACAAGGAGCGCTGGCATCAATAGTAATGTTAACGGTCAAACCTTCACAACCGCTCACCTCATCGACTGTAAACCACCCGTTATCGCTGGAATACTGTGCTGTTGCCGGGGTTGTCAGCAGGAAAAACAGTAAAACAGCGATATTTTTCAGTATGGTTTTCAAAGTTTTACAGCCTTACGGTCCTTAGAAACTGCACCGCCCGGGCAATATCCTCATATAGCACCCGGTCGTCTTCTATAAACGGTACTTTTTCTCTGAAATTGCTCACGAAGCTTTCCAGGAAAGGGGAAGTTTTCAGCGGCCTTCTGAATTCCAATGCCTGTGTGGCAGTGATCAGCTCGATCGCGAGAATGCTGCACAGGTTGTTGACTACCTTATAAACCTTCACAGCAGCATTGGCGCCCATACTCACGTGGTCCTCCTGACCGTTGGAAGACACAATGGAGTCGGCAGAAGCAGGAGTACAGTACTGCTTATTCTGGCTCACAAGTGATGCGGCTGTGTATTGTGGTATCATCAGTCCTGAGTTAATACCCGGATTGGCCACAAGGTAATTGGGTAGGTCACGAGCTCCGGATATCAACTGATAGGTCCTGCGCTCGGAAATATTACCTAGCTCAGCCAGCGCCAGACACAGGAAATCCAGGGGAAGCGCCAGCGGCTGTCCGTGGAAGTTGCCGGCCGATATGATCTGATCGTCATCAGGGAATACATTTGGATTGTCGGTTACGCCATTAATTTCAGTGAGAAAAATCTCTTTCACATAAGCAATGGCATCCGCGCTTGCGCCATGCACTTGGGGGATGCATCTGAAAGAATAGGGGTCCTGTACGTGTTTTTTGGGTTGAGAGATGATCTCGCTGCCATCCAGCAGTTCCCTAAACCTTGTGGCGGTGGAAATTTGTCCTCTTTGTGGCCTGATCTGATGAACCTTGTCATAAAAAGGTTCAATTCTGCCATCAAAACCGTCCAGTGAGAGTGCCCCAATGGTATTGGCCAGCTCCAGGAGCCGCCCTCCATTGATCAGCGACCATACCCCATATGCACTCATCAACTGGGTACCATTCAGCAGGGCAAGTCCTTCTTTGGCACGAAAGGAGATGAGGTCATAGCCCATTTGCTCATTAATGTCTTTGCCGGAATATCGTTTGCCCTTATAGTTTACTTCGCCAAGCCCGATGAGAGGGAGGGAAAGGTGGGCCAGAGGCGCCAGGTCACCGGAAGCTCCTAAAGAGCCCATTTCGTACACTACCGGATGAATACCCTCGTTGAAGAAGTCTATCAGACGATTAACTGTGGCTAACTGCGTACCTGAGTTACCATAGGAAAGCGACTGGATCTTTAAAAGCAGCATCAGCCGTACAATATCTTCCGGAACTTCAGCGCCAGTTCCGCAGGCATGTGATTTTACCAGGTTTTCCTGGAGCTTGCTAAGGTCGTCCTTTGAAATGTTTTTATTGTATAGGGAGCCAAATCCTGTATTGATACCGTATACGGGTTCGGAAGAAGTCTGTACCTTCTGATCCAGGTAATTGCGGCACTTGTTGATCTTTTCTGCTGCCTCAGGGCTCAACTGAAGGCTGTATTCTCCATAAATAATGTCCTGGACCTGCTCCAGGGTTAAAGGTTGATCTGAGATGTAATGGATTTTACTCATTTAGTGCTTTGCAATTTATGGATTATTTCTTCAATGGTTAATTTCTCCTCCTGGCCGGATACCATGTTTCTAAGGGTCAGTTTACCTGAGGAAACTTCTTCGGAGCCTATGACGATGGTATGTTGAATGTTTTTCTTATCAGCATAGTTGAACTGTTTCTTGATCTTTGCCTGGTCGGGGTATATCTCTGATTTTATGCCGGCCCGGCGCAATTTTCCCAATACCGAAAGGCCGTATTTCATTGATGCTTCATCGAAATGGATGATCAATACCTCAGTGGAAGTCAGCGCTTCTTTCGGGAAGAGATTCAACTCTTCCATGACATCGTAGATCCTGTCTACGCCAAATGAAAAACCCACCCCTGAAAGTCCAGACATACCAAACACCCCGGTCAGGTCGTCATAGCGGCCTCCACCACTTACACTTCCAATGCTAACATTTTTGACTTTCACTTCGAAAATGGCTCCGGTGTAGTAGCTCAGACCTCTTGCCAACGTTACATCGAAATCAATGCGATGGTTGCTTAGGTCAAACGATTTTAGTGTCGTAAGTGCTTCTTCAATATCGCTGATGCCTTTTTGTCCTGCATCAGAGTTCTTTAAAATATCTTTAAGCGCGGCTATTTTCTCTTCGATGGACCCCTGAAGCTGAAGAATGGGAACAGCTTTTTCAGTAGCTTCCGGGCTAATGCCCCGTTCCTTCATTTCTTCCAGTACTTTTTCAAGTCCTATTTTGTCAAGTTTATCTATGGACACACAAAAATCACTCTCTTTTCCCCCTGCTCCGATAGCTTCGGTAATACCGGTGAGAATCTGTCTGTGGTTGATCTTTATATTGAAATCATCTATACCCAGTTTGCTGAACACTTCATTGATCATCAATACAATTTCAGCTTCACAAATGAGGGAGTCGGTACCTACAACATCGGCATCACATTGAAAAAACTCCCTGTATCTTCCTTTTTGGGGTCGGTCAGCCCGCCATACCGGTTGTATCTGATACCTTTTAAATGGCAGCGTCAGCTCATGCCTGTTCATGACCACATATCGTGCAAAGGGTACGGTGAGATCGTATTTGAGCCCTTTTTCTGCTATTTTTGGTAGCAATGCTCTGGAGCCTTCATTAAAATCATTCACATCGGCATTGGAAAGGAAGTCGCCCGAATTCAGGATCTTAAACAGCAACTGATCCCCTTCGTCACCATATTTGCCTGTCAGCACAGACAGGTTTTCCATAGCCGGTGTTTCGAGTGGCATAAAGCCGTATTTTTCAAATACCTCCTTGATAGCGCTGAAAACAAAGTTTCTCTTCGCCATTTGCTGAGGTCCGAAATCGCGGGTACCTTTGGGTAGTGTAGGTTTCTGACTCATGGCCGCAAAACTACAAAAAAGCGATGAAATGATTTTTGTAAAATAAAAGCCTTCACAGGTGATTAATTTTATATTTTTCTTTTATTATTAATTCCTATTACACTATCTTTGCAGCCTCTTTTGACAAAAATATATCAGAAATGGCTGTTACCAGACTTAAAAGAAAAGCGAAAAGAAATAAAGTAAAGGCTAAAGTGAGACAGGAAAATATCCAGAGGTTGAATACTAAGCCTGTTATTAAAAGCGTTGACGTAGAGCAGATCAAAGAAGAGTTCAAAAAAGGCTCTAAAGGTGCTGCTAAAGCCGATACTAAGAAGGAAGAAGCTAAGGCTGAAAAAGCTGAGGCTAAAGCTCCTGCAAAAGAAGCTAAAGCTGAAAAAGCTGAAGAGCCTAAAGCTGAGAAAAAAGAAACTAAAAAAGCTGCTCCTAAGAAGGAAGAGAAAGAGGATAAGGAGTAATAGCTTTAATAATATTTACAGGAAGGCTGTACCGTTGAGGTATGGCCTTTTCTATTTTACAGTTCACCGTTCTTAGTTTACAGTTCTCAGTTCATTCTTAACATCAAACACGAGTCACGCTAAGCGCTCTGCTCTCCGCCCTCAGCTCTATGCTCTCTTCCCCAGCTCAATCACCTGCATATCTTTTACTTCTTTGCCGATTACGTCAAAGCGTACCAGGGTTTTTACCTTATGAAAGCCATGGATGCCCGCAGCTCCGGGGTTGATGTACAGGAGATTGTTGATCTTTGGATCGCGCATGATCTTTAGTATGTGGGAATGGCCACAGATGAAAATGTCCGGTGGTGATTTGATAAGCGCTGCCTTGATCTTCGGATTGTAGCGTGGCGGGTAGCCACCTATATGAGTGATCCAGACTTTTAACTCTTCGCATTTAAATTTATAGTGCTCCGGACATACAATCCTGATGTCGTGCCCATCGATGTTGCCATAAACGGCCCTGGTGGGTTTAAAGTCTACCAGTGGCTCCAGAACCCCCGGCCCGATATCACCGGCATGCCATATTTCATCAACCTCTTCAAAGTATTTAAAAACCTTCGGATCAAGGTGGCCATGGGTGTCTGAGAGGAGTCCGATTTTCATATTGAGTATTGAGATGTTAGTATTGAGTATTGAGACGTGACGTAATTATTTGCCAACTGCCTACTGGCCATAGCCGTGCTAAGCTAGGTAGATGATTTTATATGAGCAAGTGGGTGGGGCGGGGTGTGAGGCGCTTGGAGCAGAGCGTAACTGATGTAGGCTATGCGTATGGTGCAAATATTTCTTTGAAAGGGAGTAGGAATGTGGTAGATTCAGAGGTATAATGGGTATATGAGTTACGTTGCATTTAGACACTTGTTGTGGGTAATACAAGAACGACTGAGATATGAAGAAATTGAATGAAAATCATATGCATAGATTATCCTTTTCCAAATTTATATTTGAAGAAGGTGAAAGACATTGCAATTCAATAAATCCAAATAATTCGATTGCAGTGTTGCACATGCATGATAGTGTAGATATTTATATTCAGCTACTTTGTGAATTATATGATAAGAAACCTACAAAAACTAACCCCGTGGCTATTTCGGTCGGACCATGCCAGTGATTTCGGTCAAAAGG
>NZ_AMZN01000060.1 GCF_000331535.1 Fulvivirga imtechensis AK7 | reverse complement strand
GGGATATGGAAAGTTGTATGAATCTTTGTCCCCAGATGAAGTTGGTATGAAAAGGGGGCCCCAAGGGATCTCTTCGCCATGCGGCACCCTCCACTTTCTTGCCCGTTTTCTTTAAAATACTATCATCCATGTGTGCACAGACCGGTTGTCTGCAGGGAAGTTGGGCAACTACCTCCTTCCGGACCACATTGAATAACTCATCAACCTCCATCCGTTCCCGCTGAAACAGACGGTAGTCAGCACTCCAGTCTTCAAACAGCTTTCCATATGAGGCCAGAAAACCTGTTATAGTGTGCCTGCCTACACAATTTATAATACCATAAGCTAAATCCCTTGCTCTAAGCATAGTTCGTGTTTGTCTGAAAGCTGACCCACACCTGGAGAAAAGCTCTTCGAACGCTTCCAGAGTAGTAGTTATTGAGGTTTTTTTTTCTCATCGGCAGATGGATCCGGGGTGCTTCTCTTTAATATCATCTTCTTTTTGTCTTCAATGACCCATTCCACCACCTCGCCTTTTTCAAATTCCATAGCTTGTGCAACTGCCGCAGGAAAATTGATATACCATTGTTCGCTTTTGGCCCTTTTTATCAGTTGAATTTTTGTTGGGAAACCCATGTTTATATCTAGTTATTTAACTAGATATAAAAATCAATAAAAAATGCCCCAAATCAAAATTCAGAGCATCTTATTTTTATTA
>NZ_AMZN01000059.1 GCF_000331535.1 Fulvivirga imtechensis AK7 | reverse complement strand
TTACAAAGGAAATAGTTCGGTTTATAAAAAATCATTACACTAGCTACCTTTTTACTTCCCTGGTATAGCGAAATATGACCACCGAGTGCACAGGAAAGAGAGCCGGAACCGATAATTACAAAGGACCAAGCAGGGGAACTCAAACTGTTATTGGTTATTTTGTTGTGATGTAGAATAATGAATGGCACGAAGGCCCAAAATGCATATAATTCCCACATATGGCCAAAGTAGCCGAAAGCAGCACGTTTGAAGCTCACGTTTTTAAATAGCTTTAGTATGGCATGGGAGTTAAATCGAGCTCCGCTTTTCCTGAATGGTCCGTCAGAAACGAATATGAGTATGATAGCTCCTCCTAATGCCGCCACTATGGAAGTGACAATTAAAATATACTTCCAGGGCAGGCCTCCGGTCAGGTCACTGATCAGGTGCGGAAATGCTGTACCCAGCACAAGTGCGCCAACGAGATAACCCAATGCCTTTCCAAGACCTTTTTCATGCCAGTCGGAGGCGATCTTCATCCCTACAGGATAAATACCGGCAAGAAAAAAGCCTGTGGCAAAGCGAAAGCCCAGTATCGGGATATAGCTCTTGAAAACCACAGGTGCAAGGTTAAGAATCGCCCCTGCTATAGCACAAAAGAAGAATACCTTTGATGGTGAAAACCTGTCTGCAATAGTTAATGTTGCAAAAGTCAAGGTGCCAAAAATAAAGCCCAATTGTACAGCGGAGGTAATACTACCTAATGATCCGGACGGCAGCGACAGGAACTCTTGCAAGTCGGGAAGTACTGCATTGCCGGCAAACCAAAGCGAAGTGCCCGCAAATTGTGCGATGACAATAACAGGTAGAATGTAGGCGGGCCTGTGGTAAAACTCTTTCACTGAGTATTTGTAAGCATGACAAGTTAATTCATTGCTATTACTTAGACAAATGCTGGTCACTGGTCACTGGTCACTGGTCACTGGTCACTGGTTTTTTAACAGGTATTTCTAGAAACTAGTCACTAGAAACTGGAAACTGAGAACTGAGAACAGAGAACTGAGAACAGAGAACTGAGAACTGAGAACTGAGAACTGAGAAACTGAGAACTGAGAACTGAAAGCCTTTCTTCAAAATCTCTTCAAAAACTATTGATATATTTGATACATCATGAAATTGCTTGTAGTGGAAGATCAGGCCGAACTGGCAAACAACATAACATCATATCTGAGTAAAGAGGGATATGTATGTGAATGGTGTAGTGGTTATCATCAGGCTATAGAAAAGCTGGCCGGTTTTGATTATGATATCGTCTTGTTGGACCTGATGCTGCCGGATGGCGATGGTCTTGACATTTTAAGGTTTCTGAAAAAAGAATATCCTGATACGGGAGTACTGATTTTATCGGCTAAAAATGCGCTGGATGATAAAATTCACGGACTCGACCTTGGCGCAGATGATTATCTACCCAAACCATTTCACCTCTCGGAGCTTAATGCACGGCTTAAGGCGATATATCGCAGAAGGCATCTGGGTGGCACACACGATGTTGTATTTAATGAGATCACCATCAATACAGAGACGATGGAAGTAACAGTAAACGGCAAACCCCTTGACCTGACCAGGAAGGAATATGAGATGTTGCTATATATGGTAGTTAATAAAAGCAGGGTTCTTACCAAACAATCCATAGCAGAGCATCTTTGGGGCGACTATATGGACTCGGTAGACTCTTTTGATTTCGTTTACCAGCATATCAAAAATTTACGAAAAAAAATCGTACAGGCCGGTGGTCGGGATTATATTCAAACCATGTATGGCTCCGGCTATAAGTTTAACCCTCAGGTGTCGTGAAGTTAATATTTAAAATTACGCTGTTATACCTGCTGATTACCCTGGTCGTATTTCTGCTGGGTGGCATGATCACGCACCAGGTCATCATGCGCGAGGTAGTTTTTGAAGAGCAACGATTTTTAACAGAGCGGCTTACCTCTGCAATACGGATGATCGAGCACCGAAAGCTTGACAGACCGTTTGAGCGAGATAAGATCAGGATAATACCTTTAGATGGTCAGGTGGAGGAGACCCCTATTACCTTTTCAGACACTGTAGTAATGCATGCCACCCTACAGCGGATGGAGCCGCATAACAAATTGGATGTGATCAAAAAAGTCGGTGATCGCTACTACAGTATATCGCTGTACGACTTGATCATCGAGGAAGATGATATTTCAGATGGCGTCAATGAATCGTTGTTGAAAATGTACCTGCTGCTCAGCGTTGTTGTCCTGGTGCTCGGTTGGATAGCCTCATTGTTTATTTTGAAGCCTTTTAATGCTACATTGGAACAGATCAGGAACTTCAGTCTAAAGAAAAACGACCGGATAGTCTATCAGAAGTCCAATACCAGAGAGTTTGATAAGCTCAATAAGTTTGTGGAGGAAATGACTGATAAGGTGAGATCTGATTATCAATCCCTTAAAGAGTTTACCGAAAATGCATCACACGAGATGCAAACCCCACTTTCAATCACTAATGGTAAGCTGGAGCTATTGCTTGAATCCGATAACCTGTCAAATGAGCAGGTGTCTTTGATCATCTCTGCTCAGGAGTCTATACAGCGCCTCTCAAAATTAGGGAAGGCGCTTTCTCTGCTTACTAAGATCGAAAACAAGGAATTTGAGAGCGTTGAAAAGGTCGATATGAGTGAGTTGCTCTCTAAGTTACTGGCGGATTTCAAGGAGTTGACCGATCTCAAATCAATTAAAGTGGAGACAGAGATACAGGACCAGGTTTGTGTGCGGATGGATAGTACGCTGGCAGCCATTATGATCACCAACCTGATCCAAAATGCTATCAGGCACAACAATGAGCAAGGGATGATCAGTATCACTATGACTGATAAAAAATTGACGATCAGAAACACCGGGGAGGCGTTAAAATCTGACCCTAAGGTGCTGTTTGAGCGGTTTAAAAAAGATAATCAGAGCAAGGAATCCATCGGGCTGGGGCTTGCCATTGTAAAAAAGATCTGTGAAGTCAGTTCATTTAATATTTCTTATGAATACCAGAAAAAAATGCACTGCATAACAGTCATTTTTTAAAACTTCAGATTTCCTTCAACTTTTATACAAATTTGAATCAAATCAAAGGCTTAATTTTGTTCACATATAAAAAAACTACTTGGATGATGCTAAAATTACTGTTGCCGGTAATACTAATTTTTTTAACTGCTTTTACTTACGGACAGCGCGGTGGGGGAGGTGGAACTCCTTTTAAGGTAGAGGGTATTGTTATAGACACTGAATCGGGGCAGCCCCTCGAGTATGCCTCGGTAAGTTTGCTCAACCAACAGGACAGCTCTTTGGTTGGAGGAGGTATTACGGGTGTGGATGGTAAATTTTCAATTGATGCACGTCCGGGCAAGTTTATTGTTCAGGTGCAGTTTATTTCTTATGCATCAAAATATTTCAATGTGGCGCTCAGTAGGGAAAAAATGACCGCCAACCTTGGTACTATTAATTTGAGTCCCGATACTGAAACATTGGACGAGGTTGTGATTACAGGACAAAAAAGCCAAATGGTGATGGAGCTTGATAAGCGAGTGTTCAATGTCGGGCAGGATCTTAGCAATACCGGAGCTAGTGCGGCAGATATACTGGATAACATTCCTTCTGTTAATGTAGACATAGAAGGAAATGTAAGTTTAAGAGGCAGTGGCAATGTAAGAATACTGGTTAACGGAAAGCCTTCCGGGCTGGTAGGTATCAGCAGCACAGATGCTTTGAGGCAACTGCAGGGCAACCTCATTGAGCGTGTTGAGGTGGTAACGAATCCTTCAGCACGCTATGAAGCACAGGGCAATGCAGGAATTATTAACATCATCCTCAAAAAGGATAATAATGACGGTATTAACGGCTCATTCAGCGCCAATGCCGGATACCCGGATAATTACGGACTGTCGTTCAATGTAAACTACCGTAAAAAGTGGCTCAATCTGTTTGCCAACTACGGCATCAACTATAGGAAAAATCCGGGATCAGGCTATGCCAATCAGATATTTTATATGAAGGACACTACCTACTATACCGACCTGACGCGTGACAGGACCCGGGGTGGTATTTCCAATAATTTCAGATTTGGATCGGATTTTTATCTTAATGATAAGAATACCATTACCATTTCGGCATTATACAGAATATCTGACGAAGAAAATGAAACAAAACTGGTGTACAGGGATTATGACTCCAATCGCGATCTTGTGGCCACCATACTGCGTTTTGACGAAGAGCTGGAAGATGAGGAGAACATAGAGTTTTCAATGAACTACACCAAAACCTTTAGAAGCGACAAGCAAAAGCTGACTGCTGATATTCAATATCGCGAAAGCAGTGAAATAGAAGATGCAGAGCAAACACAGGGCCTGACTCCAAAGCATGGAGAAAGTTTCCAGCCGGATGTATTTCAAAGGTCTTTAAATGATGAATTTGAGAGCAATTTACTGCTTCAGGCAGATTATGTGCATCCTTTTGCAAAGGAAGGTAAGATAGAAGCAGGGTATAGAAGTACCTTTAGGAAAATAGACAATGCCTATCTCGTAGAAGAGCTTAATGAACAAGGAGAGTACGAAATGTTGCCTGGTTTTACTAATGATTTTAATTATGATGAAAATATCTATGCAGCTTACGCTATAGTTGGTAATAAGATAGGAAAATTTTCTTACCAGGTAGGTCTCAGAACAGAAGTAACCGATATCACCACCGAGCTTGTACAGGATAACCTGAAAAATGATAAGAACTACATTGGGTTTTTCCCAAGTGCCCATATTACCTATCGATTAAAGGGTCAGAATTCACTTCAGGCCAGCTATAGCCGCAGGCTTGACAGGCCGGGCTTCTGGAGTTTGAATCCTTTCTCCAGCTTTACCGATCAGCGGAATATCCGTGTTGGTAATCCTGACCTGGATCCGGAATATACTAATTCATATGAGGTGGGATACCTTAAAAACTGGAGTACTGCGTCACTGTTTACCAGTGTTTACTACCGGCATACCACGGGTGTAATCGATCGGGTTCGCTTTGCTGAAGACAGCATTACCTATGCTATTCCGTTAAACCTGAGCAGTAGAAATGCTTATGGAGTGGAATTTACGGTATCGAAAGACGTAGGTGACTGGTGGAAGATCAATGGTAGCGCCAACTTCTACAGATCGATGACCGATGGTCAGTACCAGGAACAGGAACTTTCAAATGACACCTACACCATGTCTGCCCGTGTAACTTCCAAAATGACTTTGTTTGGCGTGCTCGATTACCAGGTCAGCGGCCGGTACAATGCCCCCCAGGAAGACACGCAGGGAAGAAGAAAAGCCTTTTATATGATTGATATGGGGCTCAGCAAAGATGTGTTAAAAGGCAAAGGTACGATCATGTTCAATGTAAGGGATCTGCTCAACTCCAGAAGATGGAGAGGAGAAACCATTACCAGTAATTTTTATCAGGAGTCCGAGTTTCAGTGGAGGGCAAGGCAGGTGACCGCCTCATTTACCTACCGGCTGAACCAGAAAAAGAAACGGGATAGAGGTGACCGGGACAGAGGAGATTATAACGGTGATGATGCGGATTTTTAAAGCGTTGGTGGTGTGTTGATAGCTCATTTACCAGGTCGTACTTTTTTTATCTAATAACTTCATTCTTTCGGGGGCATAATACGCGTTTTTATCAAAAAAAGACTTACCCCCTGACGGTGGCTTCAGGGAGAGAAATCAGTACTTTTTAGCTTTCAGAAGCCACCTGACAGTGATGCTTAGCCCCATCACAACGGCCATGCCTTATGCGCCTTTGTTGGTAATTGAGTTTGGCTCATATATATTTATATTCCTTTAATTTTGTTACTACAAAACTTTTTAGGACCCGCGTATGACTGAAAATAAAAAAATAAAGGTTCGAACGGCTACGGTTCGAGATAGAGAATTTGTTATTTCTCTCGTGCCCCGCCTGACAGCGTTTGGTTTGCCTCCATGGCGTGATGGTTCGAGGATGATGGAGCTGGACGCGAAACTTTTGAGCGGAGAACTTACGGAGCCATCAGCGGATATGGAAATTTTTATAGCTGAGGATGCTGAAAGTGTTCCGTTGGGGTTTCTTCATATCAGATTGGGTTCAGATCACTATAATAGTGAAAGGCATGCCCATATTTCCGATATAGTAGTTGCGCCAGAAGGTGAAGGACAGGGTATTGCGCGGTTGTTGATAGAGCGAGGAGAAGAATGGGCGCGATCACAGGGCTTCAGATGGGTAACTTTAAATGTATTTTCTCAAAATGTTCATGCCAGAGCAGTGTACAAGCGATTAGGTTTTGGAGAAGATATTATAAAGTGTTTTAAAGAACTCAATTAGTGTTTGTAAAAAAAAACTCCGAAGCGGCTTTAATGAAACACCAGGGTTTACGAGCAGAATGAGGCTCAAGGTCCCATCGGTGTGGCATCCGTGTTTTATTAGTGACACTAACTAAACCAATGCTTCTTTCATATGTTATCTGATAAAGTGAGAAAAAGCAGATAAAGACGATATGGAAGCAATTGGAAAAAAAACCTGGATAATAGCTGAGGGCTATATACCTTCATATGGGCATGGACCGGAACCCCAGTTTACCAGCCATGAAACCGCCTGTATTTTAAATACCTCTGATCGGGAAGCACATATTAAAATCACCATTTTCTATACTGACAAGGACCCGGTAGGCCCGTATGAGGTTACTATCCCACCTCAGCGAACAAAGCACCTGCGATTTAATGAGCTGAAGGAGCCCGAACCGATACCAAAAGACACAGATTATGCCAGCGTTATTGAATCCGACATTCCCGTGGTAATTCAGCATACACGACTTGACTCACGGCAAGCTGAGAATTCACTGCTCACTACTATTGCTTATTCGGAATAACAAAGATCAATCAGAAGTTGGCAATTCAGGGAGATCCGGCAACTCACCTCGTGTGTTAACCACTACACGAAAATTTTTCTAGTCAGAAGCCTCACAAAAATAAAAAATGCGATATTTGGTTAAACAGTATGGGGATACTGGATAAGCGGCAAAAGAAATTATTTCACCTTATGACACTGGAAGTAGTTGTTTACAATCTTGAGTCGGCCCTGCGTGCCCAGGAGGGTGGAGCTGACCGGATTGAACTCTGTGACAATCCCGGGCAAGGAGGGACCACGCCTTCCTATGGCATGATCGAGGTTGTACGTCAGCAAATTAGCATGGATGTATTTGTGATGATCCGGCCTCGAGGTGGTGATTTCCTCTACACCAGCGATGAGTTCTATATAATGAAACGTGATATCTGGCAGTGTCAAAAGCTAAGTGTCGATGGGGTAGTCTTTGGCGTACTTACTTCGGAGGGAAGGATCGATAAGAAAAGGTGTAGGGAGTTGATCGAAAAGGCGCGCCCATTAAAGGTGACGTGTCACCGTGCGTTTGATATGACCCGTGATCCATTGGAAGCCCTGGAAGACTGCATTGAAGTTGGTTTTGATCGAATCCTTACTTCCGGCCATCAACCAAAAGCTGTACTTGGAGCAGGCCTGGTCGGTGAACTGATCAAAAAGGCGAAGGGGCGAATTGCGATAATGCCCGGTTCAGGAGTAAATGAAGATACTGTAGAGGAGGTGATCAGGAAGAGTGCTGCTGATGAGATACATTTTTCCGCTGCCACTTTGAAGCCAAGTGGCATGGCCTATCACAATAATGCCATTGCCGGTATGGGCTCTGCAGAAGGTGGAGAGTATATGGTGCGAACGGTTGATCCGGAGCGGGTGAAAATGATGAGGAAGTTGGCAATGGGTATAATCGGACAGCAAAAAGCTTAATTCTTGTCTCTAAGAAAACGCCAATGTCCGCGTTAGGCTCGTCCCAAAAATGCTCTCGTATCTCAGTACGCTTTTTGGCACTTCACAAGCCTTTACCTTGTCGTTTTCTTAAAGCCACTTGGTGTTTTCTTGCAAACACTAATTCCATATCCCACTCCCGGGCCACTTGTTGTGCCAGAGAGCAGGAGTGAATCTAATTTCAGTAAACAGATCTATGCGTCAGATGTCACAAGGGCTTTTACCTGTTCAATCTCTTTCGAAATAGCACCACGTTTGATTAAAGTATATTTTTCTATTCCGATATCGTTAAACCATTCTTCCCAAACTGCCATTACTCGATCCCACTCCAGGTCTTTATCTCGTGGAGTAGCTTCTATAAGCACCACATGCAGCCGTGGGAACTTTGCCTTGATCTCTTTCAGCTTATTCGGGTTCTTGCCTACTATCGGGTATCCATCGGTAAGAATAAACAGGTAATTTTCCGTGAGTGTATCGCGTGAGTAGTCTACAGATAAGTCTTCATGGAAATACTTCCAGATGTCAGCGCCATAATATGCCTTCGGATTGTTGCTGAAGACTGCCTGCTGGTATAGGCTGTCGACATTACCGAAGACTTTCATGCGCCTCTCTTCTTCTTTTGAGCGCCTGTAAATATTTTGAATGTTGTCCATATTCACATACAGACGATCTTCGTACGTATCCTTGTCTAGTCGTGATCCTCGTTGTGGCGCTATCACTACCTTAAATTCATCTCTGGATTTTACATAAAGGTCTTTCTTTACCTTTTCTTCAAAAATACCATAGATGGCCTTGATGATCTGCCGATCTCTTTCGGGCTGCTGGTCCTGCACTATTAACCGGTCAGAAAGATCGAGAAGTACAATGTAGTTATGCTTTTCCCTAATAGTCTGCTTTTTTTCCGGCTTGGGAATGTTACATGAAGTAGCAACACTGATAATGAGTAAAGCCAACAGATTATGGATGATGTTTCTTTTAGTGATCATAGAAAATAATTTTGAAAATGAATTTCTGAAACCTGAATGTGGGAGGTAGTTTACCTTCGGCTAATTACCTTTACTGTTCCGCTTTTGATCTTGTGTTTGTCTTCAAATTCCTTTTTCAGTGTCAGACAGGTTTGCTTGGTATCCTTCAAATTAGCCGGAGAAAGGTAAGCCAGCCAGCCTGAAGAGAACTGATCAAGATATTTTTTCAGACTGCCGTACATAATAACACTTACATCTTCTCTGTAATCTGTGATCTGTTCTTTAATACTGTCGATATTATGCAGTTTTTTGCGAAGCTCGTTGATGTCCCGCTCAAGGTGGCGTATGATCTTTTTTAGGTTGTATGTAACTTGTCGTTTGTCCCACTCCCTAAGCATCGAGTCGAATAGTATACTCCAAATGATATAGACCAGGAAACCCAGAAATAAAATAATGTAGAACGTTGAGCTTTGAGACCAGTGTATAGTAGGAAGCCCCATGAGCTCTTTCGCACTTTCGGTATTGCCATGGATAATGAGCGCCAGTAGAAAATCCACCGCAAAAGTCACTGCTATTAGTAATGAAAGGAATACAAACTTTGCTTTGTGTTTGAGCTCCAATAATATGTGAAATGCCCACCCGAAGGCATAAAAAACAAAAGGTACAAGCAAAAGCAGGTAGTTATATTGCAGCGCCTCTGCGAGTTCATAAGCACCGGGCATTATGCTTCCCACGCCTATTCCCGAAGCAATATTTTCGGCGATACCCTCAAAATCCACATATAACGCCTTATAAGCAGCCGAAATATAAAAGAAGAACAAGTATACAGACAGCATGATCAGGAGAAAGGCGTTAATGGTAAATTTCACAGGACTGAAAGTTTCCGTTTTTAGCTTTTCAGAGTCCTGAGCCCGGCTTTGTCGTATAGCCAGTATCTCCTTTTGATATTCATCTACCTGGCTCTCTTTTTCTTTTATTTCCTCTTCTATCTTCTGGTTTTGAGCCTCCTTAGTAGCCTGTTCGGCTTCCAGTTCTTTGATCTTACTCACGCGTTCGATCTTTTCATCATCAGAAAATCCCTTGTAAGCAGGTTCTACCAGATCGCCATTCAGTATCCTGTTCAGGTAGGTCAAATACATATCAGGATCTCCCTTGTAGGTGCCCGATTGTTCATAGCCAAAATCATAGAGTGAAACACGTTGAACCTGATGAGCCACGCGTTCCTTCGTGTCGGTTGAATTGAATTGATTCATTGTCAAATAGTTGGTCTTTGTTGTATAAGTAAGTATTCAGAGTGCTTTTAGCAGCATTTGAAACATGAAGCCAACGAGACAATTTCGAAATATAATAAAAATCTTTTAAAAGATGAAGTTAAATCGTTGAACAGTCGTGTGATGTGGATGGCCGGTGGTAATTTGTGTGTTGGTGGTTGTATTACCTGGGGCTGAAAAATGATAAGTATATGAAGTGGAATTTTAAAAAAATTAGTTTTACATTTGAAACCAGTTAGTAATACTAACGTATACATATGTATTGCTAAAAATACTGGATTTTGGTGGCTAAAATTTAATTTAAAACCGACCTATGAAAATCAAAGGGCTTTTTGAGAACGCGCGTTACGACCTGCCGGCAAGTATTGTGGTGTTTTTTGTGGCTATGCCACTATGTCTTGGTATAGCTTTGGCTTCCGGGGCACCACTTTTTTCGGGCATCATTGCCGGTATTGTGGGAGGTATTATAGTAGGTATGGCCAGTGGATCACCATTGGGAGTAAGCGGACCGGCAGCAGGACTGGCGGTGATTGTACTTTCGGCCATAGCCACACTTGGCTCATGGCAGGCATTTTTAGTGTCAGTAGTAATAGCGGGTATCCTGCAGATCGTTATGGGTTACCTGAGGTTAGGTATTATTGCTTATTATTTCCCTACCTCGGTTATCAAGGGCATGCTTACAGGTATTGGCCTCATTATTATTCTAAAACAGATCCCACATGCACTCGGCTATGATGCAGATTATGAAGGTGACCTGTCTTTCCAGACAGCCGTGGGTAATACCTTTTCTGATTTAAGTACAGCTTTTGAGGTGCTGACACCGGGGGCGCTGATCATATCAGCGGTTTCGCTGACTATCTTAATATTATGGGAGGCGGTGCTGACAAAAACACATCGCATTTTTCAATTAATACAAGGGCCCGTAGTAGTAGTGGTGGCAGGTATTATCCTGAATCAGATGTTCCAGGCAGGTATCCTCCCTTTCAGTCTTACTAAAGATCAACTCGTTAATATTCCCGTAGCTAGTGACCTGGGTGAGTTTTTTGGTCAGTTCAGTCTTCCTGATTTTAGTCACCTTACCAATCCACAAGTATACTTCACGGCTATGGTAGTAGCCTTAATAGCCAGTATTGAAACGTTACTTTGTGTAGAGGCCACAGATAAGCTGGATCCGTATAAGCGGGTCACTCCGACTAACCGTGAGCTTAAGGCACAAGGACTGGGCAACGTGATATCAGGGTTAATTGGGGGGCTTCCTATTACCCAGGTGATCGTTAGGAGTTCTACGAATATTACTTTTGGAGGAAAAACAAAATTATCAGCGATCACTCATGGCTTTTTCTTGTTGATATCAGCTATAGCCATCCCGAATATTTTGAATATGATACCCCTTGCAACTTTGGCTTGTATCCTGTTTGTGGTAGGGTATAAACTGGCCAAACCTACACTTTTTAAATCGATGTATCAGCTTGGCTTGAGTCAGTTTATTCCTTTTGTAGCTACAGTAGTGGGTATTGTGTTTACAGACCTGTTAACAGGCATTGGGATAGGTATGGCGTTTGCCATTTTTTATATCCTCCGTGGTCATTATCAAAATCCGTATGTATTTCATGCGAGCAATACAAATGGCCGGGAGATGCGCACTATCGCTTTAGCGGAGGAGGTTTCGTTCCTAAATAAAGGAAGCCTGCTTCAGACCTTAAACCACCTGCCAGGTGGGGCAGATGTGGTTATCGATGCAAAACGTACTAAAATAATAGATCATGATGTGATAGAAGTGATTCGCGATTTTATAGTTAATGCAAAAAACAAAGATATCCGCGTGCGGATTGAGGGTATTCCTGTATTAGAAAAAGTGAGCCGGGAAAACGATTATCAACGCATTACAGAAAAGGAAATAACGCATTCTGAAGCCTGATATAACAAATTTAAAACTTCCAAATAATATAATATGAGAACACTAACGAAAGAAATGCAAGCGCAACTTACACCTGAAAAAGCCATAAAGCTGCTGAAGGATGGTAATGAACGATTTATTAATAATTTGAAGATAAATCGCAATCTGCTGCAGCAGGTGAATGAAACTTCAGAAGGTCAGCATCCCTTTGCTTTTATATTGAGCTGCATCGACTCCCGCACTTCCGCGGAACTTATTTTCGATCAGGGCCTGGGGGATATTTTCAGTTGCCGTATAGCAGGCAATGTTCTTAATGAAGATATTTTGGGTAGTATGGAGTTTGCGTGTAAAGTCGCTGGCTCAAAAGTGGTTGTAGTGCTTGGCCATACCAAGTGTGGAGCAATCAAAGGGGCATGTGATCATGTAGAGTTGGGTAATCTTACCACCTTATTGGAGAAAGTGAAGCCGGCTATAGACTTCGAAGAGGAAACCCGGGAAAACAGAAATGCCAGCAACCCGGCATTTGTTGAAAATGTGTCCAGATTGAATGTTCAACTTACGCTGAAACAGATCCTTAAAAAGAGCCCCGTAATTGCGGAGTTAATAGAAAATGGGGAGATCGCTTTGATAGGAGCTATGTATGATGTGGAAACCGGGGCTGTGGCATTCTATGAAGATGAGATTATCCATGCAGAAAATCTTGAAAGCGCGCAGGTGAACAGTTGATGAGGTAGCAGGGCGTGGTGGCAGTATAATTGTTTAGTAATAATTATATTTGCAGTTTTAGTATATACAAAAAGTCTGATATTTTTCGGGTGGCAAAAAAGTGAAGGAAAACCTAGAGTACAACAGAGTCTATGAGCCTGTAAAGGTTCACATCAATATAGATGATAAACTTTATCTGAAGGATCCGAATTCATCGGAACTGGGTACGAAGATCATTACGCATAGTATCGGAATGATCGATGATATGGGTTTTGAATCCTTCACTTTTAAAAAGCTGGCCATGAGCATAGGGGCAACAGAGCCATCTGTTTACAGGTATTTTGAGAGTAAACATAAGCTGTTGCTTTATTTACTAGCCTGGTACTGGAACTGGATGGACTACAAGCTTATGCTTGCTACCAACAATATAGACTCTGCTGAAGCGCGACTCCTTACTGCTATCAAGCTTCTTTCTCAACCCATTGAAAAGGACCCGAATTTCGAGCATATTGACGAAACGGCTTTATACCGCATTGTAGTTTCCGAGTCGTCAAAGGTGTACCTGATAAAAGAGGTTGACAAGGTAAACAAGGAAGGGTTATTTATCAGCTATAAGCGCTTGTGTAATAGAGTGGCAGCCATTGTAAAGGAAATTAACCCCAATTATCCCTTTCCCAGAACATTAATATCAACAATTGTCGAAAGCTCCCACGACCAAAGATTTTTTGCGGATCACCTGCCATCCCTCACCGATATGACCGACTCAGAGTCTGATGACATTACGGTGTTTCTTACAGATCTGGTGTTTAAGGCTATCAGGTAGGGGGCATACAGCAGAAGAAGGAAAATTCAAATTAATTTTTGCTCTTGGTTTTGATTTCTGATCCAACTATTTATATTTGCACCTCGTTTGACCCATGGCCCGTTCGTCTAGGGGTCAGGACGCCAGGTTTTCATCCTGGAAACAGGGGTTCGATTCCCCTACGGGCTACGAAAAGGCCTGAGTAAGTCGCTCAGGCCTTTTTTTATTTCTTCAGTCTGAAGCAGTTGGAACGGTAGGGGAATCGAACGCCACCGCTCCCCGGACTCACCCTGCAGGCTGGCCCCTCCCTAAAATGATCCACCGGATCATTTCTTAACGGTCGGTCCTCCTACGGGCTACTAAACCA
>NZ_AMZN01000058.1 GCF_000331535.1 Fulvivirga imtechensis AK7 | reverse complement strand
AGAGCATCTTATTTTTATTATCTAGTAATTAGCCAAAGTCAAGACCCGGGGCTTCACCCCGGGCTACAAAGATTTGGCCCCTCTGGGCTATATTTTCTTTTAAGTTAACGGCAATGGTGGCAAGCCCGGGACAGGTGCGATGACGACAAAAGTTTTCTTAGTGACACTAGCAGTACTTATCATCATAAAGCCCCTTTCCGGCTAGTATCTGCGGTATGCATTTTTCAATCCTGGATACCCTGGTTTTGGATTGTTTGGGTTGTGAAAAATGAAGGATATAACCTCTTTGGCGGCCTGGAGTCAATGCTTCAAAAGCAGCTTTCAGGTCAGGGTTTTCATTCAGGGCAATTTCAAGTTCTTCAGGCATAGGCCCCGGATCTTTTTTGAAATTTACTTTCAATCCAGCCTTTTCCACTTCAATGGCTTCATAAATATATGCTTTCAGGGCGTGCTCCATCTCAATGATCTGCCTAACATCGGTAAACCGAATAACACGATCGGCTTGTGTGTTCTCCCCGGGCTTGTCGAGAATGCCTTCGGTATCATTTAACAGGGCGCCTTTGAAAAAACTAATCACACAAGACTCCTTCAATGCAGCTACCATTGCTACATTGCTATGTTTAAAGGTGTAGCAAGGGGCGCCCCACTTTAATTCTTCGGTGAGTCCACACTCAAGAACGATCATCCGCAATTTCTTCAGTTCCTTTTGCCAGTTATGGACTTTACAATTGGGTGTACCTCCCAAAGGGCAACGACCGCAGCCTTCAGCAAGGTAGTTATCAATCTTAGGATTCATGTTGCACTTTTAATTGTATTAAACACTGTAATGTAAATTTTACCGATCTTTCAATCCCTTTCCTTCAAAAATTTGCGGTATGCATTTTTCAATTCTCGATACCCTGGTTTTAGATTGCTTAGGTTGTGAGAAATGAAGCAGATAACCTCTCTGTCGCCCGGGTGTCAATGCCTCAAAAGCAGCCTTCAGATCAGGGCTTTTATTCAGCGCCTCTCGAAATTCCTCAGGCATGTCAAACTCTGACGTCCTCTTAAATTGTACTTTCAGTCCAGCCTTTTCTACTTCGATGGCCTCATAAATATAAGCTTTCAGGATAGCTTCCATCTCCACTATTTCCCCAACATTGGTAAACCTGATCTGACGAGCCGACTGTACATTTTCTGTTTGCTGAATTAAAATACCATGGTCATCGCTCAACAAGGCGCCTTTATGAAACAGAAGTGCACAGTATTCGTTAAATCCGTGTATTAGCACAATATTGCTTTTCTGAAACGTATAACACGGAACACCCCACTTCAACTCTTCGGTCAGTCCGCAGTCAAGAACTATCGTTCTCAAGTGCTTATATTCTATTTTCCACTCTTTGGCTTTATTGAAAAAGAAATCAACTTTAGGATTCATAATTTATTTGGTTTGGACTGCAATGATCTTTCTATCTGACGGTCTGAAATACCAGGATACCGCTGTTAGGGTTAGTAACAATGCCGGGCCAAAAAGTTCCATGGAGGGATCTCCGCTTGCCAAATGAGAGATAATTGCCCCTGACATCATGAAGAAAAAGCCTGCATAAGCCCATTCCTTGATCAAAGGAAACTTTGGGACTAGCACAGCCACAACGCCCAACATTTTACATATTCCCAGTATAGTCATTAAATAAAGAGGATACCCCAACGTGGTAAAATTATCAACTTCTTCCTCCATTTTTATTAACTGTACAATACCTGTAGATACCATCCCCAGCGCCAGCCAGAGGGTGGAGATCCAATAGATGATCTTGTTTCTCTTTTTCATCTTTACATAGTTAATGTGTGTAAGAAAACTCTAAGTGCGTTAAGAAAATATTCCCGCCAATTGGCGTACCAAGTATTAAGACCCGAGAGTCTCATTTTTGTCGTTTAATGTCCGGCAGCTTATAGCTTGAGGCTTAAAGCCTGTGACTCTCCATCTCTACTGCTTTTGCCATATTTGGCTTACGATCTTTTGCAGTTGGTTATGCGCCATATTTATACCTTGTGCAAAAGGCATTTTCAGTAGCTCATTTCTATCCGCTACTGACTTAAATATCATATGCATGCTGAATTTACTGGTGTTGGCCGTCAGTTTCTCAAATTCCAGGAATTCCAAGTGAACAGGAAACGGCGTATTCTCCATTTCAAAAGTCCGGGTGATTTTCCTGTTCGGAACGAACTCATGGATCACTCCGTTGGCCCGAAATACTACATTCCCGTTGGCATCAGAAGTTTCGAATTGCCAGCTTCCATGCTTTTTATTTTCCAGCTTCAGTACTTTCGTTCCCATCCATTGTTCAACAATTTCAGGTTCGACATATGCTCTAAAAAGTAGCTCCAATGGTAGATCAAACTCCCTTGTTATTAGCAATTCCTGCTTGCCTTCTTCGGCATGAATTTTCGTTTTTAGTTCCATGTACTTCTATTTATTTCCGGGATAATTTTTCATGATGTTTTCCAATTTGTTAAATCTATCATCCCACATTTTGCGGAATGGCTCAACAAAATCTGCTATTTCCTTCAACTTTTTGGGGTTTAGGTGATAGTATATCTCTCTGCCATTTTGCTCCTGACCAAGTATTTCACACTCAGTGAGGATTTGAATGTGCCTGGAAATCGTTTGCCGAGATGAATCAAAATTTTCAGCTATCGCCCCCGGTGTCATGGCATGGAGGGCGACCAATGTAATAATCGCTCTGCGTGTGGGATCAGCTATCGCTTGAAATACATCTCTTCTTAATTCCATTTTATGCAGCTATTTGACTGCAAATATATATGCAGTCATTTGACTGCGCAAGAGATTTGCGATTTTTTTCCCAGAGGGGGTATAACCACAGAGGAAACGGAGGAGAAAACAGAGAGAAATCTCCCGGTTGATTTTTAGTACCGACTTTTAAATTGTAGGGCGTGTTGAACTTCCCGACATCCCCTTCTCTACATCGGGCAGGTTTCTCGTCCAGGTTGAAATACAAAAAAGAAGTGTCTCAAAAGCCAAAATTTAATTTTAACAGTCATTCTGACAAAAGAAGAACTTTCCTAAGATTGTGAATTCTGCCTTTAAAACTGAGTAAGATCCCTCGTTGCCTCGGCATGACTTTGGCTTTTGAGACACCTTCTATAATAGGGGTCCTACTGGACTTCCCGATATCCGCTCCGCTACATCGGGACTGGCTTCTCGTCCTTTACGGTTAAAGAAAAAAGCATAGACAAGCTATGCTTTGGATGTGGGTCC
>NZ_AMZN01000057.1 GCF_000331535.1 Fulvivirga imtechensis AK7 | reverse complement strand
TAAGGATGTTGGGGAGCTTAAACTGCCTGCGGGGGTAAAAAGAACTGGGCACTACATAAGGTACTCGTAAGATGTTTTTGTAGAAAAAGCTACAGGCCTGTGCCACCATTCGGCATTTGTCATACCCCGATCCAAACTGTTTCTTAATAAAATTGAGGTAGCTGATGATGTCTTCCTGGGTAATCTCAGCCGGGTCTTTTTGGTTGTAGTACGAAAAAATATACCTCATCTCGGAGGTATAGTTTCGAACGGTTCTTGGGGAGTAATTTTTGGCCGTTAAAAACCCGGCTGCCTTCAGAAGCAACTCCTCGGCTTTCGTATTCAAAGGAACCTGGGCTAGTTCATGGCTTTTTTAAAATCTTTCATAATTGAAATAGTTAGTTATTTATCCTGCCAATTTACTAATTTGTAATCCGTTGTGCCCTCCACCGTAGGTGTTCGGTTCAACA
>NZ_AMZN01000056.1 GCF_000331535.1 Fulvivirga imtechensis AK7 | reverse complement strand
TGATGGTATAATGTCATTATCCACAAAATCAACTGAAAGTTGTTGGAAGCCTCGGGATGACTTTGACTTTTGAGACACCTTCCAATATTAAGAAAAATACAAGCCTGTAAGCCGGGTTCTGTCCTCCCGATGTAAATCGCGATGGCCCATCATTTATCTGGTCCCGGTATCACTACAGGGATCTATCGATCTACCCATCCCGCTTATTTCCGAAGAAAATCAGACGAGCAGCCTAACAGCCGGTGATACACCAGCTAGCGGGACTTATTTGATCTTTCAACTCGTAAGGTTTACCATGCCCCCTTGGTCACCCTCGGGGCGGTGAGCTCTTACCTCACCTTTTCACCTTTTCCCCCGATAGCTATCGAAGGTAGTTTATTTTCTGTGGCACTTTCTGTTACTGACGCTGCCGTCAGCACCTTCCTGTTAGGAAGTACGATGCTCTGTGTTGCCCGGACTTTCCTTCCTCCGATGAAACCCGGAGAACGATAGGCCGGCTTGTATTTTATTTTAGTACTTTGACGAAAGTAGCATATCAATGATTTGTAAACAATAAAAAGGCCTGCTTTGATTCAAAACAGGCCTTAATTTTTTAGATAACCCAGTTGCCAATCTTAATGGATATCTTCACCGGTCATCTTAAATTCATATTCATCAGCCACATTGGCTACTTCCTGTATGATTTCTTTTAATATGTCTTCTGTGGCGGTTTCCACGAAGCTGGACGCCTCTACATGGATAAAGCCTTCTGCTATTGCAAATTTAGCATGATTGAGATTGCCATTTTCTTCCAATAACAATTTAAGGTCCATATCCTGGGAATATTCGCACACTTTCGAGACGAATTCTATCCCAAGTCTGTTATTGTAACGAGCGCTGTTTTTTAACTTTCCCAGCACCGTTTGAAATCGTTCATCAGGCAGGGGAACAATAATAATAGATGTTCTGCTATCATATTCAGAGTACTGGCCACCGATCTCTTCGGCATAATTTTGCATAAAAGCATTAAGATCCATACCAATTTGTTGTTTAGTTTGTAGAAACAATTTAGGAAAAATATTGACTTCTAATAAGCATAATGGAATTTAAATTCATTCTTTGAAAACTCTAATGCGGGAGCGGGTAAATGCACCATATTAATGATGTACAGCAACGTGTTGATCAGCTTGGATTTTGTGCGATATTCATTAAAATCGAAGTCTATTGCCAGGTAATATTGCCGCCTTGGAGCATATCCGGCTTCTATGTTGGCAGCGTCCTCTGCATAGATGAGATCATGTGCCCCATAGCCTAATGCAATATTAAACCATTTGGGGACTTTAGACCCTCTAACAAACCGGGACAGATCAACAGAGATCCAATAAGTTTGCCCATTGTAATCTTTTAATAACTCTTCCGGAAGATTTTTACCCAGGACGGCCGGCCTTTCCCGGGGGTATGAAGTGGTTTGAAAGGAGAATTTTGGATGTAGGCGAACTTCTTCCCAGAGTTTTTGCTGGCCATAAAAAAATGCAATGCCGGCGCTATTAGCAACAAAATCTCCGATGGATGCACCATATGCCGTGGAAAAACCGTCAAATACTTCCACAGAAGAAAGGGCCAGCAAACTGGCTAACGAACCATAAAGTAATGACTTATCGTTGCCAAGCCCTGCCCATTTTAACCCATAATAACCCGCAGAGCTGATTTGAAAGGCAGCATAAAAGTGACCGGCTTTATCCACTTGTTTCCATTCGTTGTTATCATTGAAAAAGTGGAATGATGAGCGTGCATGGTCTGCATACCAAAGCTCATTAAGGGCGACCATGGACAAAGCATACGTAGCTCCGGCAGTGATTATCAGTGGCTTTAACCTGTTTTGACGGATACTGTCAGCATACTGGCTTTTTGCATCAAAGGTGAATAGAGAACATAGGACAAAAAGGATGTATATTTTAATCTGTTTCATCCTCCTCATCTTTTAAAGTCGCCTTGCCCTGTGTGTCTCCCGGGAGATCTTTATCGGGGTCCTGCTCCGGGTCGGATTGACTTTCTTCCATTTCTTCTTTCTCTCTTTTTCTTTTTTTGAAAAGGTCTCTCAGCTCATTGAAGCTCTGCGTATGAGTAATGCTAAAACCGGTGGTAATGGTGTTCTGATTTTCCCTTGTGGGGTTAATGGGGTTGTAATTTGTACGGTTATACATCTTCGCTCGAAATTTTCCATCAGGAGTCAGAACATATTCGAGCGTCCAGTCTCCCGCCACACTGGATATATCGGTCCGGTTTTCCTGGTTTGTGAAGCCACCATCTCTTGTTACCCTTAATCTGCCATCCAGAAAAGTATAGGAGAGACGCAGTTGAAATGTATTATACGCTTCTTCATCAAGTTTATCGAAATCTACGTCAAAGTCTATTTCAAGATTTTCATCTACCTGGGTGATCCAGTAGCTCAGTTGGTTGGAGAGCAGTTCACTCACACTGCTGGTTAAAGAGCCTCCGGTGTTAAATGATTGCAATGGTGAAAATCTCCTTAATACAATTAGGCTGAATACCTGCCTTTTTAATTCCTGCTCGTCTATACTGTTTTTGAATTTGAGAAATTCAAACTCGAGGTCTACAGTAGGGCGTTCTGCTACTTCAATATTTCTGGGTAAATTATTAGCTATGATATCAAAATTTACTGTTGGGGAAAGGAGTGGTCCATCTATATCCAGAAACACTTTTACCGGATATTTTCTTTTGATCTCCACTACATCTTCATACACCTTGTCTGCCTCCTGCCGGATGAGCAGCGGTAGTAAGGTAGCTAACTGATTATAGGTGGCATTGATATCCAATATACCCTGGTAGGGATCTCCATACCACGAAATTTTACTTCCGGGCAATATTTCAAATTCTTTATTAATGATACTGTATAAAGTAAAATTATAGCCTCCTTCCTGTATATTAAAATCTCCAAACATATTAAAATCACCTTTGGTATCAATTTGCAGCTTAATATCACCATTTCCACGCCCGCGGATGATGTCACCGGATTTTATATCAAAAATAATCTCACAATAAGCATCCGGTGTGATGTTGAGGTCGAAGTCCAGTTTCAGGCCTCTTAGATCTACCCTGCTGACTTCATTAATATTTACAGCATCAGTAGTGTCTTTGAAGTCAATGAAATTGATATAATCTTCTTGTTCAATACTTTCAGAGTCTCCGATCGGTATAAAAATTCTTGTGCCCTTTTCTGTCTTTGCATTGGCTATGATATTCATGTTATTAACGGGACCAAGGAAGTGAATTGACCCGGTGGCTATCCCTGTACCATAAAAAAGGCTATTGTCGGAGCTGGTGGTATTTAGTACCAGAAAATTATCCAGGTATCCACTGATATCTATATAGAAATCTTTAAAGTTTTGATGCGTAACAACCCCTGCCATGGCACTGGTGTTTCCCTGGCTATCGGTCACTTTTATGTTGTTGAAGCCAAGTTTGTTTTCTTCGAAGAAGAAGGCGCCATTTACCTTGTAATTTGTTTTGAGATAGTTAATATGAACAGCTCCTTCTTCAATAAATCCATCACCTCGAATGACGGGCTCCCCGGGTGATCCGGTAATAGCTAATGCTCCTGATGCTGTGCCTTCTATTTTTGTAAAATAGTGTTCGATAAATGGTTCTAATATTTTTAGTTCTGTTTTGTCCAGATGAGCGGTGAGGTTTAACTGGTCGGGGCCTTTGTCCGGGGTATAGGTACCCTTGATCTGTAATATCTTACTTTTTAGCCGCTCTACTATGAAGTTAAGTTCAAATTGTTTTTTATTGTTATTCCAGGTATTGGTACCCTTTACATCTCCGATCAGGAATTCTTCTATTTTAAATTTCATTACTGACAGATTACTTTGAACGTGCGGGGTTTGATAGTAGTTGCTAAGGTTGGCAAAACCATTGATCGTACCTGATAATTCTTTGTTAAAAATGGTATTCAGGTTTTCGAGCTTCAGGCTGTCAATGTTTAATATCAGTGCATTTTCGGTGTCTTCTGATATTTGACCATTGAGGGATATGCTTTGGTGTTCGTTATATACCTTTAAGTCCTCAACGGTAATTTCTTTTCCATCGATAGTTATTAAATTGTCCTTCTGGATTTCCCATTTTTTATCCAGTATTTGCAAATCTGATGGTTGTAGTCGTATCAGGGTTTGATCGGGAAGGAAATCTATGGCCCCAAAAAGGCGAGCGTAGTTGGCATACCTTACCTGGTCAATATCAAACTCAAAGTCAATATGCATATTGTTCCATATGCCTTCAAGCATCATATCTCGTGTTTCCACATTGGCAATTGTCTGGTTTTCCGAGGCCAGGTATACCATAGCAAGTACACTGGTACTGTCTGCTATCTTAGAGATATTGAGCTGCAGCTCGTTATTGTAGAAGCTGTCATTTTTGAAAAATACGGTATCCAAATGGGTATCCATTGAAATAATGGACGTGTAACCACCAGTAAGATTACCGCTTATGGTGCTGCCTTGTGAGATAAACAGATCAGGAGCAATCAGTTCGAATAACGGGTTAGGGTCTTTAACATCAATTGTATAATCCAGGCTATAGTTGGCATAATTGGTTGCGTCTTTTTGCTTATAATAAGACGTTAACGCTTCCTTGTCATTCTGAAGGTTAAGCCTGTATTCATAGAGTAGTCTTTTAAGGTCTTTATACACTACTGTATAATCAAATTCTCCTTCTGCCTTAAAGTTGAGCAAATTGGTTTCCAGGAGTAACTGCCTTTCACCACTTTTTTTTCTGGAAGTCATACTTAAAGAATCGATTTGCAGAGTATTATCCCTGTAGCGGATCAAAGAGTTGCTAAGATTTGCAATACCCACTATGCTGTCTACTTTAAGACCGCGGGCATTGATATCTATTTCACTGCTTAAAAAAATGTCTTCCCCCGAAAGGTTGAGCGGCTTTAACAAGGCTGTATCAAGATCGGCTTTAATATTAAACAAATTAACATCTTTTCTAAGGTCAATAGAACCAGTTGCTGTTAGCTTCAGGTTAGGGTCGTTAATGTTAATAAAGCCCTCAAAATATTCCTTGGCAAAATGGGCGTCAGTCTGAATATCAGTATATTCATAATCTTTAATACCGATCTTGTCGATGTAGCCCTTTAATTCAAAATCTGCATCTTCGAGGGTTACTCCTGATCCCTTTATTTCCCCGCGCATGGAAACCCGGCCGAGATTTGCATTCTCTGTATAACCACCCATATCAAAATTTTGCATGTACAATTTCCCGTTATAGGTAGATTTTGTCACATCTTCTTCCAGTTTGAGGTTAATATCCGATATTATCCGTCCATAATCTGTAAAGAAATCTCCATTGGCAACAAAGTCATTGAAAAACCCCAGGAACTCCGCGTTAAAACTGATCTGACCAAAAGGCTTCAGCCGAACATAAGTCTTTTCTTTAAGGTAGTTTTTAAGGTCAGTGGTTCTTACATAAGAATTTGTAAGGTCAAAATTGATAAAAGTCTCCTCCAGGTCCGGCAGGCCAGTCATTCGGATCTTACCTCTAAGGGCGGTTCCCTCTCCAAACTTTAAATGAGCGTTATTAATAGAGAGGGAGCTTACCTTACCTGTAAAATCCCCTGAGACCTGATAATATTCGTCAAACCTGCTGAGTACCGGTGCAAACAGACCCAGGTCCTTACTATGAAGCCTGGTATTGTCGAGGTGAGCGTCAATTGTAACTTTGGAATTAAAATCACTAAGGTCCAGGGTACTGCTATATTTAAAAATTATAGTATCCTTTATGGTGCTGTTACCCGCTTTTATATCCAACCCCCTAAATTCCATAGCGCTTTGGCTTACCCTGAAAGAAGAAGTCATGTGCTTTATATCCAGGTGAGTGGAGGTTTCATTAGCGGTAAGGTCCAGTACCTCGAGGTCTAGCGTGTCAGCTATTGACGAAAGACCACCGAATTCGCCATTGATATTGACAAGTTTAAAATGATGATAATCAAAACCTGTTTTAATAGAGTCTCGTTCCTGGTCGTAATAGGTGAATGATGAGTTTTTTAATGTAACATGATCAACCGATAAGTATTGACTTGATTGGGTTTGTTGTCTTATTTGGGCCTTGATCCTACGTATTAGTTCATTGATATTTAATGTAGTTGCAGAGTCGTCAATAGTGATTTTGGTAAGAAATATGTCTGCTCCTTCAATGGTGACTGCATCTATATTATGATTGGCTTTATCGAGTACAGCCTTGACCCGAAAATCTATGAGCACGTCTTCCGCATATAATAGACGGTTGTTTTCAGGGTCCACCACACTAAGACCTTGTACATTTATTTCATCGAACCAGTCAATGGCTATACGTTGGATTGAAATGTCATAACCGGTTAGCTCTGAGTAATGTTTGGATGCATAATTGACCAGTTTTGTTTGGATATAGGGCACCTGTATAGCCCCGATTACAATGGCTAAGAGAAGGAAAATAGAGAGTAAAAACCAAAGTATTGCCTTAACAATACGTTTTTTAATAACTTGCGCCAAAATTGATAAAAATGAATCCTACTATCCTTGCCATAGAATCATCATGTGACGAAACATCTGCTGCGATTATTAAAAATGGCAAAGTACTTAATAATATAATAGCAACGCAATCTGTACACAAAAAATATGGCGGAGTAGTTCCCGAACTTGCATCAAGAGCTCATCAACAAAATATCGTGCCAGTTGTACAGGAGGCTTTGGATGCTGCCGGGATTACCAAAAAGGACCTGGATGCAATAGCTTTTACCAGAGGGCCGGGGCTGCTGGGAGCGTTGCTGGTAGGTACCTCTTTTGCTAAGTCTATGGCCATGGGGCTTGATATACCTCTCATAGAGGTCAATCACATGCAGGCGCATATCCTGGCCCATTTTATAGATCAGCCCCACCCAAGGTTTCCCTTCCTATGCCTGACGGTCAGTGGTGGGCATACACAAATAGTATTGGTAAAAGACTATCTGGAAATGGAAGTGATCGGTGAGACGCAGGACGATGCAGTGGGAGAGGCTTTTGATAAATCGGCTAAGCTTCTCGATCTGCCTTATCCCGGCGGGCCTTTGATCGATAAATATGCTCAAAATGGTAATCCTGAAGCATTTGTCTTTCCTGATACCGAAATGCCGGGACTAAACTTCTCTTTTAGTGGAATTAAAACAGCCTTTTTATACTTTTTAAGAGATAATAAGGCTAAAGATCCGAAGTTTGTTGAGAATAATATGGAAGACATTTGTGCCAGCTTGCAGTATAGCCTGATAAGAATGCTGATGCAAAAACTAAAACGAGCCAGCAATGAGACTGGTATCAGAGAAATAGCTATAGCCGGGGGTGTTTCCGCTAATAGCGGGCTCAGACATGAGTTGCAACGACTGGCGGGTGAAAGGCAGAGGCATATTTATATTCCTGATTTTCAATATTGTACTGATAATGCCGGTATGATAGCCATGGCCGCCCATTATAAATACCTGAATAAGGAATTCAGTCCATTGGATGTTAGCCCTATGGCCAGAATGAAAATGTAACTGATGTATGAAAAAAGTTTTTGCTCCCGGGGATAAGAAGAAATATTCCTTTGTGGTAACAAAAAATGATGTTGCTGCTTTTAATAATGAGGTGGTGCATGAGGTGTGCTCTACGTTTGCCCTGGCGAGGGAAATAGAGTGCTCTACAAGACTTTTTGTTTTGGATATGAAAGATGCCGATGAGGAGGGGATTGGCACACGATTGGAAATTAATCATAAGGGACCTGCCTTTGTTGGCGAAACCTTAGAGATAGAGGCGACCGTTATGAGCTTTGAAAAGAATGAACTCTTATGTACTTACAAGGCAAGCGTGGGTGGGAGGCTGATTGCTGAAGGCATTACCGGACAGAAAATTTTAAAAAGAGAGCGTATTTCGCAAATTTTTAGCACAGTACAAAGAAAGTAAATCTTTGATAATAAGGGCAGAAGCATGGCGTTTTACAGACAAACAACACCATTGGAAGTTGAAAATCATAAATATTATCTACCTTTGAAGGAATTATGACAAAAGAAAAGGCTAGATTTTCCAATAATATTAATATAAAAAACCGAAAGGCAAGACACGAGTATGAGTTTGTGGATACTTACGTGGCCGGCATTGCCTTGAAGGGAACGGAAATCAAATCGATAAGAGAAGGTAAGGTGAACCTGATGGACGGATATTGCTATTTCAACAGAGGCGAACTTTATGTGAAAGGCATTCACATTTCCCCCTATTCTCAAGGGTCGTTTTATAACCATGAAACGACAAGGGAAAGAAAGCTGCTCCTGCATAAAAAGGAGTTGACAAAGATAGAAAGTCAGATCAATGAAAAAGGCCTCACTATCATACCAGCCCGCTTATTTATTAATGATAGAGGTTTGGCCAAGCTGGAAATAGCTGTTGCTAAGGGTAAAAAACTCCATGATAAGCGAGAGAGTATTAAGGAAAAGGATGTTAAACGCGAGTTAGAGCGTATAAAATACTAGTTGGAATGGAGATAGGAGAGAAAGGCATATCCAGGTTAAGTGTTATTCCTGTAAGAGCCGAGCCCGGCGATAAAAGCGAACAGGTAACACAGCTATTGTTTGGTGATCATTACACAGTGATCGAAATATCAGACGATAGCAAGTGGATAAGGGTAGAGATTTATTTTGATCGTTATCAGGGCTGGATAGACAGGAAGCAACATTATACGATATCAGAAGCTTACTTCAACCAGATCAATAGTGCGGATTATAAGATATGCACTGACCTGACCTCAAGTATACTTTACAATAAGCATCATATCAGCATAGTAGTAGGTAGTATTCTGCCTATTTCTACCAATGAGTTATTCAAAATGGAGGAGCAGCTCGCCTTCAATGGTGAGAGCAAAAGCCTAAGCCAGAAGAGGGAGTTTGACTTCATGAAACAAGTCGCTCTTAAATATCTGAATGCTCCTTACCAGTGGGGTGGACGATCTCCTTTTGGTATTGACTGCTCAGGATTTACTCAAAATGTGTTCAGAATATGTGGCTATGCTTTGCCCCGCGATGCATCACAACAGGTGCGTATTGGCACGGCTGTAGAATCAGTGGATGATTGCCTGCCGGGCGACCTCGCATTTTTCTCGGGTGAGTCGGGAAACATCACCCATGTAGGCATAATTTCAGAAAATGGAGAGATTATTCATGCCTCTGGCAAGGTGAAGATGGATGAGCTGGATTCGCGAGGTATCATTGAGGCTCATACTCGACAATTAACTCATCAATTATCCTCCATAAGGCGTATTATTAAACAATAATTTATATTACCGGTTTTGTTTTCATTAGATATTGGGGTTATCTTAATAGAATGAACCGGAAGGTATTGGTGCTGAATCAGGATTTTAGTCCTATATCGGTTTGTACAGTTCAGCGAGCGTTTTTACTTACCTATCTTAAAAAGACTGAGCTTGTGGAGGCCGCTAATGGATACAAGTTGAACAGTGTGTCCAGGAGCTTTCCTATGCCCTCCGTTATCCGGTTGACGAGGTACGTTAACATTCCATACAAAGGCGTAGCACTTACACGCCTGAATGTATTCAAGCGAGATAATTTTAGCTGCCAATATTGTGGTACTGACCGGGATCTGACGCTTGATCATGTGTTGCCACGATCCAGAGGCGGGCGATCACTCTGGAATAACCTGGTGACGGCATGTAAACGTTGCAATGCCCGTAAAGGAGATAACACCCCTGATGAGGCTGGGACCCCACTGCGGATAAAGCCTTTCCGCCCTAATTACGTTATGTTTCTACGCGATTTCTCAGGCTTTCATTGTGATGAATGGAAGCCATACCTGAATGGAAGAAAGATTTAATTAAAATCTATTTCTCTTGTAACTATTTGATTTCAAGTGTATTATTCGTTTACAAACATTTACAAATGTAATTTAAGCGAATACAAGCATTTATCATACAACTACCGCTTCCTTCCTCTCTTTACTTTGTGTCAACGAATTCGATGAAAACATTATTTATCGACTTATAACAAGTAAAATGTTTAACTATTAATTATTTATTATCATGAAAAATTTAAGAAACAGCGTACAGTTAATTGGAAGACTAGGCAGGGATCCTGAAGTGAAAAATCTGACCAGCGGAAAAATAATGGCTACGTTTTCACTAGCAACATCAGACAGCTACAGGAATTCGGACGGAGATAAAATCGAGGATACGCAATGGCACAATATTGTTGTTTGGGGAAAGAAGGCAGAGATTGCTTCTGAATATCTGAAGAAGGGTGCGGAAATAGCGATAGAAGGCAAGCTGCAGCATCGCTCTTACGAAGCATCCACTGGAGAGAAGAAATACATTACTGAGATCAATGTAAATGAGCTGTTGATGTTAGGAGGGAAGAAGTAGGGGACCCCACCCCTGCCCCTCCGAGGAGGGGATTTTCTGCTGGCGCTGCTGGTGAGAGTTGAGTGTTATCGGATGGTTTTGAACCCCGTTGGGTAGGATCTTTGTAAAGTATTATGCTGCTTCAGCGGCAATTGATGGAACTTATGGACCATATCTACCTGTCCCTTTCAACCCACGCACCTGCTACAAAAGCAAAATATTAGATGTGCTATAGCGGCAGTAATAACCATCACACCCAACATAGCTCATTACCGACAGTTTCTATCAAACTCCCTATGAAACGTTGTCCCAAATCCCCTCCCGGGAGCTCCCGGGAGGGGTAGGGGTGGGTAAAACCTCAAAACGTCAAAGTAAAAGTAGTGGCCACATTGGGCTCAGATTCAACAGTCAGTGTGCCGTTGTGGAGCTGCATGATCTGGCGTGAAAGGCTCAAGCCGATACCGGACCCCCTCTTTTTTGTAGAGTAGAAAGGAATAAATATCTGGTCCAAAGCTTCCATGATAATGCCGTGACCGTTGTCGGTAATCGATACTTTGACATTTTCATCTTCATTGAGCATGGCTTTTAGTGTTATCCTGGGTTTTTTAACCTCTTCAACAGCCTCTATTGCATTTTTTAATAAGTTGATCAGGACCTGTTCAACCAGCTCCTCGTCCATTGGCAATTCGAGTTCGGGATCTGTAATAATGCAATCGAACTCGATCTGCCCTCTGCGAAGCTCGATTTTCATGAGCTGAGAAACATGCTCCAGCAAATGGGCCAACTTAACCGGTTTTACCTTAGGCAGAGGTATGGAGGTATAGTCTCTATAAGCATCTATAAAGCGGATCAGCCCCTGGCTTCTGCTTTCGATCGTTCCCAGGCCGTCCTGCAGGTCTTCCACGGCCTCCTCATTAAGTTCATATTTACCTCCAATCTCCTGTAGATCTTCTATCAGAATATCCTTCATGGTTGATGTGAGCGATGCAATGGGAGTAATAGAGTTCATGATCTCATGCCTGAGCACTTTTGTAAGATTTTGCCAGGCTTCAAGCTCTTTCTTTTGAAGTTCCGGCTGAATATTCTGAAGTGCTACCAGCTTAAATTTCTTTGCTCTCAATATTAGCTCAGTGGCATGCACAGCCAGTTGTACGTCTCCTTCACTCCTTAGCAAGGTACTTTTCCCGGCGGGAAGATCGAAAAGCGCTTTATATATTCGTGATTGCTTTTCTATCAGCTCATCGATATTTCTTAACCTGTCGGTTTTTAAAAATTTCTTGGCTGTGGCATTCATCAATCCTACATTGCCTTCCTGATCAAAGGATATCAGGCCGGTGCTTACATGTTCAACAATGGTGTTGAGGTACAGCAGGTGCTCTTCTTTCTCTGAACGTGCTTTTCTAAAAGCCTCGAGTACCTCGTTAAATGCCAGGTTCAGGTCTTTAAAGCTTTGGCCGAGGTTGTTATCTGCAGAAAATCCGGATACGAAATCAGAATATTTAACTGATTCCAGAAAGAGGGTAAGCTTGCGGTTAGTCCGGGAGATAAACCGGTAAAGTTCAAGTAGTTCTATCAGAATAACACCGCCTACCAGCACTGATGTTATGATCATTTCTTCCCGATACAGAGAATAAATGAAAACGGCCATGGTGAGGCCCAATATTACCACCCGAAAAGCTACCCGAACCCTAAAGTCTTTAAAGCCCATATTTCTCCAACCTGCGGTAAAGTGATGATCGCGTTAATCCTAATTCTGACGCTGCCTGAGTAATATTACCATTATATTTTTTTAATACCTTCCTGATCAGGATTTTTTCTACATCTTCCAGTTTAAATTGATCCAGCATTACATTGTCACCATCAACCGTACTATGGGTTTGAGTATTGAGGTTAAAGTCTTCCGGTTGCAGCACTTGTGAATTACTCATGATCACCGCCCTTTCAATGGCATGCTGTATCTCTCTGATATTTCCGGGCCAGGTATGTTTTTGCATTCTGCTGATGGCGGCATCGCTGATCTTGCTTACCAGTTTGCCATACTTTTGGGCATAATGCTCCAGAAAATGATTTGCCAACAGTGGAATATCCTCAAGGCGATCTCTCAATGGAGGAAGCTCTACCTCAATGGTATTTATCCTGTAAAGCAGATCCTGGCGGAATTTATTTTCTTTAACCATCTCATACAAGGGCATATTGGTAGCACAGACTAACCTGATATCTATGTTGGTTTCTTTGTTGGAGCCAACCCGGCTTACACGTCTGTTTTGTAGTACAGTTAATAGTTTTGCCTGAAGGGGCATGGAAAGGTTCCCTATTTCATCTAAAAAGAGGGTGCCGTCATTGGCAATTTCGAAACGGCCAGCTCTGTCTTCCTTGGCATCTGTAAATGCCCCTTTCTTATGGCCAAAAAGCTCGCTTTCAAATAATGTTTCGCTCACTGACCCTAAGTCAACGTTGACAAAAACCTGATCTTTACGGGCTGAATTATTGTGTATAGCACGCGCTACCAGCTCTTTACCCGTTCCATTTTCCCCCAGGATGAGTACATTGGCATCGGTGGCAGCTACCCGGTCTATGGTTTCAAACACTTTATGTATGGCCGGGCTCTTGCCGATTATATCCTGATAGCGGGTGTTGATCTGCAGGTTGATCTGCTTTTGTTTTGTTCGGAGATCCTCCACTTCAAGCTTTGTTTCCCTTAGTTTCATAGCTGAATAAAGAGTAGCCAGCAGCTTCTCATTCTCCCAAGGCTTGAGAACGAAATCTGTGGCGCCTGCTTTTATGGCTTTAACGGCCATCTGTACGTCACCATATGCTGTTATAAGCACAACCACAGCCGAAGGGTCAATTTCCAGGATCTTTTCCAGCCAGTAATACCCCTCTTTCCCGCTGGACACGTCTTTTGTGAAATTCATATCGAGCAGAATAACATCATAATTTTCGTTATTCAGCAGGGTGGGAATGGACTCCGGATCCTTCTCCAGGTCTACTTGTTGGAAATGCCTTTTTAGAAATATTTTAGCGGCCTTTAGCAAGTCTTCATTATCGTCTACTATTAAGATCTTTCCTGTTTTACTATTTTTTTCTACCATACTAAGTGTTTTTTCGGATCAAACCAGCTAGTAACAGACAAAGTTGATACCGTTTATGACCCATTTTATTGCAATTGCCCAATTTTCAGCAACAAAGCAGTTATTTTAATAAAAAACCAATAATGCCCCTACAATAGTACGCAAAAAATGTTCGGTGGCGGACGGTTTCGTCCATCAATGAACGCTGGCGGACTGTGAAAAACGTCTGGTGGTGGATTTAAACCGGTTCGTGTTATTTGGCACACTTGTTGGCAAAGTGGTTATGAAAATTGAACACAACAATAGATTCTAATAGAGATTCTGAATGGACCGAAAAATTAAAAAGAAGAAATGGACCGTCAAGCGCATAGGTACTATACTTGTAGCGGCCGCAATACTCGGGTTTATCGTATACCTTCTGTTTTTTGCTGATCGCAGATCACGATTAAACGTTGAAAAAGAAAAACTCACAATAGCTACAGTAAAGCGAGGCGTCTTCCAGGAGTTTATACCTCAAACAGGTACTGTAGAGCCGAGCGTCACTTTTTACCTTGATGCTATAGAAGGTGGTACCATTAAAAAAGTGCATGCCGAAAGTGGAGCAATGTTGAAGAGTGGCGATGTAATTGTTGAGCTGTCGAATCTAAACAGAGAGTTGAGTGTATTAAGCCAGGAGGCCAGCTTAAACGAAAGCATTAACCGCTTGCGTCAAACCAGACTGCAACTGGAACAAAACGATCTGCAACAACAGCAAACCCTTGCGCTTATCCAAAATCAGTTGGAGAAGCTTGAGCCTCAGTATAATCGACAAAAAATGTTGTTTGAGAAGAAGCTTATCTCAAAACAGGAGTTTGAGCAAACGGAAGCTGACTACCAGTATAATCTAAAACGAAAGGACATCACTTATGCCAGCTATAAAAATGACTCAATATCCAGGGTGAGGCAGCTAGGGCAGTTAAATACTTCGGAAAGAAGAATGACGCAAAGTCTCGAAGGTGTGGGGCAGATACTTGACAACCTGATCATTAAATCTCCAATTGAAGGGCAGTTGTCTACACCGCCTTTGTTTGAAGGACAGGCTGTAAATCCTGGTCAGCGACTAGGGCAGGTGGATAAAGTGGGTAGCTATAAAGTACGTGTACCCATTGACGAGTTGTACTTGCCAAGGATATCAAAGGGACTTAAAGCAACAACCACTTTTGCAGGTAAAGAATATCAACTAAAAATAACTTATATTTATCCTACTATCACCAATGGACGGTTTGAGGTAGATATGGAATTTGATGGTGAACAGCCCGAAGGAATAAGAAGAGGGCAGTCTTTGCGCCTTAGAATTGAATTAGGGCAATCATCTGAGGAGTTGCTGCTTCCGGTTGGCGGGTTCTATAAAGATACAGGCGGTAACTGGGTGTTTGTGGTCAGTGGTGAAGGTTCTAAGGCCGAAAAGCGTAGTATAAGGCTGGGACGTAAGAATACTGAACATTTCGAAGTGTTGGAAGGATTGGAACCTGGTGACAGGGTGATCACCTCCAGCTACGACAACTTCGGAGATAATGAAGTACTGGTATTGCAATAAAAATATAACGTCAAAAACTCAATAACTTTAAAACACTATACCCATGATAAAGATCAAAAATTTACAAAAGGTGTATACTACTGATGAGGTAGAAACTACCGCATTGAACAGTATCAACATTGAAATCAAAGAAGGCGAATTCGTAGCCATAATGGGGCCTTCAGGATGTGGTAAGTCTACTTTACTTAACATTTTAGGGCTTTTGGACAATCCTTCCGATGGTGAGTATTATTTCGGAGAGCATGAAGTATCTCACTACTCCGAGCGTCAAAGAGCTCAACTTAGAAAGGGTTCAATAGGCTTCGTATTCCAGAGCTTTAACCTGATAGACGAGCTTACAGTATTTGAGAACGTAGAGCTTCCGCTTTTATATTTAAAAGTGCCTTCTGCGGAAAGAAAGCAACGAGTAGAAGAGGTATTGGAGAGAATGAATATCATGCACAGAAGAAATCACTTTCCTCAGCAGCTTTCCGGTGGTCAGCAGCAAAGGGTGGCTATTGCCCGTGCCATTGTGGCTAAACCAAAGGTGATACTTGCAGATGAGCCTACCGGTAACCTGGATTCGGCAAACGGTGAAGAAGTGATGAAGCTTCTGGCCGAGCTGAATGAGGAGGGAACAACAATCATCATGGTAACGCACTCACCTTATGATGCGAATTATGCTCATCGGATCATCAATTTGTTTGATGGTAAAGTGGTGACTGAGAATATCAAGGAGCAGTTTCATATTTAAAAGCTCATTTCTCCTTGTAAAAGCTGGACAATCACGGAAGTCAACCGGATTGTCCTTTTTTTTAGTGCAGTATTTCCGGTGAAATATTTACATATATTGTGTAACCTGATAAACACCTCCGCGATTCTCTGAGCTCTTGGGGGTTGGCTTGGGAGTAGCTCGCACTACATCTATCTTACTTACGGTCAGCGACTATGTCGCAAATTAACTTTCTATTGCTGATTTTATGTCTTTTTAGAGTCTCTGGCACCTTGTTAGAGCCTCTTAATACACATTATTTGTTGAATTAAATCAAAATGGACATGAGAAAAGTAGTATTATTTTTATTGACAGTTACGCTGGCCGTACCGTTATTTGGCCAGCAGGAAGGTGTGGAGCAGGATGTAGAACAAACTGTGGAGTATGTAAAGGAAAATGTGAACTTTGGTCTAAGAGCAGGGTTAAATTTTTCTTCTTTTGTAGATGACGAGGTGCTGAATGCAGACCGCCTTGCGGGGGTACATCTTGGGTTTTACGGACGTTATAACTTTAGTAACAGAGTTGCCGCCAAGGCCGAGTTGATATATAGTATGCAAGGTGCAAGAGCGGATGAATTTTCTGTGTTTGACAGTTACGCAGTTAATCTTAATTATTTGAAGATACCCGTATTGGGAGAGCTTACCTTTGGTGACGCAGTTACAGTAGAGCTTGGGCCTTATATTGCGTTTTTGTTAGATTCCCGTCAAAGTTTTAAAGGACTCTCACCATCTGACAACCCATTGGATGTATCTGAAGATGATACCAATTCTGTAGACTTGGGTATAGCGGCAGGTCTTGCATACAAGATGTCAGATACTTTTAGCATAGGTGCACGTTATAACCACGGATTTATAGATGCTCTGGGGAGTAATTTTTTCGGGAGAGCATCGGGCCAGAATTCAGTAATTCAAATTTCAGGTTTCTACGCATTCTAAGTAGTGTCTATAAGAAAACTCTCAGTGGCTTTAAGAAAACGTTAAGGTCAAGGCTTGTGAAGTGCCAAAAAGCGGAACGTACTGAGGTACGTGAGCATTTTTGGAACGAGCATAACTCAGATAATGGCGTTTTCTTAAAGACACTAGATTCCATGCTTATTCATTCTTCTGTAAAGAGCTGTACGGGTCAAACCAAGCGTCTTGGCAGTAGCGGTTATGTTACCATTGTGCTCCTCCAACGACTGAAGAATGAAATCACGCTCCATTTCATCTAAGGTTTTCGGCTGGGTTAATGGTCGGTGTGTGGTGGCGGTTGGGCTGATGAAGGATTCAATAGAATTGATAGTATCTTCCTCACTAAGGATTACAGCTCTCTCCACAGCATGCTGCAGTTCGCGAATGTTTCCAGGCCAATGATAGTTTTTTAGCTTCTCTAAAATTTGTTCATTTACCTTTAAGCGATGTTTTTGATATTTTTTGGCATAAACCCTGAGAAAATGTTCAACTAACAGAGGAATATCATCTATCCTTTCTTTGAGGGATGGCATTCTAATCTCCACGGTGTTGATCCTGTAAAGCAGGTCTTGCCGGAATTTCTGTTCATACACCATATCGTAAAGCGGCATATTAGTGGCACAGACCAGCCGAAAGTCAATTTCCATTTCCTTATTTGAACCCACCCTTCTTACTCTTCGGCTTTGAAGAGCTGTAAGTAATTTTGCTTGCAATGGAAGAGATAAATTGCCGATCTCATCTAAAAATATGGTGCCTTCGTGTGCCAGCTCGAAACGACCCGGTTTATCTTGCCGGGCATCTGTGAAAGCCCCTTTTACGTGTCCAAATAGTTCACTTTCAAAAAGTGTTTCGCTTATGGCACCAAGGTCTACATTGATAAATACCTCTTCATTGCGCAGGGAGCGCTGATGAATGGCGCGGGCTACCAATTCTTTTCCGGTTCCATTCTCCCCTAAGATCAATACATCCGCATCGGTTTTAGCCACTTTGTTGATCAGGTCTTTTACCCGTTGTATAGCTGGGGACTTGCCGATGAAATCTTCAAAGCTATGGCTGGCATCGCGGCCCAACGTATGCTGAGCTTCCTTCAGACGCACTACTTCCTTTTTAGACTTTCGAAGCTGTAATGCAGACAAGATAGTGCCCAACAGCTTTTGATTTTTCCATGGCTTGAGCACAAAATCAGTGGCCCCCTGCTTCATAGCCTGTACCGCCAGATCCACTTCACCATAAGCCGTAATGAGTATAACAATGGCCTGTGCATCGATCTTCAATATTTCTCCGAGCCAATGAAAACCTTCTTCGCCATCATTCATTCCCTTTTTGAAGTTCATATCGAGCAGAATGACATCATAATCCTTGATCTCAAAATATCCGGGGATCTTTGCCGGGTCTTCTTCAATATCTACGGATGAAAATTCCTGCTTTAAAAACATTCTTGCAGTTTCCAGGACATCCCTATCGTCATCTATTATAAGTATATTGGCTGGTGTTTTCATATATTTAGTATTTTGATAATAGTATTGAGACCAAAGAATTTATTTAAATAGTGTCTATAAGAAAACTCTTGTCGTCATCGCGCCTGTCGCGGGCTTGCCACGGGGAGGAATCGAAGCGATCCCCTCTTGATGCACGCCAAAAGAAGAGGAGATTGCCGCACTTCGTTACCAATGACGATACATTGCGAGTTTTCTTAGAAGCACTAACTCTGGTTCGTATTGCCGCTGTTCTACTCAATGCTATTAAATACTTGATATTCAAACATACGAAACTGTATCAAAATTAAACGTGTAGTTGTATCGAAAATGATACAGTCTATTTTATTTAAACTGCTTTAAACTTAAAAAAGGTTGATTTCATGCTCTGGCACCGAGTTTGGCAATAACTACATCAAACTACACGAGATAGGAATATAGCAATGATTAAGAACTATTTTAGAATTACACTTAGGAACCTGGTCAAGAGCAAATGGTTTACATTCATCAATATTATAGGGTTAACCATTGGCATTGCCGCGAGTCTTATAGTTTTTGTTTACATCAGCCAGGAGCTGAGCTTTGATGAATTTCACAAAGACGCTGACCGCATCTATCGCGTTACTAAATCCTCAGAAAGGGATTCCGGTATGGAATATGATCGTGCAGTGCCCTATCCCATGATTGGAGCATTGAGGGAAGATTTCTCTCAGTTTGAAGCCGCTACTTTATATCACAGTGATGATCGTCCGTTAGCCGTAATAGATGGTGAAAAATTCATAGTCGATCATGCACTATTTGTTGATTCCGGTTTTTTTGATGTATTCAGTTTTAAGTTGATCTCAGGTAATGCAAAAAAGGTGTTAGGTCAGCCTAATTATGCCTTTTTGACTGAATCGCTTGCGCAGAAACTTTTTGGCCGAAAGGACCCTGTTGGTAAGAAAATCAGATTGCGCAACAAATTGGATGTGGAGGTTGCCGGTTTGATGGAGGATGTGCCTGCGAACAGCCACCTTAGGTTTGACATGGTGGTATCATATCCGTCTTTGTCGATGGACTACATTGGACTGAATATCGCTGACCTTAACACCTGGGAAATGACCATGGAAGGTTATGCTTATGTAAAGCTGAGGCCAGATGCCAACATGAGTGATGTGGATGAGCAATTTGAAGCCTTGGTCAATAAGCACTACGAAAATAATGACCTGGTGAAGCGAAGGTTTGTGTTGCAACCCCTGCTGGATATACACTTTAATCAAACCTTGGGAAGTCCTACTTCTATCAATCCCACCTCGCTATGGACGCTGGGCATCATTGGCGTTTTTATCCTGTTGATTGCCTGTGTCAATTTTATAAACCTGTCTACTGCTTTATCGATAAAAAGATCCAAAGAGGTGGGCGTAAGAAAGACTTTGGGAGCGAGGCGTTTCCAGCTTATTCGCCAGTATTTAATGGATACGTTCGTTGTTGCCTTCATCTCCGGGTTGTTGGCTACAGGCATTTCGGAGCGGCTGATCCCTGTTTTTAATCAATATTTTGATATGGAGCTGGAAGTTAATGTTTTTCAAAACATACAGGTGCTGCTGTTTATACTTCTTGTCGTAATAGTTGTCACTCTTCTGTCGGGCTTGTACCCAGCATTGGTATTGTCTTCTTATAACCCGGTCAAAGCACTTAAAAATTCTATTCATGCGCCCGGAAAGGGTTCACTTTTCCTTCGCAAAGGGCTAATTGTTGTTCAGTTTTTTATTTCACAGGTGCTGATCATTGCCACTGTAGTTATCGCAAGTCAAATGGATTATTTCACTACCAAATCGCTGGGATTTGATAAAGATGCTGTCATAAATGTGGATATATCTAAAAACGATGAAGCTACATTGGACAGGGTGAGGGATCGACTGATCGTGAATCCGCACGTTAAAAATGTATCTTTTGCGTTGGCGGCACCTATTGGCAATGATGGCTTTGATACCCACTACAAGTTAGCATCCAATACGCAAGAAAATGGCTACCGTGTACAAATAAAGCCCGCAGATTACTACTACCTTGAAACATATGGTCTGAAATTAAAGTATGGGGAATGGCTTACCCCAGGAGAGGAAAAATCGGCGCGAAACCTCTTCCAAAAGGACAAGGATGTGAATGTTTCTTATATATTGAATGAAACAGCCGTAAAAACTCTTGGTTTCAGCGATCCTCAAGAAGCTGTTGGAGTGGATATCACCACTGGTGTGGGTGGATACGTTGGTCCAATAAAGGGTGTGATTGAAGACTATCATTTGGATTCATTTCATGAGGAAATTATGCCGGCTATTATTATGCACGTTCCCATCCTTTACTACAACACAGGTATAAAAATTTCCGCTTCAAACCCTCAGGCTGCTATAAGTCATGTACGGACAGTATTTGAAGAGATGTTTCCTGATGAGATTTTCGAGTATAGGTTTCTTGACGATGAGATACAGGAGCTATATACCCAGGAACAGCATACTTTTACCTTGTTTAGAATATTTTCAGGTATTTCAATATTTATATCCTCCCTCGGGTTGTTGGGCATGATCTCTTTTCTGGTAAATCAGAAGACAAAAGAGGTGGGTATTCGTAAGGTGTTAGGTGCCGGTATTTTAAATATAGTTTCTCTGTTCTCCAGGGAGTTTATAATACTGGTCTTAATTGCATTTGCGCTCGCTGCTCCGGTAGCATGGTATTCCATGAGCCGGTGGCTGGCAGATTTTGCTTACCGCATAGACTTACAAGCGTGGTTTTTAGTTGTAGGAGTTGTTATTTCTGCTGTAATAACATTTGCTACCATTGGTTATCAGTCATTAAAAGCCGCAGTAGCTAATCCTGTGGAGGCTTTGAGGGATGAGTAGTTGGGAAAATCAGAAATTGGAGATTAGAAGCCGTAGCTAGCGGAGGTACACGAGAGGTGTCGGGCGGGATGCTTGTATGGGTACATCTGAAATTGGAGAAACAGAAATTAAAAATAAACAAGAATAAAATCGAGGAGCAATGATCAGGAATTATATTAAAATAGCGGTTAGAAATTTTATCAAAGACAGGTTCTACTCTCTTATCAATGTATTAGGGTTAGCCCTGGGCATAGCCTCCAGCCTGATTATTATTCTCTATGTAGTACATCAATTGAGCTACGATAACTTTCACCCAAACCTTGAGAACAAGTATCGAGTGAATCAAACCAATATTTGGAACCCCGATGGAGGAATTATGAGTTCATCAGTATTACCCCTCGCACATGTGTTGGTTAACGAGTACCCGGAGGTGCACTCGGCTACAAGGGTCAACACCCCAGGCGGGAAAATAATGCGTTATATACAAAATGGCACTACCGAAAAGATATTTAACGAAAGAGAGGTGTTGGCCGCTGATTCTAACTTTTTTGACTTTTTTGGTTTCAAATTGGCAAAGGGCAATCCTCATACTGCGTTGATAGGGATGAATAAAGTGGTGATTTCGGATGCAGCAGCCAGGAAATATTTTGGCGAAGGGAATGCCATTGGAAAGACACTCTACATGGGCGATGAAAGAGTGCCATTGGAAGTAACCGGAGTTACCGCGCCACATCCACCTAACAGCCACTTTAAATTTGACTTTTTATTGTCTATGTATACCAATCCTAATAATAAGGAAAAGGAGTGGAGTTGGATATGGACTCAGGTGGTCACTTATGCTGAACTTAAGCCGGGTACGGACCCTAAGGCTTTGGAAGTGAAGTTCAGAGACATTGCAGAAAATCATGTGGTCCCAACGCTGAAACGCTTTCATATCGAGTATGATGAATTCATGTCGGGCAAAGGCGACTGGAGCTTTTATCTGCAGCCCCTTAAAGATATTAACCTGTATTCAGGTGAAATTGGTAACAGGTTGGGGGCTGTCGGGGATATTAACTATGTGTACATTTTCTTGTGCGTTGCTGTTTTTGTACTCACACTTGCCGGTATCAACTTTATGAATTTGTCAACTGCAAGAGCATCCGCACGGGCTAAGGAAATTGGGGTCAGGAAAGTAATGGGCTCTCAGCGTCAGCAACTGATCAGGCAATTTTTAGCAGAATCGGTGATGGTCTGTTTTATTGCTACAATTATTGGCTTTGGCTTGATGGAATTGATCAGAATTTCACTGGAACAATTTTTAAGCCTTAAGCTTCCTGTATCTTTTTGGTCCGGGCCAATACTGCTGGCATTGCTAATGCTGTTGCCGGTACTCTTAGGTTGTTTAGCAGGTATCTACCCGGCATTGGTACTTACTTCTTTTAAACCCGTTAACGTGTTGAAAGGCAAACTAAGCACTGGAGCCGGGCGATCCTGGTTCAGAAATTCGCTGGTTGTGGTGCAGTTCAGCATTTCCATAGCACTGATCATATGTACGTTTATCGTCTACCAGCAGCTCAACTACTTCAGTCAGAAAAACCTCGGCTTTGACCGGGAAAATATTATAGTGATCAACAATGCCGAAAAGATGGGAGATCAGTTGGAGTCTTTTAGGAATGAGCTGGCTGCACGCAGAGGGGTGATAGAGGCATCTCTGGCCATGGATATGATCGGCAGAGGTACCTTTGAAGATGTCTTTTCCAACGAAAGTGGAGACATCAGGCTACCAATTGCCCAGCTTAAGGTTGATAATCATTTCTTCAATACTGTAGGACTGGAACTGGTGACTGGGAGATCATTTTTAGAAGACAGGCCGTCAGATGTTAACGCAGTGATCATCAATGAAACAGCCATGAGACTTTATGGGTGGGATTATGATAATGCAATAGGAAAGAAGATCATCTATATGGGTGATGATATAGGTCCGGTAGAGGTAATCGGGGTGGCAAGGGATTTTAACTTTCAATCGTTAAGATTTAGTGTTAACCCATTTATCTTCTTTCATATCAAATCTGCTATGTGGGGAAGCAATAGGGTGGTGGCTATCAAAACTACCGGCAATGATATTGCGGATATCCTGGCCTTTACCGAGGCAAAGTGGAGGGAATATGCACTGGATAACCCCTTTGAATACTCTTTTCTCAATGAAGAACTTCAGAACCGGTATCAGTCTGAGCAACGACTGGGGAGCCTGTTTTCAGTCTTTTCCGGTTTTGCGCTCTTCATTGCCTGTATTGGTCTTTTTGGTCTGGCGGCATACACCATTAGCCAACGCAACAAAGAGATTGGCATAAGAAAAGTACTGGGTGCTACCGTAGGGCAACTGGTGGTAATGCTAAACGGTAATTTTTTAAAGCTTGTATTGGTATCATGCGCCATAGCGCTGCCAATGGCCTGGTATGCCATGAAACATTGGCTGGAGCAATTTGCTAACAAGATCGAAATCGGATGGGAAGTCTTTGTGATTACCAGTGTCCTCGCTTTGGTTATCGCCTGGCTGACCGTCAGCTATCAATCTGTTAAAGCAGCGCTGCTGAACCCTGCTCAAACCCTAAAAGATGAGTAAATCTGAAACCGTAACGCAGCGGAGGTTCACGAGTGGTGTAGGGCATGAATGCGCATATGAGTAAATCTGAAATAACCGACAAACTGAAAACTGAGAACTGAAAACTGAAAACTGAAAACTGAGAACTGAGAACTGAGAACTGAGAACTGAGAACTGAGAACTGAGAACTGAAAAACTGAGAACAGAGAACTGAGAACTGTATAAACTATGCTTATAAATTATCTAAAAACAACACTAAGAAACCTGTTGAGAAATAAGACCAACTCTTTTATCAATATATTTGGTCTATCGCTGGGTATCACCTGTAGTTTGGTACTTTTCCTGCTGGTTACCTTCTTACTGAGCTATGACCAGTATCACGACAATTACGAGCGTATATACCGCATCGTTAATGCTTCCAATGACCAGCACGGCAACCGTGTTTTCGGAAATGGAGTGCCTCCCCCCATGCCCGATGCTGTCAGGGCGGATATACCAGGTATTGATAAGCTGGTTTTTATTTCAAATAAATATGGAAACAACCTGATAGGTGTTGAAAGTAAAGAGCTCAACGAATGGGAATATTTTGAGGAAGATGAAGGTGTGGCGTATACAGAATCCAATTATTTTGGAATATTCACCCGGCCTTTGCTGCAGGGAAATTTTTCAGCGTTAGATGAGCCAAATAAAGTGATTCTGTCTGAAAAGCTGGCCTGGAAATATTTTGGTGATGTGAATGTTATGGGCCGGGATATCACGCTGGACAAGAAAGAAACACTTCAGGTTGCAGGTATTATGGAAGACGTTCCCAGAAACAGTGATTTCCCCTTTGAAATGCTGATCTCATACGCAACGATCAAAAATGCCTATGAAAAACACGGTTGGGGCAGTGTGAGCAGTGATGATCAGATCTATTTATTACTGGAAGGATCAACCTCTGTGGAGCATGTGAATAATAACTTGCAGGCCTTTAAGGAAAAGCAATACCCTGATGACAACAATGAGCTTACGTATTTTTTGCAGCCTCTTAAAGACCTTCATTTTGATAAACGCTTCAACAACTACCGATACTCAACCGTTAGTCATGGCAACATCTTGACAATGGCGTTAGTGGCCTTTTTTATTATCGCAACAGCATGTATCAATTTTATCAATATATCTACAGCAGTTGCTGTCAAGCGGTCCAAAGAGGTAGGGGTTCGTAAGGTATTGGGCAGTAGCAGAGGTCAGCTCATTAAACAATTCCTGGGGGAGACCTTCCTTATAGTGGTGTTGGCCATAGTAGTTTCGCTTGGTTTAGCCGAACTGTTGCTTATCTATTTGAATCCTTTTCTTGAGATCGATATGGCTATTAAATGGTTGAATGATGGTAAAATAGAGCTATTCCTGCTTTCCACATTGATTATAGTTACTATAATGGCGGGATTGTATCCATCGATAGTGATGGCTAAATTAAAGCCTGCCGTGATCATCAAAAATAAATGGGCGAATATGAAAACTTCCGGTTTGTCGCTTAGGAAAATGCTCGTGGCTTTTCAGTTTATTATTACGCCATTTTTCATCATTGGCACGCTCGTATTGATAGCGCAAATGAAGTTTTTGCGGGAATCGGATATGGGATTTAAAACAGATGCCATAATAGTTATGAAGGTTCCGGATAGCGAAGTTTTGAAGAAAAAAGCTTTAAAAAGCAGCATTGAAAGGCTATCCGGAGTTCGAAATGTAAGTCTTGCCAGTACCACTCCACTCTCCGGATCGATATCCGTTACTGATATTGAGCTGGATAATGACGAGAAAGAGTATTATATGGACGTAAAGTGGGCGGATGAGAACTACCTCGATATGTATGATATCGGACTCATCGCAGGGGAAGGGCTTCACGCGGTGGACACCATGAATAGAGTAGTTGTAAATGAAGAATTTTTAAAATTAGCGGGAATTTCCGATCCACAGGAGGCCATCGGAAGAATGGTTCACATTTGGCACACCGATGTGCCTATTACAGGAGTTGTGCAGAATTTCTATTCCAGGAATATGCGGGTGAAGCTTGAACCGTTGATGTTAGTAAATGGATTAGGCAAAGCCAGAACAATATCAGTCAAACTTACCGGTCAAAACCTTCATCAGCAGTTGGAAGACATCAAAAAGGAGTGGCATCAGGTGTATCCTGAGTATGCATTTGATTATAAGTTTGCAGACGATGTAGTGGCATCTATGTATGATTCAGAAGAAGAAATGGCAACTGTATTTACTTTCTTTTCATGTATCGCTATACTCATCGGGTGTCTCGGGCTTTTCGGACTCGTATCCTTCACCACTAATCAAAAAGTAAAGGAAATAGGCATCAGGAAAGCTCTTGGAGCTTCCGTGCAGAATATTTTATCGCTGGTGTCAAGAGATTTTATAACACCTGTAATGATAGGCTTTATCATCGCTGCTCCATTGGGGTGGTATCTGATGGACCTTTGGCTGCAAAATTATCAATACAAGATAAACCTTGGGGCAGGAATATTCCTGATAGCATTGGCTGCAACTTTCACCATTGCTATTGTTACCACAGGGTACAAATCATTAAAGGCGGCTTCTGCTAACCCCGTGGATAGTTTAAGGGATGAATGAGAATGGGTAAATATAACTGTAAAAACCTGAAAACAAGTCAACCAGGCACCAGAGACAAGAAACCAGAGACAAGAAACCAGAGACAAGAAACCAGTAAAGTCATGTTAAAAAATTATATCAAAATAGCTCTTCGAAATATCCTCAGGGATAAATACCATGCCGGTATCAATATTTTTGGGTTGGGCATAGGTATGGCTTGTGCCATGCTGGTTATCCTCTATGTCCACCGCGAGCTGAGCTATGATAAGCATTTTTCCGAACACGATAAGATATATAGGATTAGCACAAAATTCTTCGGTATTGGTGATTTTGCAGGAGGATCGCGGGTTTTGGCTTCCAGCCTCAGGGAGCAATCATGGGTAAAACATGCCACAAAGGTAACTCCCATGGGGCCTTCAGTGATCAAATGCGAAGACATAAAAGTACGTGTCAACCGGGTCTCCATGGTTGATTCCAGCTTCTTCCAAATATTTGACTACCCTTTCGTGGAGGGTGCGTCATCGGTTATGATGACTAAGCCAAATACGATTGTTATTAATAGAGATTTGGCGGATAAGCTGTTTGGCGACCAACCTGCTGTCGGTAAACTGATCACTTTTGACGGGCAACAGATTCAGTATGAAATAACGGGCGTGTTCGATGATTCGGAGATGTTAACTCATCTGAAAAGCGACATCTATATGGCAAACAATGATGTTGATTACTCGAACCCCTGGTGGAATATTGGTCCTATGACTTACATAAAGGTTAATGGAGCTGTTTCAAAGCGGGAGATAGAGCAACAAATGAAGGATTTCGTGAAAAGCACCATTTTCCCGGAAGTTGTATTCAATGCTGATGTGCAGTTTGAGGATTGGTATCCCTCCGAATCAGGTTATAGATTCTATGTCTTTCCGCTGGCTGATATTTATTTCGATGCCAAGCTTAAGTTTGAACCTTTCACGGGAGGTGATTTTACCAATATTATTATTTTTTCCGTAACTGGCTTTCTGATAGTCGCGATAGCAGGTTTTAATTTTATCAACCTTTCTACGGCACAGGCCATTCGAAGAGCAACAGAAGTCGGTATACGCAAAACCCTGGGCTCCGGGAAGTGGCAGTTGATAAGTCAGTTTATGATGGAATCAATGGTTATCATCTTGCTGGCTATAATTTTTGCCATGGGATTAACGGAGCTTCTCATCATTCTGTCTAATAGTTTTGTTGGTACCAGCCTCGATATTGGTATTTTTACCAATTTAAATGGGCTGATGCTGCTTCTAACCTTTGCATTGATAGTTGGTGTTTTATCCGCGGCCTATCCTTCATTTTACCTCAGTCGATTCTCACCTTCCAGGGTAATGCAGGTAACCCATGCTTCAGGTCGCCCAGGGTTTTTGAGGAATATATTGGTCGTTTTACAGTTTGCCACTAGTATTGCGCTTATCATTGGTTCGTTAGTAATTTACCAACAACTTGACTTTGTAAAAAACAAAGATTTGGGTTTTGACCAGGAGAACAGCATCATTATCAAAAACCTTCATGCCATCCCTGCGCAGGAAGAGCTAAGAAAGGAGGTGCTAAATATAAGCGGGGTTGTGGCTGCCAGTATTACCGATCGTACACCCGGAGATCAGGGCAGTAATGTTTTTTCCCTGGTGGAAGATGGAAAACATCTGAATTTTGAACATATGTCAGGCGATGCTGATCTTGTGCCGATCTTAGAGCTGATGGTTGTAAAAGGAAGGAATTTTGACAGGGAAAGGAAAGCAGACACTGCAGCCGTTATTCTTAACCAACAGGCAGTAGAATTGCTTGGCTTAACTGACCCTGTGGGCCAGATATTTGATGATCGCTTCGAAATCATAGGAGTGGTCAGCGATTTTCATTTTAAATCGATAAGAGATAAGATAAGCCCACTGCTGCTGTTTAACCGCAATAATATGCACCCTGATGAGAATACACTGTTGGTAAAAACAGAAAAGAATGTAGAAGTACAAAGTCTTCTGAAAAATATTGAAAGCTTATGGCATAAGCGTAATTCTGAAGCCGGGTTTGAGTACGCTTTTCTTGATCAGAATTATGAAAAAATGCTCGAAAAAGATAAGAGATTGGCTAAGGCCATGGGTTTACTCACTTGTGTGGCAATTATTCTATCCCTGCTGGGGCTGACAGGTCTTTGTTCATACACGGTAGAACGGAAAACCAAGGAAATAGGTATTAGAAAAGTGCTGGGAGCAAGCTGGCAAAATATTGTCACACTATTGAGCAGGCAGTTTGTTAGGCTTGTATTGATTGCTTTTATACTTTCAGTGCCCGTAGCATGGTACTTTGCTGATATGTGGCTGGCTGATTTTGCTTATCATATTGAGCTTCAGGTATGGGTCTTCATTGCAGGGGCGGTACTTGCAATCATTCCCACGTGGTTATTGATCAGCTTGCAATCTGTTAATGCTGCAAAAGCAAATCCTGTCGACAGCCTGCGGAACGAGTGATATAGGTAAGCCAAAAACTACAACCGGGAAGCAATTAATTCATCACAACCAGATCGGTACCGTTAAAGTTTTTTTTCTGCTCAAAGTATTCGTTGTACATAGTAAAGAACTGCGTAAGAACGAGGTTGGAGAATTTGCTGGGAGCATTAGTGAGTACGCAGATGCCGATCTTTTTGTCCCTGTCAAAAGCTATTCCGCTCTTATACCCATTGGCATATCCACCATGGTAGATGATAGTGTCTTCCGGATATTCTATAATTCTCCAGCCCATGCCATAGTATCCGCTTCTGGGCTTGTACAACTGGCTGAAGTACGGATTTTTTACTCTCATGCTTATAACTGGCTCAAATACCTGGTCAAGCACTTCATGTGGAACAACTTCAGGGCGATAGCCCAGCATAGCCCGAAGCCATTGCGCCATATCACTTATACTGGAATTAATACCTCCTGCAGCAGCCACATTGTAGTAGCTGGACTTAATGGTGGCAGGAACGAAGGCTCCTCTGCGGTAACCATGCGGCATAGCCACATTAACCCCATTGATCATAGAGTCATAGCTTATTGTGGTATGTGACATACCCAAAGGCGTAAATATCTGATCGGTCATCAACTCAGTGAAGGGCCTGTCATAAATTGATTCTAAAATTGGCTCTATTAAGCTATAGGCTACATTTTGGTAGCTATGTATATCTCCGGGATGGCGGGATAATTTTAGGGTAAGCAATCTGGAAATTATTGCATCCCGGGGCAGCTCGTCCTCAACTAATGTGCTATAAGCCTGATACTGAAAGCCACAGGTGTGGGAAAGAATATTTCTAATCGTAATATCCTTCATTTTACCTTGAACGGGGTATTTCAGGTAATGGATCATATTATCGTCCCAACATAAAAGGCTGTCTCTGGCAACCAAACCAGCCAACACAGCGGAGAAGCCCTTGGATACCGAGGCAATTCGAAAGCGTGTGTCTATATCTACGGAGTCTTTACCTCCGGCTGACTTTACACCAAAAGCTTTTTGGTAGATAACAGTTCCATCCTTTACAATGGCCAATGAGGCTCCGGGAGTGTTTGTTTTTATAAAAGCACCCTCCAAATAGGCTTCAAAGAGCGTTAGAAAAGCTTTGTCATCATTTGTAGGCTGGTATTGAGCCGGTTTTATTATTTCAGGCTCCCCAAAAGGCTTTCTAGCAGTATTACTACTAGATGAACTGAATATCAGTATAAAACTTATGCCGAAAAAAAACAGCAGAATAGAAAATATATACCTCTTCTTCAAATCCTAATTCCTTTTGACGGTACAAAGATATTGCTTTAATATGCACTAAAGCAATTTATTCTCTATATAAGAGCAATCAAGGTAAAAATGTTCACCATTATGCAAATAAATCTGAGCTAAGATATCTGTCTCCACGGTCGCAAACGATGAATACGATCACGCCATTTTTAAGCTCATTGGCAATTGTGAGGGCCGCGGCCAAAGCGCCCCCGCTACTCATACCTGCCAAAATACCCTCTTCGGTGGCCAATCTGCGGGTCATTACCGTTGCCTCGGCCTCACTTACATCTACTGTTCTGTCCACACGTTTAGGCTCAAAAATTTTCGGTAAAAATTCGGGCGACCACCTTCTGATACCTGGTATACTGGAGCCCTCCGTAGGTTGTGTGCCCACAATTTGTATATTAGAATTTTGTTCTTTTAAGTACCTGGAAACACCCATAATAGTGCCTGTAGTACCCATGGCGGACACAAAATGTGTTACTTTCCCCTGGGTATCTTTCCATATTTCGGGGCCGGTGGTGGCATAATGCATGCGGTAGTTATCCTCATTAGCAAACTGATTGAGCATAAAATAACCTTCTTCATCCGCCATTTTTTCAGCCAGCTCCCTGGAGTATTCTATTGTTTTATCTGCAGGAGTAAGTATTACTTCAGCTCCATACGCTTTCATGGCCTTTACCCGCTCAGGGGTTGAGTTGTCAGGCATAATTAAAGTCATGTGTACCCCCATAAACCTGGCGATCATGGCCAGCGCTATTCCGGTATTACCGCTGGTAGCTTCCACCAACCTGTCTCCTTTTGAAATATTTCCACGCTCCAACGCGCTTTTTATCATATTATACGCAGCTCTGTCCTTTACACTACCGCCAGGATTCTGCCCTTCAAGCTTTGCATATATAGTTACCCCTTTTGAAACAGGTATTCTGCTGATCTTTACCAAAGGAGTATTCCCAATTAAATCGAAAATGGTCATAAAGTGTATTTATTTCAAAATTATTAAATCAGTTGTGTCGTCTTTGCTATTGTGCATATGTGCCTGGTAATATACCTTGGAGTATGCAGGTACACTTCTGGTAAGCCAAACATTGCCGCCAATAATGGAATTATGGCCGATAATCGTCTCTCCTCCTAGTATGGTTGCCCCGGAATATATGACCACGTTGTCCTCTATCGTAGGGTGTCTTTGTCTTTCGGCATCTCTCTTACTCACGCTGAGGGCTCCAAGTGTTACTCCCTGGTATATTTTAACCCGATCACCTATTATGGTGGTTTCGCCAATAACGATACCAGTGCCGTGGTCTATGCAAAAATACTCACCAATGGTAGCTTTTGGGTGTATGTCAATGCCGGTTTTGCTGTGTGCATGTTCGGTGATCAGGCGAGGTACGGTACTTACCCCTAAACGAGCAAGCAGATGAGCCACCCGGTACGCTGCTATGGCATAAAAGCCGGGATATGCCCTCACTACTTCTTCACGGCTGCGTGCGGCAGGGTCTCCCTCATAAGTGGCATCGATATCTTTCTGTAGTCGGTCATATACCTCTGGCATCTTATCAAAAAAAGTATCTATGATCTTTTGGGGATCATTACTTCCTTTAACCAGATTGCTATACAAAATGGATTCCATGTCTTTTCGAAGAACGATAACGCGTTCTTCGAGTTCCGTCAGTGAATGCACAGGTTTACTGGCGAAATTGGGAAAAAGCACTCCAAGAAGATCCGAAAAGAAACGCTTAATATCAGCAGAAGAGGGACAACGGGTACATTCCTGATGGACTTTGTAAATCTGTTGTATAAATGAGTTATCCATTTTATTTGTAATTGGTGCTTGTAAGAAAACTCTAAGTGGCTTTAAGAAAACGTTCCCGCTAAAGAGTGGGATGAAGTCCCAAAAACGGAGTCCCCTACAGTTGTCGGGAAGAGCATTTTTGGAGCAAGCGTATTGCAGACATTGGCGTTTTCTTAGAGACCTAATTACTATTTCTCCAACGACTAACCTGATTGAAAGTTGTCGTTATTATTTGTTAACTGTCCGGTATCAGACACTCTATTCCATAAGCGGACAGATGTTATTGGTTAAATTAAAGAAAAGTGCATAAATTCACCCTATTAAGGGTATTTTTTTAGTTGGCATATTTATTGGCAAAAGGAAAACTGTAAAGAAAAAACTGTTATGATCAAACTTAGGGAAGTCGACAAGTACGTAGATTCGCGGTTTCAGCGGACATTTATTTTAAAGGGGATAGATCTGGATGTGGAGCAGGGTGAATTTGTAACTATTATGGGCCCCAGTGGGGCGGGTAAATCCTCCATCATGAACATTATTGGGATGTTGGATGAGCCGTCACAGGGTGAATATTATTTCTTTGATGAGCCGGTGCATAAAATGAAGGAACGCAAAAAGTCTGAGATGCACAAACACTACATCGGCTTTATATTTCAGGCGTACCACTTGATCGATGAGCTTACTGTATATGAAAACATTGAGACTCCCTTGCTTTATAAAGGTGTAAAAGGTTCGCAAAGAAAGAGTATGGTCGCTGAAATGCTGGATCGCTTTCAGATGGTAGCCAAAAAAGATCTTTTCCCTGAACAGCTTTCAGGCGGACAGCAACAATTAGTAGGTGTAGCCAGGGCTATAATCGGTCAGCCAAAGTTACTACTCGCGGATGAGCCTACCGGTAATCTCCACTCTGAGCAGGGAGATGAGATCATGCAAATATTCAAAAAACTCAATCAGGAAGGTATGACTATCATTCAGGTCACCCACTCTGAAGCAAATGCTGCGTATGGTAGCAGAACTATCAGATTGGTAGATGGTGCAATCGTATCGGACACAAAACAGGAAAAAATCGCGTCAAACTGAGAAGTACTTAAGATATAGGCATAAAGCTATGCCATATCAAACCCGATAGCTGTGATCAGGGCAGGTAGAAGATAAATATCGGACGTTGGCAGAAGCAATAGGTAAAATAAATAATGGTGAGTCTTGAGTTCTTTTAAAAAAAAAAGAAAAAGTAGCAAGGTGGTACCAAAGTCTCAATACTCATATCTCAATACTAAATTAATACTCATGATAAATAGGATAAGTTTAACAACAACACTTATTGTATTACTCTGCTCAGCAGCTTTTGGGCAGGAAGGAACTACTATAGATTCTCCTCTTACTTTTAAGGAGGCTGTAAAGCTGGCCTTGGAAAATAATATTTCATTAAAGCAGCAACAAAATCAACTGAGCAGTGCCAGTATGTCAAAGACCTCTAATCTATTGCAGATGGGGCCGTCATTATCCATTACCGGAAACACCGGCAGAAATGATGGAAATTCTTTCAACCAACAAGAAGGTAGGGTGGTAAACGGTTTGTTGGATTTTACCAATGCAACCTTCAGGGCATCAATGCCTCTTTTTCAGGGGTTTAATCAATTAAATAGTTATAAAGCTTCGAAGTATAGATTTGAGGCGCAGATAGAAACGGTAGAGAGAACCAAGGAGGATATTATCCAACTGGTGACTACGCGGTATTTACAATGTCTTTTAGATACTGAACTGGTTAAAATTGCTGAACGTAACATGGAGACTCAACAGACGCAGTTACAGCAGATCAATTTGCATGTAGAAGCAGGCAGTAGGGCTGCGGTGGATGCTACTAATCAGGAGTACCAGTTGAAAAATGCCGAATTGAATTTATTAAGAGCCAAAAACGCTCTTAGAAATGATAAAGCGCAACTCGCTCAAACCCTTCAGCTCGATCCGTTAATTAACTTTAACATTGAGGAGCCGGCCTGGAATGTTAATGAGGTAAATGCAAATGTCTCCTCGGATGAACTATATGCAATTGCGGTGGAAAACAGATCTGATCTTGCAGGAGCGAAACATAATGAGTCTTCTATGGAATTCAACTATAGGGCTATGAAGGGTAACTATTATCCCTCCATAAGCGCATTCTTTAATTATGGATCGGCTTACAACTACATTCATGGTGGTACAAATCGAAATTTCGAGCAGCAGTTTCTGGAGGATAACGTGCAAAAGACTTACGGAATAAGCTTCACTATACCGATTTTCAACGGATTGTTAACACGCTCTAATGTGGTGCAATCCAAAGTGACTTATGAAAATGCTGCTCTTGATGTCGAAAACCTTGAATTACAGGTAAAGTCTCAGGTTTTGCTGGCTTATCAAAACTTGCAGGATGCGGTTACCACATATCAAGTGGCACAAACTCAGTTGGAAGCAGCAGAACTTTCCTTTGAGCTTGGAAGGGAAAGGTATGAATTGGGCATATCTAACCTGGTGGAATACACGCAAGCCAACCAGGACCTGGTACAGGCTCAAACGGACTTTGCAAGAGCCAAATACACATTGATGTTCCAGGAACTTTTGTTAGATTACTCCACGGGAACACTGTCTTTTGAGGACCTGAAATAGTTTCCCCAAGCGTTTAAATGAAAATTTCATCCTGGATCGCGCGTATTGTAGCCGCTGTAATTCTTCTTCAAACCCTTTATTTTAAGTTTACAGGGGCGGCTGAAAGCGTTTATATCTTTACGACTATTGGCATGGAGCCGTGGGGAAGAATAGGATCAGGAGTTGCAGAATTGGTGGCGGCTGTATTGCTGCTTGTACCTGCTACCGCCTGGCTGGGTGCCCTGCTTGCGCTGGGAAATAATGACAGGGGCCGTCTTTTTGCACCTGACCGCTTTGGGTGTAGAGGAGTATGGAAGATGGCGGGCTGTTATTTAGTGTCTGCAAGAAAACTCTTGCCGTCATCGCGCCTGCCACGGGGAGGAATCGAAGCGATCCCCTCTTAATGCACGGGATTGCCGCACTTCGTTCGCCATAACGATGAGTTGTGAGTTTTCTTACAGACACTATTATACTTGCGCTTGTTGTTATTCTTTGTTCCGTGAAAAGATATTCCCTTCATCAACAATAATTAACCAATGATTCAGGTTGCGCTTTCCTGCTCGCTTTTGTGCTGATCGGTATTAGCTTACAATAATATTTTTTCTTAACTTTGCGCTCCCGTTCGGGTGAACGGGCATGTATTGTTTTTGTCAGTACATGATCAACAACCAAATTTGCTGCCTGATTGCTCTGGGGTAGCATGTATAAAAGAGCAGAAATAATGGCAAAAGAAAAAAATACTGCAGCAGAAGAAAACGTAGACTCTGCAAAAAACGAAGCAACTGAAACTACAGAACAGGCTGCTAAAGAAGAAAAGGCCGAAGCCGCTGCTGAAGAAAAAGAAGAGGTGAAAGCTGAAGAAAAACCCAAAAAAGCTGCCGCTAAAAAAGAGGAAGCTAAGACTGAAGAGTTTGATTGGGAGGCTTTCGAGACCAAAGGTTTTGGCGAAGGCTACAGCAAAAAGAAGAGAGATGAGATGGCCTCAATGTATGAAGATACATTGACAACTATCGAGGAGAAAGAAGTAGTTGAAGGTACCGTTGTAGGTATCAACGATCGCGATGTTATACTTAACATCGGATTTAAATCTGACGGTTTAGTATCTGCTACTGAATTCAGAGATCTTCCAAACCTGAAAGTAGGTGACAGAGTAGAAGTTTTCATCGAAGAGCAGGAGAACGCTAACGGTCAGTTGGTACTTTCCAGAAGAAAGGCGAAGATCGTTCAGGCCTGGGATAATATCACTAAATCTTACGAAAACGATTCTGTTATCGAAGGTTTTGTAAAGAGAAGAACTAAAGGTGGTCTGATCGTTGATATATATGGTGTTGAAGCTTTCTTGCCAGGTTCACAAATTGATGTGAAGCCTATCAGAGATTTCGATGTGTTCGTTGATAAGGCAATGGAAGTGAAAGTAGTGAAAATCAACTATACTAACGACAACGTAGTTGTTTCTCACAAAGTATTGATCGAGAAAGATCTTGAAGAACAAAAAGCTGAGATCCTCAATAACCTTGAGAAAGGTCAGGTACTTGAAGGTACTATTAAGAACATGACCAACTTTGGTGTGTTCATTGACCTGGGAGGTGTTGACGGATTGCTTCACATCACAGACATTTCATGGGGTAGGATCAATCACCCTGAAGAGGTATTAAGCCTTGACGAAACCGTGAAAGTAGTTGTTCTTGATTTTGATGAAGATAAGAAACGTATTTCTTTGGGTATGAAGCAGCTTACTGCTCATCCCTGGGATTCTCTTCCTAAAGACCTTGATGTTGGGTCAAAAGTTAAAGGTAAGATCGTTAACGTGGCTGATTACGGTGCATTCCTGGAGATCCAGCCTGGCGTTGAAGGCCTGATCCACGTATCTGAAATGTCATGGTCACAGCACTTGAGAAACCCTCAGGACTTCATCAACATTGGTGATGAGTTAGAGGCAGTAGTGTTGACATTGGACAGAGATGACAGAAAAATGTCGTTGGGCATTAAGCAACTGACTGAAGATCCATGGACTAAGCAGGATGTACTTACAAAATATGCTGTAGGTACCAAGCACAAAGGTGTAGTTAGAAACCTGACTAACTTTGGCTTGTTCATCGAGCTTGAAGAAGGTATCGATGGCCTGGTTCACGTTTCAGATCTTTCATGGACTAAGAAGATCAAGCATCCTTCCGAGTTTGTTAAAGTTGGGGATGAGCTTGAAGTAGTAGTTCTTGAGCTCGATGTTGAAAACAGGAGACTGGCATTAAGCCACAAGCACCTTGAAGAGAACCCTTGGGATACTTTCGAGACAGTATTTACTCCGGGGTCAGTTCACAAGTGTACTGTTATCAACCAAAATGAAAAAGGAGCCACTCTTGAGTTACCGTATGGTATCGAAGGGTTCTGCTCTATTAAGAACCTGACAAAAGAAGACGGTTCTAAAGCAGAAAATGGTGAGACTTTAGATTTTAAAGTTCAGGAATTCTCTAAAGATGATAAGAGAATAATTCTTTCGCACCGTGCGGTTTACTCTAAAACAGAAGAGAAACCAAAAGCAGCGGCAGGAGCTCCCAAGAAGAAAGCCAAGGGTAGCGCTGTTAACAAAATCAATAGCGATACTGAAAAGTCAACCTTGGGTGATCTTGAGGCGCTAAGCGCCCTTAAAGATAAAATGGAGGGTAATACCCCTGAAGAAGGTGTGAAAGAAGAGAAAAAGAGTAAGAAAGATGATTCTCAGAAGTCTAAAGCTGAGAAAGTAGAAGAAGAGTTGCCGGAAGGTAAAACTTCAACTGCTAAAGCTGAGGAAGGCAAAGCTAAAGCTGATAAGGCTAAAGCAGAGAAGGAAGAAGGCAAAGACGAAGAGAAATAATTATTCTTTTTGATGTATCAGGAAAGGCAGCTCAAAATGAGTTGCCTTTTGTTTTTATGGATGATTTGCTCTGTAAAAGCTTCAAAACCAGCTAGTTTTTAGATCTTGTAGAAGATTTCCACAAGTGTGGTCTTATGTCTACCATGAGTTCCAACGCAGAATGCCTTTATGAATTGTAAAAGGCATTTTTCATTTGGCATGTTTTAGGCACTATGAGGGTGTGAAGCTAAACCGATATGAATAAAGAGTAAACGTGATGATGAGCAATATACCTTACGTTGATAATTCAGAAATACCTTTAAGCGTACTAAAATCTTCCCTTGCAGGTGGAGATAACGATATAAAATACAACCAGTTGGTTCATGACCTTAAAAGCCCCGTCAACTCGTTAAAAGGAATTTTAAAGTTTGCTGACACCCAGATCCGGGACAAAGAAGCAAAGGAATATCTATACATGATCAATCAGTGTGTGGATAAGCTTGAGGAGAAGATCATGAACACCTTAAATATGTTTCAGGATGGAAGGGATGGTATCGACCGCATCCCGATCAATTTTGACGCCCTCGTCCGCGAATTATTTATTTCGCTCGGGCACATCAACGGTTTTTCTGATGTTGATATTGATACCAAAATAGAAAATAACACCACCTTTTATGCTGCCAAACCGATGTTGGAATCAATCTTTCAGAACCTTCTTGAAAATGCAATCAAATACAGAAATACCAACTGCTCTCAATCCAGGATCAATGTTTCAATAAGCGATCTTGAAGATGGAGTAAGATTGGTGATAAGCGACAATGGCATTGGCATAAAAGAAGCACAGTTGCCGCATATTTTCAAGGCAAATTTTAAATCAGTACTCACTGATAATGGAAGCAATGGACTGGGACTGTTTATAGTTAAAAAGGCGGTGGAAAAAATGCGTGGCACCATTGAAGTCAAGAGTGTGGAGGGAAAAGGTACTTCCTTCACGATCGACTTACCTAATGATGGGAAAAGCGTTAACTATGTTGGCTTGAACAGCGAAGAGGAGTTGATGTGTACGCGATAGCATAGAAAATATGTGGGGTGTCCTAAGCATAAGCTGTTCTTCTTTCACAGTCTTTTCCTTTTTCGTTATTCCAGACGCACAGCATATTGGAGATCAGGGATCTTTCTGATCTTGTGACATCACATGAGGTCAGGCTTCTGCCTTGTTTGGGTAGTATTCGGAATATTTTCTCCGTTCCTATCCAAAAATTTCAGGATGACGTGGTGATATTTGTAAGGAACAGGCGAAAAAGTTGGGAGCCTGAAAAGCCAGGGTATCACAGATTTTCGACTTGATCCTAACCGTTCCCCTTTACTTTTTCTTTTCAAGCAGTTTGTTGATCTTTTTAAGATAAGCTATTTCCTGATCGGCTACTTCCAGTTTTCTTTGGAGGGAGGCTATTTCCGGGTATAGTTCTTCAGGATTTACATAGTATTTGAAGAAATTATGATCTAATACATCAGATATCTTTTGAAGGAGCCGCGTGTCAATACTTTTTCTTTTAAAAATACCATACACATTTTCGCGGCTTGTATCTATTCTTCTGGCGAATTCTGCTACAGTAAGCCCACTTTCCTTAAATACCTTCCGGATCTCTTCCCCAATGTGAAGCATGTATGCAAAATACTACAAAAGCGTTTTGTGTAATTGATTAAAACGGTTATATTGATTAACAAAAATGGTGTTTTAAATTACATTCTTTCATTAATGCTTAAACTTAACATACAGAACGAACTTAAGGACGAAAATAAAATTATCCAGGCCAATAAAGAGATCATAGAAGTGCTTTGGCTTATAGAAGATGTGGAGTACCTACATTACCTGGATGATGATATCATGATCATTATTAAAGTTGAGGAGGAGTATCCTCCCATTCGGATAGAGATACTCACAAAGAACCATGAGTTGGCTGCTACTTTTAAAAAGAGGTTAAAGCGATTTATGCCTACCTGATGAAGTACAAAAAAAGTACTTGATTTAAGGGATAGGCAATTGTGGTTGCTTGCGGATAATAAAATTCTACGAAAACTTGAAATACCTTTGAACAATTTCCGAGAATTCATAGTTTTGCAGACCTGAAATCAGAATGTGGTTTCAAACTGTGGGGGAAATGTTACATTTGTTTTGCGGTAATATTGAAAACAATGGCGCTGTGGCCGAGTGGCTAGGCAGAGGTCTGCAAAACCTTTTACAGCGGTTCGAATCCGCTCAGCGCCTCAAAGGGAAAGAATAAAAAGCCTTGGCAGATCGAATAAAAGTTCTACCAGGGTTTTGTCGTTTTGTATAGCGGATGAGAACCTCCAGCTAGCGCGGACGTTACTTCCGTGCTTTGCCCACTTTTCTATTCTCCGACTTACTTTAGTTTTGTTCTTAATGTATAATCTATACCTGAATATATATACCTGCTGACTTGCTGCATGGCATGTCACGGAAGTAACTTCCCAGCCAGTGGGGGGTGCCATCATTAACCACTGAGGAAGCACAGGAGGAACAGAAATCACACAGGAGGAACAGAAATCATAAACCACCACGTCATACTGGAATTTTCGAAGAGCAACGGAGAAAATATTCATGATCCCCCTGATCCGTGGCAGAAGCTGAAGGATCAGCAAACCAGAGACAAGAAACATCTCACATGTAGACCCATTTACACAGCATTTTTCCAATAAATCACCCTAATTTCGAATAAATAACGGTTATCAAGCTGGCATGAAAATTTCGTTTTATATGGTAGATCAACAAATGAAAAAACTATGAAATATATACTTAGTGCTTTTATCGCAGTTTTTATCATGCTGGCGTCATGCGAACCTAAACAGGATACCGTGGAGGATAAAGAAGCGATAAAAAATGATACAACTGACCCCCGGGAAGGTAAAGGGGAGGGAGAAGGAAAATTCAGAGTAGCGCCAGACAAACAATGATATTATTTAACATAACTGAACCTAAATAACGATGACACGAGAAGAACAACAACTACATCTAAACAATATTATAAAAGGAATTGAAGAGGTACAGGAGCTGGCTCAGGACCTCAATTATCAGCAGTTTACCGAAGAGGAGCAGGTAAAGGAGGAGATCTATACAAACTTGCAGATGATAGGCCAGGCTGCTTTTGAGTTGGCCAATGACGCTGACGACATGCCGGACCTTAATTTCGACACCGATATACTCAGCGGATTTAGAAATGCACGATATAATGTCGAAGCGGAAGTGGATAATCAGCAGTTGTGGAACGTAATTACTGAAGACCTGACATTGATCCGCGAACAGGCAATGGAAGCCTCTGCAGAGCTTGCTCGGGATCCGGAAGTTGAGGATGACCTGCATGAAGGAAACGAACTCAGGGAAAGTCAGTTAAAAGAAAAGCAAAAACACTAACTTTTAAGTAACTATTGATAACCATAAACTCATAGAATTATGTTGTACGGATTAGATCAGCGCAGAAAAAGGCAAGATTTTAATGAAGGCTTCTGGGACGGCTTCACCAATCGTGACGTCCTGGAAGATTATCCTATCAGGGAAAGATCCGATATACCTGCAGTTAATGTAGTAGAAAATAAACAAGAATACATACTGGAGCTCGCGGCTCCTGGCATGTGCAAGGAAGACTACAAACTGGAGGTAGAAGATAATATACTCACCATTTCCGGTGAGTCGGAAAAGAGAAACACAGAAAATCAGGAGAGATCTTTTATCAGAAATGAATTCACATGCTCCTACTTCAGCAGGTCCTTTATACTACCGGAGCATATCAACAGCGATGAAATATCCGCCAGTTGTTCCGAAGGTATATTGACTATCCATATACCCAAGAAAGAGGAGGCAATGAAAGATAACAGGAGGCAGATAGATATTTCGTAGGCTCAGATATTACTGAAAAACAGATGCCCCGGGGATGTAAGTTCTCGGGGTATTTTTTTTGCTCCCAATAGAGATTTATTGCTACAAAAATATTTTGTGTGACATTTGAATAAAAAAATAAATAATATTACCTTGCAAAAATATTATTATTAATATTTTAAATATTTGTTTATTAACATGTTCCGCAAATTTATAGTTGCTGCTTTAATACTTTCCTCTTTAGGGTCTATTGTTCATGCCCAGGACACCTATGAAAGTAACGTAGGTTATAAAGATTTTTTACCCCCGTCACCTACCGCTAGCGAGTTGGGTAAATATGGATTAGTACCTGTAGGATTGGCCACTGGAACACCCAATATAGACATACCTCTATATACCTATAAAACCAAGAATCTTTCGGTGCCAATTTCTATGAGTTATAATTCAAATGGGATTAAAATTGATCAAGTTTCATCTTTGGTAGGTTTGGGATGGTCCTTGAATGCAGGAGGGGTGATTACGCGCATTATTCGGGATGAACCTGATGATAGAAAATACCATCGTGAGTACCCTGAAGACATTAGCTTATCCGAACCTGAGGCAATAGAGTACATAGAAGCTGAGGCCGATAATCCCACATTTGATGCACAACCGGACCTGTTTACATTTAATTTCCTTGGATTCACTGGTAAATTTGTTTTTGATCGTGATGGCAGACCTGTACTGATGCCGTTTCAGAATTTTCTGATCGAGCGGATTTTTACACCAACGGCTCCCGGCGTTGGGTATTTTAAGATCACAACGCCTGATGGTGTGATCTATACATTTGGTAATAATGGAGCAACTGAAACTTCAAAGACTTACAATGCCGGTTCTGGATGTGGAAAGGATTACAGCTTTTTCAGCGAAACAGCGTGGTATCTGACAAGTATTGAACACCCTTTAGGAGATGTTATTCATTTTGAATATACCAACGATTTTTACGTCTATGCAGCGGGTGTTTCACAAACAATAGCAAAATTCTCTTCTGAAGAAGGTAATTGTGAGGGAGTAACATGTCCGCAATCACCTCCCATAAAAACATGTGTAAATAAAATTAATTTGGGGGTATCGATACTTAGCAGGATTTGGTCCGAGAATTTTGGTGAAGTTAATTTCCTGGCAGCAAAGGACAGGTTGGACGTGCATGATTACAAACTTAACGAAATACAGGTGGTACAACCGGATGGAGAATCCTCGAAATTCAGCTTTTCATACGTTTTCTCTAACAGCCAAAATAATTTTGCCAATACACTTACCGAAGAGCAATGGAAACACAGAATGTTTTTAGAATCCATTGTGAAATCTGATGATGCAGGCATTCTCTTCGGCGAGAAATACCAGTTTACATATGAAGATATAAATGCCCTGCCCCCCAGGCTATCCTATGCCCGCGACCATTGGGGCTATTTTAATGGTGTGGAAAATGAATACCTGGTTGCAGGAGATGAAAAGATCACGGACGTATTTGGCAGAAGAGTTTTTGAAGGACTTACTGCTGACCGGGAACCCCACCCACAATATGCGGACAAAGGAATTTTGAAGAAAATTATTTATCCGACAGGCGGTACTTCCGAGTTTGTTTATGAACCGAATACGTTCTGGGGAAATGAAGAAATTTACCCGACAAAAAGTTCAGCGGCGTTGACCGCCCAGGGACAGGCTTCCTGGCCTTTCACAGGATCTGATGAGCTGGAAATATATAATGTGCAAAATCAGGAGGTAAAGATATTGCTCACTGCTTCAATGGAGGAAGGGCACATGCTTGACGAGACCCACGATAAAGCAGTTATGGTAGTTACTGACCTGACGACGAATTCCGAGGTCTTCCGGCAAGCGTTAACTCCGGATGGAAGCCAAAGCTACTATCTCAATCTTACAGCCGATCATCTTTATAAATGTGCTCTGGAAGTAGGCCGAGGAGGAATAACTGGCAGTGCAAGCTTTGACTACTATCCTGAGAAAATAAGGAAAAAACCAGCTAATGTAGTAACAGGAGGGTTAAGAATTGCGGAGGCAAGGAATGTAGATCCTGTTACTGGAAAAGGTCAAGTGAAGAAGTATCACTACGGCAGATTATCTTCTTTAGAGTCATCCGGGGAGATAAGTGGTACCCCTAACTACTTTAAATCTGAGACCAACAAACTCATATGTTACGACAACTCCTACAATCCGCCAGTTCCTATTTGTAATAAGTACGTAAGCTGTACCTATCTTACTTTGTATTCCAACAGCCTGGTTAATCTTTACCCTACCTCAGGCAATAATATTTATTACCGCCATGTGGTGATCACCCAGGGCGAGAGCGGGTTCAACGGAGCCGAGGAACATGAATTTAATATCCATTTTGATACCCCCGGTCTGATTGTTTGGGGAGAACCTATCGTTGGGGCTCCCAATACCAATTTTGGCTGGAATAATGGCTTAAAAAAAGGAGTTAAGACGTATAAAACCGATGCCAGGGGAAATTCCATTTTAGTGAGAGACGTACAAAATGAATATACCACCGATACCAGAAATGAAAGAGAAGTACCTGCCCTGGTTGTCCGCAAGCTTTACCAGCCTACATGTCCTCCTGAGTCTATCTATCTATGTGGTGAGGCCGATGTAAATAAAGTGATCAGCTACCATGACTGCACTGTTAGTCATGAACATAAATACAGTCTCTCGTACCTGGGATGGGTTTGCATTGCAGAAGGAAGCAATACGGAATTGGTTGCTACCTGGAGCCACCCGTGTAACGGAATGAATCCCGGAGATCATGTTACCATTCCCTCAGCGCTGGATCACCTGGATGTATTGGAATACAAGAACATAGGTTACTGGCATTACCTTACGTCCATTACGCAAAAGGTATACGATGAAAATGGATTGAATCCTGTCGTTACCAGGGAAGAGTATACCTATGATAATGAAACCCATGGATTGCTTACCTCCAAGCGTATATTGGATGGAGCCGGACAGGTGATTGAAGAGCAAAGGATAAGATACCCGGATGACTTTAATGACATTGAGAATTTCGCGACACTTAAAGCAAAGCATATTGTATCTTCTCCTGTTAAGGTAGAGAAAAGCCTGAACGGTGTCCAATCTTCAGGTAATATCATTACCTATAACGATCTGGGGCAGCAGATGGCGATTTACAGGTATGAGAATAATACCGAGCGCCCTCTTCCTGCTCATGATCCTGCTCAGGTTGATAAAATCAGCTATGCTCTGGATACGGAATTGTTTTATTACGACACTTCAAACAACCCAAAGGAAATTGTAAGTGCGGATGGCGTCAAACGCTCATTTATCTGGGGATACAATGATACAAAGCTGGTTGCATTTGCTTCAGGGGCGGGGGCCACAAACATTTATTTCAATGGCTTTGAAGAAGCCGGAATTGAAGGTAATGCAAGAACAGGAGATAAATACCATGATTCAGGAAGCTTTACGATTCCAGTCGAAGACCAACCTCAGGGAGAGCAACTAAAAATGAGTTACTGGTACTGGGATACCGATCATTGGGTATTCAGTGGTGAACTCGATTATACACCAACAATAGCTACATCAGGTACCCGTATTGATGAGATTCGTGTTTATCCGGAAGGTGCTGAAATGACCACTTACTCCTATGATCTTGGTGTTGGCGTATCCACCATTACAGATTCAAATAATGTCACCAGCTACTATGACTATGATGATCTGGGCCGCGTCCTTGAGATCAAAGATGATCAGGGAAATATACTGAAGAAATACAAATACCAATATAGCCAGAGCAACTGATGAAGAGCGCTTTTTTCCTACTACTTTTTTATTGTTTCGGTACCTATGCTGTGTATTCTCAATGCCAGAATATTACCAATTCAAATATGAGTGTTGTATGTATCAACACCACAGTTACTTATACCTATACAGGTTCCAGTACAAAATTTAGCTGGAGCCTTTCAGGCGGAGGCACACATCCTCCTACGGGAATTGGAGTCCGAGATTTTGTTGTAACATGGACACAGGTGGGCAACCATTCCGTGACTTTTACTGATTTAAATGACCCGAACGGCTATTGCAATATACCCGTTACAGTTGAAACTGTAGGAGGCGGAACGGCCACTGCCAATACTCCAACAGTTTGTCAGGGTAGCAGTGCGACAATTACACTCAGTGGTTATAATGGAAATGTAGTTCAATGGCAAAAATCCGTAAACAATGGTAGTTGGCAGGATATCAGCAACACAAGCACATCGCTCATTGATAACAACGTTCAGTATGTTACACGTTACAAGGCTTTTGTAAGCAAGTGCGGAAGCACAGTCACATCATCAATAGCTACGGTGAACGTAGAAGTACCCAACGGGGGTACCGTCTCGCTGCTATCCGGCAGTTCATCCTTCTGTTCCGGAGAGTCTGCAGGCGGCACCCTTCAATTGAATAACTATGAAGGCATAATCAAACGTTGGGAAAAAAGAGTGCGCCAGTCCAACGGCACATGGGGAAGCTGGACTTCTGCCGGAAGCGGATCGGAAACCCTCAGTTATGGTGTTTCTGTAGAAACGGCTTTTCGAGCGATTACAGATGATGGTGTTTGTCTTCAGGTTCCCAGTAACAACACTTATACGATTACAGAAACTTCCCCCGCTGTTGCAGGCACCATTAGTGCTTCAAAGACTGGCCCTGTTTGTATTGGAGAAACATTTTCATTGAGTATTACCGGGCAGGATGGTACTGTTAACTGGTATGAAAAAGAAGAGTTTCATGATTGGGTTCCTCTCAGTTCAATAAGTAATATCAGTATTACCAAATATACTGAATATAAGGCAGTAGTTACCAAACCGTTGTGTAACAATGAAAAAACTACCAATATTATTTCTATGTCCATTAAAGACCCTCCAGTTCCCGGATTCGTTGGCACATCCCATACGGTCTGTCAGGGCGGTAGCGGCACGGTATCATTATCGGGACATGTGGGTACTATTGTTCAATGGCAAAAGAATGAATATGATAAAATCACTTCACAATGGTCCGGATGGGTTTTAGCTGTGGAGAGCAACTCAACAAGCTATTCATATAGCAACTTACAAAAAACAACAATGTATCGGGCTATTGTAAAAAATGATTGTAACGAAACGTTGCCATCAGCGTCCGCAACGGTAACGGTTGAGTTGCGACCCTCAACAGGAGATCTGACATTAACCTCCGGCCTTGCAGTATTTTGCGGAGGAAGTAATACCGTCACTTTATCCGTAAGCAGTTACTCAGGCTCTTTTGAGAGATGGGAGAAAAGAGAGCAGGTCAGTGGAGTGTGGGGGCAATGGGAGCCAGCCAATGATCACATCATGCCTAATGAACAAGAGACTTTCACAGTAACCAATACCACCGCATTTCGAGTTGTTGTGAAAGGTACTTATTGTGGTGAAGAATTCGGAGATGCCCTGACTATTACAAAAGAACAAGCCAGTGAAGCCGGTTATATATCCATCTCTACAGGTGCCCCTGAAGTTTGCAGGAATGAAGCTTTTTCATTGACATTAAACGACTATGTAGGAAACAGCATCGAATGGTATAAAAAATCCGGTGTTCATGACTGGGAGTCACTAAGCTCGGTGGAGAATATTTCTATTACTGAGGATGCCTTGTTCAAAGCTGTAGTGCAGAATGCTTCATGTACCGCTGACGAAACACAGGAACTTGCAGTGACAATAAAACCTGACCCTGCTGTTGGTACTTTTTCATTGAATACACAGGAGATCTGTGAAGGTGAAGAAGTAACGTTATCAGTTGTCAGCTTTTCGGGAACCAATCTTAAGTGGCAATACTCTACTGACAACGGAGCTAATTGGAGCACGGAGGCTGAAGGTACAGCCACATCAATTGCCATTTCAGTCTATACAAGCGCCATGTGGCGAGCGCAGGCGGTTGGTGTTTGTAATAATACGATAGCGTCAAACACTTTGCAACTTACAGTGAGGAGCTTGCCTGTAACCCCTGCATCCAGCACCAGAACAGTGTGTCCCGGAACTGAATTGGAACTGGGCGTGGATAATCCGCAAGTTCAGCCGACCATCTATGTGTGGTATAACGGAAATCAGGAGTTAATAGAGAAAACAGCGGTAAATAAACTTCCTGAGGGGCCGATTGAAGCAAACACCACTTACTATGTGGCTTTTGAAAAACAAGGTTGTTCAACACCATTGGTTCCACTACAGGTAAATACGTTTGATGCAGTTGATGTGCCAGCCAGACCCTACACCGAAGCGGTTGCGGATCCGATCTATTCAGTAAGTCTGTATAAGAATAATACGAATGACACATCTACGAGCTATTACATTCAAACGTCAAAAGAAGGTATGAAGGAAGATATATCACCGAGTGTGGTCAACGATCCAGTACCAGGCTTTTACTTTGTAAGAGGGAAGAGTAGCAATGGCTGTTGGGGTCCGGCCAGTGAAGGTGTAGAGGTGATTAACCATCACCCTACAACATATAGTTATAATACAGCCAAGGTAAACTTTGTGAGAACCTATAACTTCTTGCAACCATCTACCAGTGTTGGCTACGGCAGTGACCTGGATATGGAAAACGATCCGGAAAAATTGCAAATGGCTACCCAATACATCGATGGCCTGGGAAGGCCTGTTCAGGAAGTGGTAAAAATGGGAGCTCCTTCCGGAAACGATCTTGTTACTCCTGTGGAATATGATGAAACGGGAAATATTAAAAGACAATATCTTCCTTATGCATCCGTAACTCAAGATGGAACCTTGAATGTCAATCCGATAGTCGATCAAAGGAATTATTATCAATCGACTCCTGACGTGGCCTCGTCATATTTTCCGTTTAGTTACACCCAGCCGGAGCGCTCCTCAACAGGAAGAAGTGAAGCTACTTTTGCTCCGGGTGCCGATTGGGCTGCTACGGCAGGGACGTCACAAGAACGAGGTATACAAACTAACTATTTTTCCAACAGTACCGCTGATGGTGTATACCATTGGGATGTAAACAATGCTGGAGAACCCGTGGTTACAGAGATCTATCAGGTAAATAGCCTGTTTGTTACTGAAACTGTGGATGAAGAAAGTCATGCCACAAGGGAATACACAAAAAGAAGGGGTCAAACCACTCTGAAAAGAGTTCAGGCCGATGAATCGGCTGCTACCTGGGCTGACACCTACTACATCTATGATAATTATGGTCGCTTAAGATTTGTATTACCCCCAGAGGCTGTAAAGCAAATAGGGACTCCGTCCGCTTTCCCCTATACGCCCAGCGCTACGCTCTTAGCCCGTTGGGCCTTCCAATACAAATACGACCACCGCAACCGCCTGATCGAAAAGCGCGTACCCGGAGCCGACTGGATATATATGGTCTACGACAACAGAGACAGACAAGTGCTGACCCAGGATGGCAACCAGAGAGAAGGCAAAAATGAGTGGACCTTCACCAAGTACGACCATCTCAACAGACCCATCGCCACAGGTATAGTGGATAAAGGCGCTATGGAAGTTGCAGACATACGAACAGAAGTAGCCGGCATCACCGACTTCTATGAAGAAAGAGGCACCGCCATCCACGGCTACACCGATCAAAGCTATCCCACCGGAGTAGCCGCCAACGACTACCTCACCGTCACCTACTACGATGACTACACCTTCAAAAACCTGCCTGATTTTGGCACCACCTACAATTATAGTGTTCCCACCCAGCTAGGCTCCCAAACCACCCCACAAGGCACCTACACCTTCCCTGCAACCGAGTTCGACAGAGTAAAAGGGCAGGTTACCGGCAGCAAGACCAAAGTGCTGGATAATACCAACACCTGGCTGAGCACCGTCACCTACTATGACGACCGCTACAGAGTGATCCAGACCGTAACCGAGAACTATAGCGGAAGCATAGACCGCTTCAGCACCCTGTACAACTTCCCCGGCTGGACACTGGCCACCTACACCAGCCACCAGAAAGACACAGACACCTATGGCATCAAAAAACGCTACACCTACGACCATGCCGGCAGACTGATGCAAGGCTACCATGAGCTGTTCAAGAACGGCACCGGTCAGGGCGAAGTACTGCTGGCAGAGAACAGATACAACGAGCTGGGCGAGCTGATAGAAAAGAACCTGCACGTAG